>NZ_CP093312.1:313297-626594 GCF_023213175.1 Sulfurovum sp. XGS-02
CGCGTACAGATATCAGGAAGATTTGAAATTTCTGAAGCCCATGACCTTGCTATTGCACTCCGGTCGGGAGCACTGCTCGCACCTGTCTATGTGATGGAAAAACGTTCGGTGGGACCAAGTCTGGGTGCAGACAGCATCAAGGCCAGTTCTATTGCTTTGGCCCTAGGGTTTATCCTGGTTGTCATTTTTATGGTGGTTTACTATGGTATGGCCGGGATCATCGCAAATGTTGCACTGATAGGGAACCTCTTTTTGATACTTGCGATCATGTCGCTCTTTGGTGCAACACTTACACTGCCGGGTATGGCAGGTATCGTTCTTACTGTCGGTATGGCAGTCGATGCGAACGTCATTATCTCTGAACGTATCAGAGAGCTGCTCCATGAAGGTAAATCTGTGGCAAAATCGATAGAGAACGGGTACAGTAATGCCTTTACTGCGATCTGGGATGCCAATGTGACCACACTGATCGCAGCTACGGTACTGTATGCATACGGTACAGGTGCGATCAAAGGGTTCGCACTGACGATGAGTATCGGTATTATGGCATCTATGTTGACTGCAATTGTGGGAACACATGGTATTTACCAGTGGCTTTTACCGAAGATCGATAAGAACAAACTGGGACTATGGTTCGGTATCAGAACAGGGGGAGCAAAATAATGGAAATTTTTAAATATAAAAAACCCCTCTCATTGATGAACAAAAGTAAACGTTTCGGATTACTTTCGATCACGCTATTGATACTTTCGTTGGGCTTGATCATCGGTAAAGGATTTAACTACGGTATAGACTTTGCAGGAGGTACACTTATACAGGTACAATACAAAGGAACAGCACCGATAGAAAAAGTGCGTGAGGCGATAGATTCTGATGCATCCTATGAAGGTGCAACGGTGACTTTCTTTGGGAGCGAGGATGAAGTGGTGATCCGTACCAAGACAAGTTCAAAAGCCCTGGGTGTAGATGTTGGTGACCAAATGAGAGCACTGCTTCAAGGTACAGGTGACTTTGAAGTGAGACGTGTGGATATGGTGGGTGCCAAAGTAGGGTCTGAGCTACGTGAGAAGGGACTTATGGCGATGGTACTTGCTATTATCGGTATCCTTATCTATGTCTCCTTTAGATTTGAGTGGCGTTTTGCTGTTGCTTCTGTGATGGCGCTCATGCATGATGTCACCATCGCTATGGGGATGATCGTATTGTTCAATGTTGAGGTAAACCTTGACATTCTGGCAGCACTCTTGACTATACTCGGGTATTCTCTGAACGATACGATCATTGTCTTTGACCGTATCCGTGAAGGGATCAGAACGATCAAAGACCCAGACCTTGGCGCGATCATTGATGAGTCTGTCACACGTACACTTTCTCGTACGACATTGACATCACTGACAACATTCTTTGTTGTGCTTACACTCTATCTATTCGGTGGGGAGATCATTAACGGGTTCAGCTTCACACTGCTTGTAGGTGTGATAGTGGGTACCTACTCATCTATCTTTGTTGCATCACCAATCTTGATGTGGCTTGGTTTCTCAGTAGCTGGTTTCAGAGAAAAGGAAGCAGAGAAACTCAAAAGAGAAAAAGAGAAAGAAAAAATGCGTGCTATGTATGAAAATGGAACGCTGTAAGAAAATGGTACACTATAGTTAAAGTTTAAGGAGTTTGGATGAATTGGGGTAAAGTTTTTTATATGTTTTTTACGTTGATGTCACTAACGACATCGGCAGCGTTTTTGTATGATCACTCTATCGTAGCACTGTTTATAGCAGGGTCTGTGAATGTGATCTCTACACTATTGAAGATAGGGGTGAGAAACCTGCTTTCGGCTGAGCTTTTGGCAGGTTCATTGGTTGCAGACCTGCACCTTCTGCCTGCATTCTTTGCTTTGCAGTTTTACGGGAACGACCCGTTGGCAACAGGTTTGGTGATCGGTGCGGTGATCGCGAACCTTTATACCATTTTTATCTCTATGATCGAGAGTTCAAAAGAGAAGGCAGATTTTTAAGCGTAGTTCGCTATCTTACATGTATATGAATTCCAAGGAATGAGACGTGCTAAAGATGCCTACACTTCATGGAACAGACCCCGAAGCGAAACGAAAAGAGATCAAAGGTTATTTTCAGCATTGTTATAGCCGATATGAATCTCTCTTTCATCTCGTTGTAGACAAAAAAGCCTATTATCAAAAAGCGGATCCTCTTCGTCACCCTATCATCTTTTATTATGGCCATACGGCTACATTTTTTATTAATAAACTCACACTTGCCAAGATTATCGATGAGCGTGTCGATGCCGAGCTTGAGTCACTTTTTGCCGTGGGTGTCGATGAAATGAGCTGGGATGATCTGAATGAAGCACATTATGACTGGCCTACTTTAGAAGAGACCCAAGCCTATCGTGACAAAGTCTATATGAAAGTCTCTTCGCTTATTGACAGACTACCTTTAGAACTTCCTATTACGGAAGATTCACCCTGGTGGGTGATCTTGATGGGCATTGAGCATGAAAACATCCATCTTGAAACCTCTTCGGTACTGATACGTCAACTTCCATTGGAGTCCATAGAGGAAAACAGTGCGTGGAAAGCGTGTGAAATGGTCGGTCCTGCACCCCGTAATGTACTTCTTGATGTACCTCAAGGCACGGTGATACTGGGAAAGAACAAAGATGCCAAACTTTTTGGATGGGATAATGAATATGGCGATCATCAGGCTTATATACCGGCATTTAAAGCGGCCAAATATCTCACCTCCAATGCTGAATATTTGGATTTTGTAGAAGATGCCGGATACAGCAATGATCTGTTTTGGTGTGAAGAGGGTAAAGCATGGAAAGCCTATACCCAGGCATCACATCCTATGTTTTGGCGCAAGGGTGAAGGGGGATACAGACTTCGTACTTTGAGCAGAGAGATAGACCTTCCTTTGAACTGGCCTGTAGAGGTCAATCACTTGGAAGCCTCTGCATTTTGTAAGTGGAAGAGTCACAAAGAGGGTGTCACCATCACCCTGCCGACCGAAGATGAATATGTCCGATTACGTGATGAAAGCAACGTACTTTCTTACCTGGAATGGACGGCACAAGGCGAAACGATCGCCAACATCAATCTTGAAGGTTTTGCCTCGTGCGTTCCTGTGGATACATACCAACATGGGGATTTTTATGATGTGATAGGAAATGTGTGGCAGTGGTCACGAACACCGATCTATCCTTTTGAAGGTTTCAAGGTCCATCCTCTCTATGATGATTTTAGCGTACCGACCTTTGACAGTAAACATACTATCATCAAAGGCGGATCATGGATAAGTTGCGGAAACCTTGCTACACAGAAGAGCCGTTATGGGTTTAGAAGACATTTCTATCAACATGCAGGATTTAGGTACATACAGAGTGAATATGAAGAGAGGGTGATCACCAATATCTATAATAGCGACAGCCTTATTTCACAGTATTGTCATTTTGGTTGGGGCGAAAATGCATTGGGTGTGGAGAATTATCCCGCAGCATGTGCGCGGATCGCATTGTCATATATGAAAGAGAAGCCTAAGCGAAGGGCATTGGATATCGGGTGTGCCACAGGACGAAGTACCTTTGAACTGGCACGTGGTTTTGATGAAGTGATTGGTGTGGATTTTTCTGCACGTTTCATACAGGAAGCACAGAAGCTCAAAGATGATGGTATATTACGTTATACTATGCCGACCGAGGGTGAACTGGAAAAATTTCATGAGGTAAAACTTTCAGACCTTGATCTGGAAGAAGAACGGTTGAAAATCTCATTTTGGCAGGCAGATGCCTGTAATTTAAAACCTCTTTACAAAGATTTTGACCTGATCTTTGGAGGGAACCTGTTAGACAGGCTCTATGACCCTAAAAAGTTTTTAGATGCTATGGCATCACGTATCAATGCGGGAGGACTACTCATTTTGACATCTCCGTACACCTGGCAAGAAGCGTCTACTCCCAAAGAGAAATGGATAGGCGGGTACAAAAGAGATGGTGAAAATATTAGCACACTCGATGGGCTTAAGGAGAGACTAGGCGATGCATTTACGCTTTTAGAGACGAAAGATGTGCCGTTTGTCATACAAGAGACAGCACGGAAGCACCAGTATACGATAGCACAGATGAGCATATGGGAAAGGAGAAGTACAAATGTTTGAAGCGATCAGCCGTCAAGGCTCACACAGCATGAAGTGGGATGAAGCAAAGAAAAAATTCGGTACAGATGACCTGCTCCCTCTTTGGGTTGCAGATATGGACCTGGCTTCACCGGCATGTGTACAAAAAGCAATGAAGCAAAGAGCTTCCCACCCTCTGTATGGTTATACTGTCTATCCGGATGCCTATTATGAATCGATTCGGAACTGGATGCAGGATCGTTTTGGATGGAAGATAGAAAAAGAGTGGATCATTCCCTGTTACGGTGTCGTACCTTCTTTGAACTTTATCATCTCTGCCTATACGCAAGAGGGGGATGGCATACTCATACAAACACCCATATACCCGCCTTTTGTAAGTTCTGTGAAGCATCAAAAGAGAAGGGTGCTGGACAATAGGCTGGTGTATGAGAACGGCAGGTATCACATCGATTTTGATGACTTTGAAAGCAAGGCCAAAGAAGCCAAACTCTTTTTGCTCTGCTCACCGCATAACCCGACCGGACGTGTATGGTCTGAAGAAGAATTGGAAAAGATCATTGAGATCTGCATAGCCAATGATATACTCATCATTTCTGATGAGATCCATGCAGATATTGTCTATGAAAAAAGACACTACAGCATTGGCAGCTTTGAGAAGATCATGCATCACTGTGTTGTCCTCAATGCCCCTTCCAAAACATTTAACGTGGCAGGGCTGAATACCTCCTATGCGATCATACCTGATACCAGACTGCGTCAAGCCTATAGGGTTGAACAGGACAGATCAGGTATTACCAACGGGAACCCTTTTGGTATAGAAGCTTTGATGAGCGCCTACAAAGAGGGTGCCCCATGGTTAGAGCAGCTCAAAGCGCACTTGCTTGCAAACATCAGCTATGTGGACAGATTTCTAGAAGAGCATCAACTGCCTGTCAAGGCAGTCCCTACGGAATCGACCTTTTTAATGTGGCTTGACTGTAGAGGACTGGGGCTCTCTCATACCCAACTGGTCGATTTCTTTTTACATCAAGCAAAACTCGGGCTGAATGACGGTAAAAGTTTTGGTCAGGCCGGAGAAGGATTTATGAGGTTGAATGTGGGTACATCCCAAGAGGTGCTCAGTGAAGCGATGCAGCGACTGCTTAATGCATATAAGGCAACGTGTTGAGAAGCCTATTTGTTTATGTGATACTCTCCCTATGGCTCTATGCATTACCCCAGGTCATCAATGAGGAGATACGCAGATCAGGTATCCCCAAAAAAGATATCAGTATCTATATTAAAGAAGCCGGTAAATATGGAAAGGTTGTGGCTTCGCTCAACGCTTCCAAAAGCAGGACCCCCGCATCCGTGATCAAAGTTCTGACCACCTATGCCTCGGTACTGAAGCTAGGGTTTGATTACCGTTGGCCTACAAAATTCTATACCACAGGAAGCGTGCAAAATGGTGTGCTTCAAGGGGATCTGCTCATTCAGGGATTTGGTGACCCTACGTTGAATGCCGAGGACCTTGAACAGATCCTCTCTGAGACACGTGCAAAAGGCATACGTCAGATCAGGGGTGATATCGTCATAGACAGAAGCTATTTCAAAGTAGGGAGTCAAGACAGTTCAGGTTTTGATGAAAATCTCTACAGTGCCTATAATGCCATGCCGGATGCCATGATGTTCAATGAACGTCTGGTGACCGTCTGCGTGATCCCTAAAGAAAAGAGAGTCCATAAAAAAGATGTGGATGAGGGTTACAAGGTGGTGGATCAATTGGAACATGTCAATAAACCCTGTAGAGGAAAATACTCTTGGCCAAAGGTGAAAATCGACAAAAGGGAAGTGGTTCCTACGGTGTTTCTTCAAGGAAAGATATCCAAACGATGCGGCAAGCGGAATATTTGTAAGGTCATTACCAAACCCTATAGGTCATTCTACTATGCATTGAAAGATAGATTGATGCAAGAGGGGATAGCTGTGAGAGGGGGCTTGAAACTACGTAAGATACCTAGAGAAGCAAAAGAACTTTTTACACATTACTCAGAGCCTTTGGAAGAGATCATCTCTGAAACATCCAAAGAGAGCAATAACCTCTATGCAAGACATCTTCTGCTTCTTTTGGGCGAAAAACTTTATGGTGCTCCTGCCACAGTGCAGAAAGGAAGAGATGCGGTCAAATATATTTTGGATGAAAAAGGTGCATTAGGCAAGGGCAGGTTAAGTATAGACAATGGAAGCGGGCTTTCACGTACAGCAAAAATGAACGCAAAACAATTGGCACAAATGTATGATGATGCCTATGAACGTTATGGTTCCAGATGGATGGAGACACTCTCGATCGCAGGTGTAGACGGTACCATCAAAAGCCGTTTTAGACATACCGTCGTAAAAAAACATGCATGGATGAAGACAGGGACTCTGAGACGTGTGAAAAATATAGGCGGGTATGTGCAAAACAGAGCAGGGAAATTCTATACGGTTGTCATTATCATCAACAGTTCCAAGGCAAAATACCGCGGAGCCAAACTGCAAGATGAGATCATGAAGTGGTTGGCCAAAAGCAGGGTGAAACCTAGCATGGTATCTTCCGCACCCACCGCTTCCAGAACGGCTCAAGCTAAAAAAACGGCATCAGAAAAATTATTCAGGAATGTCAAAACAAAAGCGCTATCCACAATGAAAGATGGCACAAAAGAGAATGCTGGTCACTATTATATTCAGGTGGGTTCATTTTCGTCCATGCCCAACAATGCATATTTAGCAAAGATAAGCGCTTTAGGATTACGTTACAGGGTACACCGTACAGATAATTACAGAGTGCTCATAGGTGCCTATAGTGATGAAAAAAGTGCAAGAGAAGCGCTGAAAAAAGTACGCAGAGATATCAATGGCGGGGCATTTATCGTAAAGTTGTAGTTTACCCCAAATACGTTATAATCCCTTAAAAATTTAGGGCAAAAATGAACTTCGAAACTTACCCTTTTGAGAAACTCAACCAATTACTTGACACTGTAACCCCCAACCCCGATTACCCTGCACTCAGCCTAACGATCGGCGAACCTCAGTTTGAGACACCGGCATTTATTCTAGATGCCTTCAAGGATGCAGCTGGACTGCTCAACAAATATCCCAAATCTGCTGGAGAACAAGAGCTCAGAGAGGGGATGTTGACCTATAACAAAAAGCGTTTTGGCCTTACATTGACCGATGAGCAGATTATTCCCACTTTTGGTACCAGGGAAGTGCTCTTTAACTTTCCTCAATTCCTGCTGCATGATGTGGAAAAACCAGTCATGGTCTTCCCCAACCCTTTTTACCAGATCTATGAAGGTGCGGCCAAAGCATGCAGAGCAGAGGTCATTTACCTGAATCTGAATGAAGCCAATCAGTTTCACCCTGTAGTGGATGAAGAGGCATTGGCAAAAGCGGACCTGGTGATACTCAACTCCCCTAACAACCCTACATCTTCTGTGATGTCTATGGAAGAGTTACAGCGTTGGGTAACGCTGGCATTGAAACATGATTTTGTGCTTCTCAATGATGAGTGCTATGTAGACCTTTATCTGGATGAGCCACTGCCTTCACTGCTTAATGCGAGTATGGAAGTGGGGAATGAAAGTTTTAAAAATGTCTTGGTGATCAACTCGATCTCCAAACGTTCCTCTGCACCGGGGCTGCGTTCGGGATTTATTGCGGGAGATGCGGAGATTCTCAAAGCCTATATGGTATATAGAACCTATGTGGGGTGTGCCTCTCCATTGCCGCTGCAGCATGCAGCTGCAATGGCATGGGCAGATCAGGAGCATGTCAACACATTCAGAGACAAATACAAAAAGAATTTTGAAGTGGCCCAAGAGGTGTTAGGGACAGAGGCACCTGAAGCGACATTTTATATTTGGCTCAAAGTGGAAGATGAGATAGCCTTTACGACCAAACTCTATAAAGAGTATAATCTTAAAGTCCTTCCAGGTTCATTTTTAGGGCGTGAAGGGGAAGGCCAAGGGTATGTAAGACTGGCCCTTGTATATGAAGAAGAGCAAACAAGAGAAGCATTGGAAAGAATAAAATCGGCATTGGAGCAAGCATGATGGAAACACCGGAAATACATGTAGAAGAGTTAAAAAAAGATCCAGAGTTTCTGGCAAATATTCAAAGACTTGAAAAAGAGTGCAAGGAAGAAGAGAGCATTGCAAAAGGGTATCAGCTTTTAGATGCACAGCTCATCATTGAAGCTTCGGAAGATGAGATCAACGAGATATTTACCTTTATTGTCAATACTGCCTTTGACAGACTGGCTGAAAAACTTACGACTTCCCAGTCATTTGATATGAATGACGCTGAGGACCTTGCCACGGCAAGAGCGATCTATGAACACGGGATACAACGTTACAGCGAAAATGACAAAAAAGGTGCCAAGGAGATCTTTCTTGTCTTGCACTACACGATCGACCATGCAGCGCTGAAAGATGCGATGATGGTACATGTAGCTGCAGTCATGGAAGGAATGAGTTTTGAAGATTTTATAGAAAATCTCGTCGATGTGGAAGGGGTAGATGCCCATGATCCTCTGGCATTTTTCATACAGACATTTACAGAGCCAACTGAGGCCTTGCTTGAAAAGTTTGATAGACATGTCAAGCAGGCACAAGAAGAACTCAGAGTGCTTGATGAAAGCAAGGAACAGTAGCGATGAAAAAGATCCATTTTATCGGTATTGGGGGTATCGGACTCTCTGCATTGGCCAAGTTTCTCTTCAATGATGGACACAAGATCTCCGGTTCGGATATCAAACAGACAGAGATCACTAATGACCTGGCAACGAACTTTGATGCGAAGATCACCATTCCCCATCATGCTGATGCGGTGGAGGGTGTCGACAGGGTGATCTACTCTGCGGCTGTTCGCCCCAACAACCCTGAGTACCAAAGAGCAAAGGAACTGGGTATTGAACTGCTTTCACGTAAAGAAGCTCTCAAGAGTATACTGGGTGAAAAAGAGGTCTATGCGGTGGGTGGTGCACATGGTAAGAGTACGACTTCAGCCATGCTCGCATCGATCATCCCTGAATCCAATGCGCTTATCGGTGCGATCAGTAAAGAGTTTGGTTCAAATGTACGTAATTATCCTAACAACAAAGTGGTTTTTGAAGCGGATGAGAGTGATGAGAGTTTTTTAAATTCCAATCCCTATCTTGCGATCGTGACCAATGTTGAACCGGAGCATATGGAGTACTACGGGTATGATGAAGAGCGGTTTTATGCTGCCTACAGAAACTTTTTGTCTCTGGCACAGATACGTGTGATCAATGCAGAAGATACATTCCTCGCTTCTTTAGAGATGGAGAGTATAAAACTCTACCCTTCCAAAGATATCACAAACATAGAGTTTGTCTTGGTAGAAGGTGAACCGCATACAAAATTCGAACTTTTGGACTTGGGTGCATTTGAGGTCTTTGGTTTTGGAAATCACATTGCCTTGGATGCATCATTGGCGATACTGGGCGCCTTGGAGCTGGGCGAAAAGATCGAAGATATAAGGGAAAACCTTCTACACTACAAAGGGATCAAAAAACGTTTTGACATTGTACAAAACCAAGAAGAGTGTGTGGTGATCGATGACTATGGGCATCATCCAACAGAGATCAAAGTTACCATGGAGTCATTGCAAACCTATAAAGGACTACGTCAATTCTCTAGACTCAATGTCATTTGGCAACCCCATAAGTATAGCCGTACGATGGATAACCTGCAAGGATTCGTAGAGTGTTTTGAGGGGGTGGATGAACTGGTGATCCTTCCTATCTGGGCTGCCGGGGAATTAGAGGTAGATATAGACCTAAAAGGGGCATTCAGCCGCTATAAACTTCTGATGGCAGACTCTGTGACGAAAGAAGACGGCATTGTCAAAGTCTTTAAAGACGGCCATATCATACAAGAATACAGTGACGGACTTGTCACAGCCTTCGGTGCAGGAGATATTACCTATCAGATACGGGGTGAAGCGTAAACTTCACCTCGGTGCTTCAAAGTGAAAAACCACCATACTTTGATTTTTTTATGCTATAGTCCCGACTTTAAAATATCATAGCGTAAGGAAACAACATATGAAGAGCAGAAGCATATTAACAGTATTGGCTTTGTTACTGCCAGTCGCTGTCATGGCTGAGGAAGTCAAGGTCTCCAATGTAGCATCAGAATTCTCAACCTATAAAAAGCTCAAGGCGAGCAAAGAGTTAAAGCAAAGTATCAATATCGGTTTTTCCAATGTGACAGGAAATACAGAGACATTCAGCCTGAATGGTAAATATGCCCTTTCCGTTACAACATCAGGATATAACGACAATCCACTGCAGATCATGTTCGATACAAGTGCATTTGTGACAGAGAACAATAATGTCAAAGACAATGAAGAGTACACTGCGAACCTTGCTTTAGAGCAGTTCGTGATCGAAAAATGGCTGGTCTATACCTCTGTGCACTGGTTACGCAATACATTCAGAAACTATGACAATAAATCCTCTATCGCAGCGGGTGTGGGGAAAAAACTCTTTGATGACGGTCAGCATATTTTCAAACTCAGAGCAGGTATTGCCTACAATATAGAACAATATACCAATGATCAGCCAGAAGAGTCCTTCTTCTCTTTTAACCAGTATCTAGAGTATACCAACCAGCTCAATAAAGTCAGTGCGCTGTATGTTAAAGTGGCTGCCCTTGAAAACTTCGAAAACTTTTCAGATGATTATGAAGTCCTGGCTGTAGCAGGCTTAACTTTTGCAGTGGCTGAAGATATCAATGTCAATTTGGAAGAAGAAGTACGCTATGACAATCTTCCTCCGATAGGATTTGAAACGACAGATACCAAAACGATCATCAAAGTGGGATACAATTTTTAATTTTTACAGTTAGCACCCCTGAAACTCCAGAAGCACTTTTTTGAACCTACATAAAATTCGCTATAATTCGGATATTTAGCCAATTGAGGAACTTTAGACGTGCCAATAGAAGAATCAAGCGAAAAAACGATCACACAAAAACTGGACCTGGATGGGTATATCCAGCAGTTCCAAAAGTTTTTAGCCAGAGAAAAACCTGTAGCAATGATGGGAGATATCAACCAGCATTATCGTTATATACAGGCACTTTCCCAAGTACAGTTTCCTACACCAAACCCCGTACCGAATCTTGATAGAGAACTCAATCTTATTAAAAAGCAAGGGGTGCTCTCACTGGATGAGATCTATGCTTTTGTTACCATAATCTCATACTTCAATACCTTAAAGACAGTAGGTTTCACAGAACCTCTCATCTCCTGGATACAAGGGATAGAGATACCGGATGAGATCATCGAGGTCGTAGGGTATTTTACTGCTGAAGGAGATATCAATGCTGAACGGGATCCGGAACTTTTTAAACTGGAACGTGCCATCAAGCAAAACAAGATAGAGATCAAAGAGACACTTTATAAACTGGCACACTCCAGCAGACTCAGAGATTATCTTGTGGACACACAGGTACACTTCAACGGTGGGGAAGAGACCCTACTGGTACGCGGAGGATTTAACAATGCGATCAAGGCTACCGTAGCTGCACGTAGCCCCGGTGGCTTTTTTTACATCATTCCTCAAAGTATCACCCATTTAAAAGAGAAAGAGTCTGCGCTGCTCAGTAAAAAAGAGGAGATGATCTACACCTACTGTAAAAACATCTCGGCGCTCTTTTTCAAATGGGAACGTTTTTTGGGATACGTGAACAAAGAGTATGACAGGTTCGACCACTATCAGGCACGTGTCAGCTTTGCAAGAGCCAAAGAGTATGAGTTTGTTTTGCCAAGCAAGCACAAACGCATTAAATTACAGGATTTTGCACATCCTGCCATAGAGAACCCAGTCCCCATTACGATGGATTTTTCTAAACAGATCATGCTTGTCACAGGGGTCAATGCCGGGGGTAAAACGATGCTGCTCAAGTCCATGCTTTCAGCAGTCTACATGAGCAAGTATCTGCTTCCTTTCCAATGTAATGCAGCACAGACAGAGGTCGGGCACTACAAGAGCATAGAAGCGGTCATAGATGATCCTCAGTCGGTAAAAAATGATATCTCTACGTTTGCAGGGCGTATGCAGGAGTTTGCAAAACTCTTTCAGAAAGAAGATGCCATCGTAGGCGTCGATGAGATAGAATTGGGTACAGACAGTGATGAGGCAGCCAGTCTCTTTCGTGTGATGTTGGATGAATTGCGAAAAAAAGGTATCACGTTTATTGTGACGACACACCATAAACGTTTGGCTTCACTGATGGCAGGTGATGATGAGGTGGAACTCATCGCAGCACTCTACGATGAAGAGAAAAGAGTGCCTACCTATACATTCCTTCAGGGAAGTATAGGAAAGAGCTATGCGTTTGAGACAGCACAGCGTTACGGGGTACCTGTAGCCATCGTGAACAGAGCAAAAAAGGTCTACGGAGAGGACAAAGAAAACCTCAATGAACTCATAGAGAAATCTACCTCACTTGAGCGTGAAATGCGTATGAAGATCGCCACAATAGATGATGAGTTAAAATCCGTAGAGAGACAAAAACAGAGACTTCAGGATGAAGAAGTGAAGCTTCAGGAGAGTCATAGAAAGGCCCTTGCAACCCTAGAGAACCGTTATAATGCAGCGACAAAAAAAGCAAGAGAAGCCCTGAGGGCACAAGAGTCAGCAGAGGGACGACGACTGCTGAACGTGGCACATCAACGTAAAGATTTCAAGCAAAAAGAGGTGAAACTCAAAGATGAAGTGCCACTCAAAGAGGGTGATAAGGTGAAGTACCGCTCCCATAAAGGCGAGATAGTCGGGATCCGCGGTAAAGATGCGACGATCATTGTTGACGGATTGAAGATGAGGGTGCCTTTGGGACAACTCAAAAAAAGAGGGGATACTCCTCAGATAAAGGTCAAACCCAAAGCAAAAGAGGTCAATGTCAATATTGAAAAGTCAGGGGCGGCTGTTTCTGTAAAACTACTAGGTATGTATGCAGATGAAGCGATAGATACAGTCGATAAATTTCTCTCGGATGCCCTGGTGAACGGTCTGCATGAAGTACAGATCATCCATGGTACAGGCGGGGGAGTGTTAGCCAAACTGGTGACAGAGTATCTTAAAAAGCATCCTAAGATACAGAAATTCTATAGACTGCCCGGAAACTTAGGCATTACAGTCGTCGAACTGTAGAACTATAACCCCTCTTTTAACTCCAGAGGGTATAATATATGCATAAAAATGTTGCAGGAGAGCTACGTGAGCATTAAAGATGATGTGAATTATGTAAAGAGAGAGTTAAGTGGTGATGAAAAGGTACTTGAGAGTGCTTTTAAGCTGGAATCACTGTATAAAAAATACAAGTTTCATTTGTGGGGTGCGATTGTCGTATTAATTCTGTTCTTTGGCGGACAAACTGTGATGAGTGCGCTGCATGAAGCGAAGCTTGAAAAAGCGAATGAAGCTTTCTTGACACTGCAGAATAACAGTGATGATGCCGATGCATTGAAGGTACTTCAAGAGAACAACCCGGCACTTTTAGAGCTTTACACTTATGCACAAGCAGTGAAAAAAGAAGATATCAAAACGTTAGAGTCTTTGAGTGCAAGTACGAACAGTGTGATCGCTGATGCAAGCGGCTATACGGTAGGTGTACTCAATAAACAACCTGTGGATTCAAAGCTCTATAAAGAGATGTCACTGTTTGAAGAAGCCTATCTGGCTATCCTTGCAGGTGATGTGAAAAAGGCTCAGAATAAATTGGAGCTTATAGATGACCGTTCCTCTCTTGCCGTGATCAGAGAGTTCCTTCAACACTCTACTATTAAGGCAAATTAATGAAGGGGTTGTCACTACTTACATTTACGGTAGCAGCATTGCTCTTTTCAGGATGCAGCAGTAAAAAATATTTTGAACCCGAACAGACGTTTTCAGCATCGAATGCTTCCACTTCATATGGTGGAAGTATAAATGACCTTAGCCGCGAGGGAGGGACACTTAAAAGTGGCCAATATATCAGTAAAGCAGGGTTAAGCACTCTTAATCTTGGTGAAGGTTATAGATTTTTAAATGAAAACGATAGCTATATTCTGGCTACTAATCCTGAGGGTATTTTAAAGATTATTGATAAAAAAACGAAAGAAACGGTACGTGCCGTTTCATTAAAAGTACCCGTGGTCTCTGCAACGATCGAAAACGATGTGATCGCCTATATTCTTAACAGCAATACCTTCGGTATTTATAACATTTCAGATAACAGAAAATTGGTGGAAAGCCGATCCGAGGCAACCTTTGCCATTGATACAAGAGCAGCAAGTCCGATCTTTATCGATAGTTTGGTCGTGATGCCTATGCTTGACGGGAAACTCATTATTGTCAATATCCAAGACAGTGAGAATGCCAAAGTGGTCTATCTCAGTACGGAAAAAGCATTTAACAACATTATCTATCTCTCCCGTGAAGGAAATACGATGATCGCTGCAACGCCAAAAAAACTTCTGACCTTAGGCAGTGGCGGGCAAATGGAGTATAGTGCGAATATCTCTGAAGTAGCATATGCGAACGGTATCATTTATCTCTTCACCAAAGAAGGAGAGATACTTGCTTTAAATAGCGACCTTGAAAAAATGGGAGAGGCAAAGTATAAATTCGCACACTACTCTGTAGCGACTGCTTTCGATGGCAAGGTGTATGGTTTAGATCAGGGAGGATCACTGATCGTGATGGACAGTGCTTTGATAAAGCATAAGATCTATGATGTTGGTGAAGTGGATGAACCGGCATACATCAGTGGGACAAAGCTCTATAAAGATGGTGATATCATTGAACTATCCAAACTAGGTTATGAGTGATATACTGACAGCCTTTGAAGAGTATCTCAGTGTTACAAAGGCACTCGATACCCTTACCATCTCTTCTTATCTGGGTGACTTGACCCAACTTGAAGAGGTCACTCAAAAAACACTGACGAAACTCGATACTACAGATATATTGAAATTTTTATCTGCCTTTGAGAACAAAAGAACGCTCAACAGGAAACTCTCCTCTATCAATGCTTTTTTCGATTTTTGTCACAAACAGGATTTCAGACACGAAAAGATCAAGATCCCTATGGCAAAAGTACCCAAGAACCTGCCCAAATATATGAGCAGTGAAGAGATACTGCAAGGCTTAAAAAACATTGACAGAAGCAAGATCATGGGATTGCGTGATTATGCACTGATACTCTTCTTATATGCCAGCGGTTGTCGCATCTCTGAAGCATTGAGTGTACAGCGAAGTGATATCGTGGACGGATGGTTGAAGATACGTTTTGCCAAAGGGGAAAAAGAACGCATCGTACCTCTGGCACCCATAGCGGTTGAGGCATTGGAGAGGTATATGCAGGAACAGGATATGGGAAGCAGTTATATTTGGCTGAATTACACAGGTGCTGTCCTCAGCCGTATCTCTGCGTATAAGATCGTGAAGAAGTATCTGGGCGTATCCCCTCACGTATTGCGACACTCTTTTGCTTCATCACTTATCATCGGCGGTGCAGATCTGCGTGTGGTGCAGGAGCTGTTGGGACACAGTTCTCTTGAGACCACACAGATCTATACACATATACAAAAACAGAACCTCTCCGAGACAATGAATAGTTATCATCCTTTAAAAGGAGTATCATGAAAGCATTGGTTGAATATCTGAACCATAAAAACATTATTTTTAAATCACTTAAAGAGATCCTGCCAAAAGAGTTGGGTTCCCGTAAAAAGGTTGCACTCTATGTGGGTGTTGACCTAAAAGGATATTATGCATTGGTGATGGAACTTGAAAAGAAGAGCAGGGTACTTCGGAAAGAAGCAGCTGATCTCATCGAACTGCATGCAAAAGCGGAAAAATATGTCGATAGTAAGATCACTAAAAAATATATAGTGATCAAAGCACCCCTATGCTCACATGCCAAAGCGATGCTCGAAGAGAATGGCTGGAAGGTGTGGCATGAAGGATAAGGTATTACTTGCAGATATAGGGAATACCCATTTCCATATCTATAATGGGTCTGGAATAGAGCATCTTCCCTATGAGGAGGCGATTGCCAAATATAGCAAAGAGAGACTCTGCTATATTACTGTCAAACAGCACTTGAACAGTACCATAGAGAACATAGCCTCATGGAAAAATATCTCATCGAAGATCTACTTGGATGGTGCCTATGAAACGATGGGAGTAGACAGAAGAGCACTCTGTTTGAGTCATGAAAATGGTATTTTTGTGGATGCAGGTTCTGCGATAACCGTCGATATCATGGAAGCGGGAAAGTATTTGGGTGGCTTTATATTCCCGGGGTTAAAAGCGATGTTAAAGGCATATGCTTCTATCTCTCCGGTCTTAGAGACGACATTGAATGAAACGATATCTTTAGACCAATTGCCGGCTACAACTAAAGATGGGATAAGCTATGGTATAATCGCGTCTATAAAAGCACTCATAGATAAGCACAGTGATGGTAAAAAGCTTTATTTTACCGGCGGGGACGGAAAATTTTTATCAAGTTTTTTTGAAGAAGCTACTTACGATGAAATGTTGGTCTTTAACGGGATGCGCAAAGTGATGAAGGAATCAGAGATATGTTAACAGTAGCACTTCCAAAGGGAAGAATCGCAGAACAGACACTTGAGATTTTTGCTGAAATTTTCGGTGGAGAATTCAAGTTTGAAGGGAGAGAACTCATCTTGGATAGGGGAGAGTTCCGTTTTTTAAATGTACGTAATCAGGATGTACCGACATACGTTGAACACGGTGCCGCGGATATCGGTGTTGTCGGACTTGATGTCATTACAGAGAAAGAGCTGGATATCATCCAGCTTCTGGATATGCAGTTAGGGAAATGTAAAGTGGCGATCGGTATCAAAAACGAAGATGAACTGGACTGGTCACGTCCTAACATCAAAGTCGCTACAAAGATGGTCAACATCACTAAAAACTACTTTGCCAAAAAAGCCGTAGGGGTAGAAGTGGTGAAACTTTACGGTTCTATAGAGCTGGCACCGCTTGTCGGCCTGGCTGATGCTATTGTGGATATTGTCGAAACAGGTTCAACGATGAGGGAGAACGGATTGAAAGTGGCTGAAGATATTATGGATTCTTCTGCACATCTGATCTCAAATAAAAATAGTTTTTATGGAAAGAAAGAGGAGATTCTCTCTTTATATGAAAAGATTAAAGCTGTTGTAGAGAGCCGTGGCTAATTCTACTTCAGACTCTCTTGACCTCTATGCAAAAGTAGAGGATCTTCTTGGTGTAAAAGAGGCTGCTCCCAGTCTTTATGCCCATTACCTTCTTTTTTTAAACACGATAGATTTTGATACACTTTTGGATGTGGGATGCGGCTCTGGAGACTTTTTGCGCCAAATACAGGGTGCATTGGAGATACCAGAGGTCAAGGGGATAGACCTCAGTCCCCTTATGGTCTCAAAGACACTTGAACAGGGCTATGATGCCCAGTGTGTGGACCTCTGTGATCTAGATGGCCGGTATGATGTACTGACAGCAGTCTTTGATATGGTGAACTATCTGGATAAAGCAGCGTTGGAACGCTTTCTGGGGTGTGTCAAAGCGCATTTGAATGACGGCGGATATTTTCTTTGTGACATTAATACGCTGCACGGTTTTGAAAATGTCGCAGTGGGCTCTTATATCGTGGATGATGAAGAGAGATTTTTAACGGTCGACAGTGACTTTGAAGAGGGTGAGTACAGTGCCGAGTTCACACTTTTTGAAAAAGAGGGGAGCTGTTTTAAAAAATCTCAAGAGAGTATCAGGCAATACCATCACACGGTAGATGAGATAGTGCGTCTAAGTGGTTTAGAACTGGTCCAAAGTGATGATGTGACTCTGTATGATCTTGATGAAGCGGATAAAGTGTTTCTTGTACTAAAAAAAGTGTAAGGGAGAGTGTTTTTGTCACCGAGTCCGTCTTATAGAACGGACTCAGTGTAAAAGGGCTTAAAATTTATAGTCAAGCTGTACCCAATACTTTGTCACATCATTTTGTGCCGCACCGATGACAGAGTCAGTTTCTCCGGAGAAGAAAGCCGCTTTTGCCAGAAAGTTCAGGCCGTTTGAGAAGTTATAGGTATAGAGCAGATCCAGTTCACTTCCTGCATCATCACTGAGGATACCGTCTGTCTCCTGTGTACTGAAGCTATGATAGATCGCAAGTACTTTACCAAACTCCGGACTCACATATCCTACCTTTCCGTAAATATCATCCAATCCGTATATATTACTTACAGCACTGTATCCAAGAAACACATCAGCAAACCCTTGCCATTTGTGCAGTGTTGCAAGCGGTGTTGTGAATCCATGTGTATTTCCGTCTGCATCTCCGAGTGATTCATAGGCTGCTCCAAGAATAAATCCGTTGTACTTCGTACTGATATCCCCTCTGAAATACATCGCATCTACATCCGGTTTCCCCATACTTTCATATTCCATGCTTGCATCTTGCTGTGTAGCAGCTTCTGCAATATAGTTGAACATACCTACTTTCCCTGAAGCCATTAACCCATAGGTATCACTTCCAAATGCTTGGTGACCTAAGAGGTATCCATACGCAGAAAGTTTCAGCTCCGGCATTGCCTTGTAGTCGGCATGAAGAAATATAGATTCTGTCCCTGTAGTGAGTGCATCCGTAACCCCATAACGGTCTGTCACATACATTGCCATGAGATCCAGGTTCTCTATCGAGCTATTCTTTAATGTATATCCCATAAAGGTTTGAGGCATTTGTCTCCAACCTACGGCACCTATGAATCTCTGGTCATCCAGGTTCACCATCTGGCGTCCTGCACGCAGTGAGGTATCACCCATTTTGTAATCAAGATAGGCTTGTGTGACACGTGAGTTTTGCGGATCAGCGATCAATGCATACCCCGGCTGCTCCGGAGCATATTCATCATATCCGAAATTCGTCACTGCCATGATCTGTCCAAAAGCACTCAGCCCCTCAATACCTACAAGTCCGGTCTTTACACTGAGTGCAAAACGTGTTGTAAACGCATTGGCTTCATCATTCACACTGTCATCAGCAAATTCATAACGCGGACGAAGTTCACCGTTGAATTTTACGTCGTTAAAGATCCCTATATCTGTTCCTGACTCTGCTGTTTCAACAGCCGGTTCAACCGGTGCAATGGACCCGCCTGCCATGATCAGTGTAGATGTTACGAGTGAGAGTAGTACGGTTTTTTTCATTTTTTCCCCTTTATAGTATGTTTGATTGAATAAACATGATGTTTAAAACTGCTTGATGGTCATAAGATGCATTAGGCAAATAAATTTTCTATGTTACTACTCATCCTCCTTGGCAAATTTTTCATAAAGAAAGCTGAGGATGGCTTCTCTACATCTGATATATTCAGGATCATGTTGAAGTTCTACCCTGTTTCTGGGACGGGGAAGATTGACGTCGAGTATCTCCCCGATCGTGGCTTCAGGACCGTTTGTCATCATGATCACCCTGTCACTGAGCAGTACTGCTTCATCTACATCATGTGTAATGATAATGACCGTATTTTGTACATTTTGCTGTATCCTCATGAGATGCTCCTGCAAGTTGGCACGGGTTAATGAATCCAGTGCACCAAAAGGTTCATCCATTAAAAGTACTTTAGGTTTGATCGCAAGTGCTCTTGCTATACCTACACGCTGTTTCATACCCCCACTGATCTCATCGGGAAGTTTATCTTTAGCCTGATCAAGGTTGACCATGGTAATAAACTTTTCAACCCTCTCTTGAAGCTCTTGCTTATTGAGCTCAGGCATGACCTGTTTGACGGCCATTTCGATGTTTTTATAGACACTGAGCCATGGAAGCAGTGAATGGTTTTGAAATACCACTGCACGATCAGGTCCAGGACCTTTGACCTCTTTACCCTGTAAAAATATATGTCCTTCTGTCTGGCCATCCAAACCGGAGATCATATTGAGCAAAGTAGATTTACCGCACCCGCTATGTCCAATGATAGAGATGATCTCATTTTTTTTGATGACCAGGTCTACATCTGTCACAGCGATATAATCCTCTTTCCCCGGAATCGGAAATCTTTTTTCAATATTTTCTAAGTGTAAAAACTTTTGTTCACCCATTATGTTCTTCCTTTTTTTCTATAGTCAAAAAAATCTGCGATGATCCCCATTACAAGATCCAGTATAAAACCGACAATACCTACGATGATGATACCGATGATGATATTATGATAATTCAGATTGTTATATTCATCCCAGATCCAAAAACCGATACCGATACCACCCGTCAGCATCTCTGCTGCAACGATCACAAGCCATGCGATCCCCAGAGAGAGTCTCATTCCCGTAAAGATGAACGGTACGGCTACGGGTAAAATGATCTTTGTGATCTTTTTCACCGGACTGAACTGTAATACTTTTGCAACATTCATATAGTCCTCGCTTACACTACGTACACCCAAAGCAGTGTTGATAATGATCGGCCAGATAGAGGTGACAAAGATCGTCGAGATCGCTGTCAAATTGATATCCTGGAAGATAAAAAGCAACAGTGGCAGCCATGCCAGCGGTGATACAGGCTTAAAGATCTGTATGAACGGATCAAATGCATACTGCGCATTTTTGCTCATACCGATAAACAATCCCAAAGGCACACCGATGATAATAGCAAGTGAAAACCCGGCAAATACCCTCTGCAATGAAGCTAGTATCTGCCAGAGGATTCCTTTGTCATCCTCATTTGCAATATAGAGCGGATCGGAAAGTACTCCGACGATCTCATCCCCGTCAGCATTCACCCCGCCAAAAGCAGAGACATAGGTATCACTCGGGGTAGGGAAGTCCTCAACATTGTTTGCAATCAATGACCAGACCATAAGGATGGCAAAAAACACCATCATTGGCAAGATGATCTTTTTAGCAATTTCGTTTTTCATTTTTTTCCTTTTTGTGTCCCGTTTGTTCTGGACACTGAGTTCTATTTTATATTTATAGGTACCTGAAGTATCAATCTAATGTTTAGTCTGAGTCAAGGAAATAACTGGACATAGGTTACTTCAGGCACGTATAAATACAAAGCATTCAGCTTTGTATTCTTTGTAATTATTGATGTGTTATTTCACATATTTAGGATCAGCACATCCTGCAGGACCGTAAGGGCAAACATACTCGGGTTGTTTGGTTGTCACCGTCCATGAATTGGCCTTCATAAGCTCATCTTTGCTTACTTTTGGATTTGTCACATCGAAACTGTAGATATACTCCACTGCCTTATTGGGGTCATACACCTTTCCATCCATGAACTTGTTGTATTCATCCACACCGTCTACTTTCCATGGGCTAGGTGGTAGGGAGTAGTTTACTTCTTTGGCAGCCTCTGCAAAAAGATCAGGTCTGTAGACTTTTTCGATCACTTCTTTCATATCGACCGCTTTATCCAACTGTCCCCAGCGATACATCTGCGTGATGAACCACATCCCATGGCTGTAAAAAGGATAAGCTGCATAGTAGTTGGCAAACACGTTAAACATAGGGTTTGGCTCGGAATCCTGTCCTTTAAGATACTGGAAGGTACCGGTCATAGATTTCTCAAGCACTTTGACCGGTGCTTTTACATAGTTCGGTTTACTGAGTATCTTCGCTGCTTCTTTTCTGTGTTCCCAGCTTTCATCCAACCACATTTGTGCTTCAATGACCGCTTTCATCACTGCTTTGGTCGTTTCAGGGTATTTCTCAACAAAATCCGCTCTTGCTTGAAGTACTTTTTCAGGGTTATTGTTCCAGATATCATAGTTGGTTACCAGGGTAGAACCTTTTTTCTTCAGTACGATACGTTCGTTCCAAGGTTCCCCAACACAGTACCCTTCGATATTACCTGCGATCAGGTTTGAAGGCATGGTAGGGGGAGGGAAAGGTTTGATCGTTGTATCCTCATCAGGTTTGATCCCCGAACTCGCCATCCAGTATCTCAGTTCATAGTTGTGTGTGGAAACCGGGTGTACCATTCCGAAGTTCAGCGGTTGGTAGTTTGCACCTTCTGCTTTATGTTTCGCATCGATATATTTTTTCAGCGACTCTGACCCTAATGGTCTTTTGGTCTGGTCCATACCGTATTTTTGCATCTCTTTTATAATATTATTTCCGTACGTGATACCGTTACCGTTAAAATCCAAAGAGAGCAGGGCTTGCAAGTTGGCATTCCCGTTGATCCCAAGTGTTGCAGCAATCGGCATACCTGCAAGGGCATGAGAGAAGTCATACTCACCGCTGATTACTTTTTGTTGGATACCCGGCCATCCGCCACCCTCTTTGGCGACATGAACATCCAGACCATATTTTTCAAAGAATCCTTTCTCTTTAGCGATAACGATAGGGGCACAATCAGTCAGTGCGATAAACCCTATTTTCAACTTTTTCTTTTCTACATCTGCAAGTAGAGCCGTAGTGACCAACGAAAGACCTAATCCGAGCTTCAAAGCTTTTTTTAACATTTTTACTCCTTAAATTTTCATTAAAATGTTTTTGTATGAAAATAGTATCATAGAAATATATAGTTTTTAATCATTAAAATGTCTAATTTTTAATCAATTTAAACTTAACTTTACATTAAAGTATGGTTAGAATAGGGGGAAGAAAATCTAATTTGAGGTAATAGAAATGATCAAATCAGTATGCGGATATTGCGGTGTAGGATGTGGATTGGAGTATGATGAGAAACAGCTCATAGGGAATATAGGGTATCCCACCAATCAAGGAAATCTCTGTTCAAAGGGAATCTCGGAACTGGTAAGCATGCAGACACCTACAAGGTTGTTGAGGCCACATATGAGAGGTGCACTGGATGAGCCATTTGTACTTTCTGATTGGAAGGGTACGATCGCATTGATCGCGGAGCGTATCAAAAAAACCTCTAAAGATAAGATCGGTTTTTATCTGTCTGGACAACTCTTAACAGAGGACTATTACATTGCCAATAAACTTGCAAAAGGTTTTCTTGGTACCAATAATGTGGATACCAATAGCCGTACCTGTATGGCAAGTGCAGTGGTTGCCTATAAAAAGGCGATAGGCGCGGATTTCGTACCGGTAAGAATGAATGATATCTTTAAGTCCGATCTGCTGATACTAACCGGTGCGAACACGGCAGAAGCCCATGTAGTTTTTCATAACAGCATCAAAAAAGCGAAAAAAAATGGTTTGAAAGTAGTGGTCATAGACCCGAGAAAAACAGATACAGCCAAAATAGCAGACCTCTATCTCCCGATAAAACCGGAAAGTGATATCGACTTTTTCAATCTGCTCTCTAAACGTTTAATTGATGAAGAAAAATATGATAAGGCATTTGTGGCACAGCATATTAACAACTTTGAACTGCTTAAGAACAAATTCAAACGTGTACCGGTGACCAAGATGCTTAAGCGTACTGGATTGACACAAGAATCATTCGATGCATTCTGGGAACTCTATAAGGAAAGTGACAACATCATTACCGCATGGACCATGGGACTCAATCAGTCTGTACAGGGCGTAGACAAAAATCTGGCACTGCTCAATACCCATCTTCTTACAGGGAAGATCTTTAGAGAAGGAAATGGACCTCTTAGCCTTACCGGGCAACCTAACGCTATGGGAGGAAGGGAAGTGGGAGGACTCTCTACCATGTTAGCGGTACATCTTGGTTTTGATGATGAGAGTATCCAAAAGGTATCAAAGTTTTGGAAAACCGATAAGATTGACAACAAACCGGGGTTGACCGCAACGCAGATGATCGATGCGAACCTGGATGTCCTTATTATCTGTCATACGGATCCTGTCTATCATCTGCCTCATAGAAAAAGGGTGGAAAAACAATTATCAAAGATCCCCCTGGTCGTTGAGATCAATGCCTATGAGAATTCTGAAACAGCCAAGTATGCACATATCAGACTTCCTGCAGCCCCTTGGGGTGAAAAAGAAGGCACTCAGACCAATCTTGATCGTACGATCACCAAACAAGAGCGTCTCACACGTACATCCATTGACTGTAAAGCAGACTGGGAAATATTTCAGCTACTGGCAAAAGAGTTGGGTTTTGGCAAAGCGTTTGATTTTAACAGTCCTAAAGAGATCTTTGAAGAGTATCAAAAAATGACCAAACTCAATGAGTACATGGATATCTCAGAGGCAGACTACGATGCACTGACCTACAAACCGTTTGTATGGGGTGAAAAGATCAAACATTTTTTAACCCCGGACAAAAAAGGAAACCTCTTCTTCGTAGAAAACAAGTTAAAGAGTGAAAAGACAAATTTGGAGTTTCCATTTCTACTTTTGACAGGAAGAACAAGAGATCAGTGGCATAGCGGTACGAAAACAAATCTTCCTCAGACATTGCTGTTGCACAAGCCATTGAACTTTTGTGAGATCCATCCCAATGATGCACAAAAATTAGGTATTCAGAATGACGACAGGATCAAAGTGATCTCACAAAGAGGAGAGCTGGTCACCAAAGCGCTGATCACAAAAGATGTGCATGAAAAATGTATCTTCATACCGATAAGCAACCGTGAGGTCAACTATCTAACCAATGATCTGTTTGACAGAGAATCCCTGCAGCCTGATTATAATCACAATGCAGTAAAGATAGAAAGGATCGGTTAGCACAGGTACACTTCTGATAGTGTATCTAATACACCATCATCAGCCAACATTGTAAAATGATGACAATACAATAGATTTACATTGAAAAAATCTTATGATTACGGTTGTATGTTAATATTGAGAAAGGGGATAAACGGTTTTGTATATTGGAAAAAGTGTAATGTGGGGGGGATGTATAATATGAATAAGTCCACCTTGAAGATGGACTTTATGTAAGCTAAAATCTATTTAAGGTTTTCAAATGGATTTTCAACAACATTTTTTCTATCTACGATATAAGGAATAAGTGCTGTTTGTCTAGCTCTTTTGATAGCTCCTGTAACAAGCTCTTGGTGTCTTTTACAGTTACCAGTGAGTCTTCTTGGCATGATTTTAAATCTCTCGCTAAGTGAGAATTTAAGTAATCCCAAGTCTTTGTAGTCTATATAGTCTACTTTTGATTCACAATATTTACAAAATCTTTTTTTGAATTTTCTTCTTTCTGCCATGGTGGTCCTTTTGGTTTAATAGCCCATATACATTCGAGTTCTCTTTAACTCGTTCAAAAATGAGCAAGAATTTTGAAGCGATATAATACTGTAATTTGACTTTGATTTTTCTTATATAATATAATTTATGTTCAGATTGCACCAACATGTATAGAGACATAAGCAGTAGAATAAGGTACCAAGAATGGCAATGCTCAAATAGAATTATATAGTTTAATATAGGTGGAATAGTGAAAATCAAAAAATAAAAATAAGATACAATCACTATTAAGTATTAAATATATTGTAAATAGGTATAATTATTGTTATCTGAAGATGAGTATGTTTTCATCTGCTTAAGTACTTACTTTTGAAATTATTTCTGTAGCAGTTTTCCCTTTTAAATCGAAGAAATGAGTTCACCTAAGTATTTTCATGAAGTGACACTTTTTTCTCTATATTTTTTACTTATTTCTATCTCAATTTTTTATCAACATTTAAATATACAAAATAATTATGTTAGAATGCTTTAAATACAAAAAAAGGATATTTTTGAAGATAGAAGATAAAAAAGCATTAAAAAGAGAGTCTATTATACAAACTGCCTTGCAACTTTTCTCTATAAACGGTTTTCATAAAACAACTATACCTGATATTGCAGGAAAACTTCATATGAGTGTTGGAAATGTATATAATTATTTTTCATCTAAAGATATTTTGGCACAAGCAATCATCAAATATACTTCAGAGGCATTAGGCGAGAAAATAAGAGAAGTTAATATGATGGATATAAGTGCTAAAGAGAAAATCCACAAAATAGTTGAAGTTTATTTTACTATGGCAAAAGAAAAACCTGAAATGATAGACTATTTCCTGCGCGTTTACTTGTCTAACAGAGAAGTATTTTCTGATGGTTGTGAAGGTATGGTATGTGTTTCTGGATTTATTACTGAGATTATGATTTTCTTTGATAGTGCTGTTTCTTCAAAAGAGTTACGCGATCAGGACTTTTTTTCTGCTTTTGGACTTTTTATGGGTTATTTGGGTGGGATGGTATTTCTCAACGGTGAAAATGTTTTGCCTAATGATATAGATTATTATATAGATGACATTTCGAATAACATTTATAACGCTTTAAAGGCGTAAAAGATGACAGGCCAAAACAAACCTAAATTGCTTTGGCTACAGTCCATTACTTGCAATGGGAACACGCACTCTTTTTTAAATCATCCAGACCTTTTTTCTATACTTTCACATTTTGAACTCGTACATCATCCTGCACTTGATACCGACTATAGTATGGAAGATATTATAGCAGGTGTAGTCCCTTGTGATGTACTCATCCTTGAAGGGTCTTTTCGCGAAGTTGGCTTTGTAAAAGGTGGGGTGGAAGTGTCATCTCTTATAGAACTATATGCAGAAAAAGCTAAGCATATTATCTCAGCAGGAACATGTGCAACGTTTGGTGGGATATTTAAACAAAAGGATCCTAAGAGTATTTCTGGTTTTTGTTTTGATGGAGAGGAAAAAACAAAGCGTTATCAAATCTATGCTTCTAAGCTCATTTCACTCCCGGGTTGTCCCATACATCCTAAGTGGCTCTCTTATGTACTTTTAATGATAGCGGGTAAGAAGGACATTCCTAGAGACAATTTGCACCGTCCTGTTGAGCTTTATGGGTACACTGTGCATACGGGCTGTACACGTAACGAGTACTTTGAATGGAAGATAGACACAAAAAACTTTGGACTCAAAGAAGGGTGTCTTTTTTATGAACAAGGCTGTCAAGGACCTTATACGCGAGGAAGTTGTAATAAGATATTATGGAACGACACAAGTTCTAAAACACGTGTAGGTACACCATGCTTTGGTTGTACCGAACCTAACTACCCAGGGGAGTCATTGTTTAGTACAAAAACCAATATGGGAATCCCCGATAAGATGCCTTTAGGTATTCCAAAACGTGCATACTTGACGCTCACGGGTGTGACTAAGAGTTTCCACATTAAACGTTTTTCAGAGCGAATTATGGAATATGATAAATGAATAAAGTCACTATTAAACAACTTATAGAGAAGATAGAAGGCGAAGCAGAACTTGACTTTACGTTTAATAAAGGTAAGATTGAAGATGTAAATATAAACTTTGGATTCTACCGTGGCATAGAAGAGATACTTAGAGGTAAAGATGCACGTGATGCATTAGTAATTACTCCACGCGTGTGCGGCATCTGCAATCATGCACATTTATTGACAGCAGTACGCGCCATTGAAAATGGTTATGAAAATGCAGGACTAAGGGTGAACCTAAGTTCCAAGGCGAATGACATACGAGAATTTACTTTAGCTTGCGAACTCATACAAAACCATGTAAAGTGGTTTTACTTGACCATTATCCCACAGTTTGAAAAATATGTGGGTAAACAAAGTAATGAGAATTATGCTATTAAGGCAACGTATCTTTCAAGTATTATTACTAAAGCTTTGGCTATATTCGCAGGACAATGGCCTCATTCTTCTTATGCAGTACCAGGTGGTGTAACTTGTGATCCTACACATCTTGATGTAATGCAAGCAGAAAGTCTAGTATATGAGTGTATTAAGTTCTTTGAAGACGTAATGATAGGAGGATCTATGGATACGTATTTAACTATAGATTCAGTTACTTCATTGAATCAAATAGAAGGTGATTTTGGAAATTTATTGCATCTTATATCTGTGAATGATATGGTAAAAGCTGGAAAGACTCATGGTAGATTTATCGTCTTTGGAGATTGTTCAATTTTTAAGCCAGGTAAATCGATCATTACTACAGTATCAAATGTTGATACAAGCTACGTAGAAGAAGAAATACAACCAGGTACTATGGCTAAGGCAGTGACTTACAAACAAAAGTTGTATGAAGTTGGACCACTTGCTAGAGGGATGGTGGCTAAAACACCTATAGTTAAAAGTTTGCATAAAAGTTACAAGGATTCTATGTTCACACGTATCTTTGCACGTGTGCATGAAGTTGCACTATTACTGGAATATTCTAAAAATTTACTGCAAAATCTAAAGCTTGATGAACCTTCATGTGTATTAGATAAAAATGTTAGACCTGATGAATTTGAGGGAACAGGTGTCGTGGAAGCTGCAAGAGGTTCGCTGATACATAAGACGAGAGTAAAGGATAGAATCATCACAAACTATGATATCATTACCCCAACGCAGTGGAACCTCAGTCATGGAACAAAAGAAGAACAAGGCATCGCCGTACAAGCTATGATAGGTACCAGCAGCATTGAAGAAGCAACATTTATCTTTCGTACTTTTGATGTTTGCTCTGTCTGTACTACACAATAAATCAATAAATTAAACTATTTTCAATAAATTGAATACCTATTCATTTTATTTTAAGCTTCCTTTATCTACTATACTGAATCATTATTCATTTTTAATATAAATATATTTAATGATATAAAATAAATAAAATAGGAAATACTTAATGCATAATAAAGTGATGAGTCAACTAAATCTTCCTTCTCTTAGTATTTCAGTGAGAACACTGTTTACAGGTTACTTATTGGTTATGGGGATAGGATTCTTAATGGCAGGGATGCAAATTTTGCTTACACATGGTATGGCAGATGGTAAAATAGGTGTATCAGTCGAAGACGTAGTATATAGTTATCATGGAAATAGAAACAGTAGTAAACTTGAAGTGAAATTACACGGTTCTATGAAAGACAAAGCCAATGATAAGGATAGGGCAACACTTGTAAAGTGGGCAAGAGAAGGTGCACCATTAGAACATTGGAAAAAAGAAGTACAGCCTATATTTGAAGCGAACTGCGTACAGTGTCATAGTACCATACCGGGATTAACTTCCTTTAAAGAGTATGAAGATACGGCAGAAGTAGCCAAAGTGGATATGGGTGCATCGGTTGATTCTCTTACAAGGGTATCTCACATACATCTTTTTGGTATTGCATTTATCTTCATCTTTGTGGGGTTTATTTTTTCTTTGGCAGTTGGAATTAATGCAAAACTTAAAGCTTTTATTATTGCTATACCGTTTGCATTCCTGATCATTGATATCTCATCTTGGTGGATTACATCCATATTCCCAAGCTTCGCATGGTTTACAATAATTGGTGGTTTTGGATACATCATGGCATTTTCTTTTATGTGGATAGTATCAATCTATCAAATGTGGGTATTAGCTGGCAATAGTACTACATATAGCAGTAATGAATGGTCTGATCAACCATAGGATTAATATTTATTATGTAGTTTAATAAATTTTTAATAAATATTTAACTAAAATGAATAATGATTCATTTTAGTTTAAGCTTATATTTTATACTATACTGAATGTTCATTCACTTAAAAAAGGAGAAACGATGAGTATGGATAGACAAGAATCCGTAAAAAAACTTTTTACGGCACAAAGTGCGAAAGTAGAAACAAATAAAGGTGATGCCTATTATGATGAATTATATGATAAATGTCAAAATAGACTTAAAGAATTAGAAAAATTACAACCTCTAAATAATAGAATGGATTTCAGAGAAAGTATTGAAGAGGAAGGTATAGAGAGAAGAGATTTCCTTAAGTGGGCATCTGCAACGACTGCAATGTTGATGCTACCTGCATCATTTACCCCACTTGTTGCTCAAGCTGCTGTTTTGATGAATCGCGTACCAGTAATATGGATAGAACTTCAAGATTGTGCTGGCAACTCGGAAGCACTTTTAAGATCAGATGGACCACAAATAGATGAGATTATCTTAGATATCATCTCTCTTGAATTTCATGAAACACTTCAGGCAGCTTCTGGTCACCAAGCTGAGAAACAAATGGATGAAGCTGCAGAGCATTTTCATGGAAAATATCTTCTATGTGTAGAAGGTGCGATTCCTATGGGCATGAACGGTCAGTATGGAACAATTGGTGCAAAAGCTGAAACATTCCATGACCATTTACTGCGTATGTCTGAAGGTGCTGCGGCTGTAGTTGCCATAGGATCTTGTGCAACGTATGGTGGTATCCCTGCAGCTGCACCAAATCCTACAGATGCTGTAGGTGTTATGGATGTTGTGAAAGGTAAGCCAGTTATAAATATACCAGCATGTCCTGCCAACCCTTCAAATATGGTAGGGGTTATTTTACACTATGTATTGACTGGTTCTATACCTGAACTTGATTCTCTGCTTAGACCAAAGTTTGCTTTTGGTTATAGAATACATGACAACTGTGAAAGAAGAGCGCACTTTGATGCTGGAGAATATGTTGAGGAATGGGGTGATGAAGGTGCGAAAAATAACTTCTGTCTCTATAAAGTAGGATGTAAAGGTCCTATGACATTTAATAACTGTTCAATTATTAGATATAACGAAGGCGTGAATTGGCCTATTGGTGTTGGTAGAGGTTGTATAGGTTGTTCTGAGCCAGATTTCTGGGACAAATATGCGTATGAAAGACCGATGTCAGATGCAAATATTAAAGCCCCTACAGGTGGCGTTGAAAAGACGGTTGATGAGTTTGGTTTAGGTTTACTCACAGCAGCAGGTATAGGTATAGGTATTCATGCGGCAGCAAGTGCAATTGCAGGTAAAAGAGTAGATAAAGGAGAGTCATAATGCAAATTAATAATCAAGGAACAGTTACTGAATCAATGGAATCAGTAGACTCAAAGGGCTATCATAAAACTGACAGATCAGGTAAAAAGCATATTATTGTTGATCCAATTACAAGAATTGAAGGTCATCTTAGGATTGAAGCAGTAATAGATAAAGATAATACGATTGTAGATGCATTTAGTTCATCAACAATGTTTAGAGGAATAGAAACAATACTTAAAGGAAGAGACCCAAGAGATTGTGGTTTGATGGCTATGCGTATTTGTGGTGTATGTACTGGTACACACTACCAAAGAAGTATTGAAGCGGTAGAAGATGCATTTGATATTACTATCCCTAAAAATGCAAGACTTGTTAGAAATTTAATTCAAGGAGCTCTGTATATACATGATCATCTTGTACACTTCTATCATTTACATGCACTTGATTTTGTCGATGTTGTAGCGGCAACCAAAGCAGACCCTTATTTAACAGCAGTTGAAGCAGCTAAATGGGGTAAGGTGGCAGGGGTTGCTCCATATATCTCAGATCCCAATGAATTTAAAGTTATTCAGGAGCGTATAATCAAGTTTGTAAAAGAGGGAAGGCTGGGTATCTTTGGTAATGGATATTGGGGTAACGATCATTATGAACTTACACCAGAACAAAATCTGATTGGTGTGGCTCACTATCTTAAAGCACTTGATATACAACGAGATATGGCAAAGATGCAAGCTATTTTTGGTGGAAAGAACCCTCACCCTCAATCTATCGTTGTTGGTGGTGTTACTTGTGTTCAAGATATTAAAAATCCTGCTAGGATATCGCTTTATCAGCAATTGCTGAAAGATTCTACAGATTTTGTTAAGAGGGCATATCTTCCAGATATTTATATGGCAGGTACTATGTATGCTAAAGAGGCAACAGATACCGATGCAACATATAAAGGTGTAGGTGGGACAGGTGGAGGAATACTCTCCTATATGACTTATGGAGATTTTAGACTTGACGATACAGGTTTTTATAATTCAGCAACTCTTTTCCCTTCAGGTCTTGTACTTGATGGTGATATCAGCAAAGTATTTGAAGTTGAGCAAGAAAAGATTACGGAAGATGTAACACATTCTTGGTATGAAGGTACAGGTGCTCCTGAACATCCATATGAGGGGACAACTATCCCTAAATTTACAGGGCTTGAGAAAAAAGAAGATGGATATTCTTACTTAAAAACAGATGAAAAGTACTCTTGGATTAAATCTCCTCTTTATGATGGTAAAAAAGTAGAAGTTGGGCCACTTGCTCGTATGGTGGTTGGATATGCAAAAGGCGATAAGAGAATTAAAAAATATGTAGGTAATTTTTTAAAAAGATCAGGATTGCCATTAACTGTTCTCTTCTCAACTGTAGGTAGAACAGCTGCACGGGCTATTGAAACTGAGCTTATGTGTGATGCGATGAAGGAGTGGGTTGGCGAGTTGGCAAAAAATGCTGCAATGGGTGACCTTAGTACATGGACAGAGTTTGATTTTGATAGTGTAAGTGTTGATACAAAAGGTGTCGGACTTGCTGAAGCACCAAGAGGATCTTTAGGACACTGGGTAAAAATCAAAGATGGAAAGGTTGAAAACTATCAAGCCGTTGTTCCATCAACGTGGAATGCAGGCCCTAGAGGTCCAAATGGTGAAATGGGTGCTTATGAAGCAAGTCTTATAGGTACAAAAGTAGCTAACCCTGAGGAACCGTTAGAAATTATTAGAACTATTCATAGCTTTGATCCTTGTATTGCTTGTGCGGTACATGTAGTGGACACAAAAGGTAAGGAGTTAGCTGTATATAAAGTTGACCCTACCTGTGCCTTCTAAGGAGTATATTATGAAACCCGGATATAAAAAAATTGAACGGATGAACGCCACCACGCGTATCATCCACTGGACCAATGTTTTTTCGATGATTGTTGCTGTAGCAACGGGGCTTTATATTGCTCATCCTTATTATCAGACCTTTATTGCTGATCCTGCTGTAGATAAATATGTCATGGCATGGAACCGTTGGGGACATTTTATTGTTGCAATTATTTTTGATGTTACATCGATTGTCATTTTTTATCTTGCTTTTTCAACACGTTTCCTCAAGGTGAAACCATATAAAAAAGACATACCTACGCAGAGTAATATAAAACAGTTTTTTGAGGTATTTTTAAATCTTGTGACACTTAATAAACGTAAAAAGTTTGATTCAAGCTATCTTGATAGTTTTAATTCAGTTTATTTCACGATCTTCCACTTGTTGCTAGTGTGGATGCTTTTGACTGGACTTCAGTTGTATGTACATGGTTTAGCTTCTGGCCTTAGTTCAATTGGTGAGTGGTGGCCATGGATGTTACACCTTATAACAGATTGGACAATTCCCGTAAGTGGCTGGTTAATCGGTTCTGGGCCTACAGCTTCTATCATGGATGTGCGTATTTCACACCATTATACAATGTGGTGGATCATTGCTTGGGTAGTCTTTCATATTTATTATCAAGTATGGCGTAGCATTTTCTGGAAAGAAGGTGATATTAATATTGTGATAGGTGGCGGTAAGTATGTAAAAATAAAGGAGGATGACAAAGAAGCATAGTGCTTTTTTGTCTTAATATATAAAAATGGTCTATCAAAAAATAGCACTCATCGGTATAGGAAATATTATGTTTCATGATGAGGGACTTGGTGTTTATCTTGTAAAGTATATAGAAGAAAATTACCATATTCCAGATAATTTAACTATTGTAGAAGGTGGGACATTGGGGTTTAGCCTCATGACCTACTATCAAGAGTATGATAAAGTTATTATTGTAGGTACGAGTTCTAAAGATGGTGATATAGGTACTATATACTCTGAATCAAGTGAAGAAGTTATGGCTCAAGGTGGCACACGCCAAACTGCAAACGAAGTTGAGATCACCATGATGCTTGAGATATGTTCTTTTCATGAAGATATGGGAGAAGTACAACTTATTACTATGGTTCCCGAGGACATCATAGATGTATGCAATGGACTGACTAATTCAGTACTTAGTCATATGCCAAAACTTGTAGATGCCACTTTAGAAGAGTTGGAAAACTCTGGTGTTAGATTGAAAAGAACTCTTTGTAGTCGAGTTTCCTTTGAGACTATAATAGATGCCTATGCTAATCCCAAAATGGCAGATTACAATGACATGTCAATGTTAGTATAAATTAGGATTATATAGTACTCAGCTGGGTAGGTAAAACATATGTTTGTCCATCTTCACATAGATAAATATGTTTATTGTTCCACCTTGATTTTAAGTAACCAACTTACTTCAGCTGAACCCAATTGAGTAATATATAATTATAGTTAATCACTATTTAATGTATAGTTAAAATATCATTGTTTAGTACACAGCCAGACAATCAATTCATTGTGTTCAATAGCATACACAGCAATTTGATTTAAAAGGTAACATGCTTCCTCCCATTCGTATGTTCTTCATTCTTTGTGTCTGGTTGTGTAGTAAATAATTATTAGGAGCCTAAATGTACTTTATTTTTGAAATCGAGTTTTCATCAAACAAAAATTATATAGCAGAGCTCATCAGGGCATATGCTAGACAAGAACAAGTAGAAGTAGATGTACTGCAGAGTGCAGAGAAAATAACTATGATATTTAACAAAGATGATGAAAATCTTGAACATTTTTTACTTGGCATTGAAGAAATCATACCTGCATCACTGTTCCTGGGTAAAGGTAAACACTATTTTGCAGAGGAAAAACCAGTGCTAATGCCTGTTTCTAAGTCGAAATTACCTCTAAATATTGCTCCGTGTCCAACATGTCAGAAAGAAATGTTTGATGTAAGCAGTCGGCGTTACTATTACCCTTTTACTTCCTGTAATCACTGTGGTTCTCAACATCCATTTGTAGATAAATACCCTTACGAACGTCCCAATACTTTTATGAAGTTTCTTGCACCTTGCGAAGACTGTCTAAGTGAAACTAAAAAGAATGCTTTACGTTTAGACTATCCACTCATTTCATGTATAGAGTGTGGTATAGCGATACGTATGTTGGACAAAGAGAGTGAACACTTAGCACTGAACAAAGGTGATTATAGAAGACTTTTTGAGGTTAGCGGCAGAGCCATAGCAAAAGGTAAGCACGTGTTGATGAAAACGACACATGGCTTTAGAAAGTTTTTTAAACCTACCGCTGAGTATAGCCCAGTTACAAGTACACTACTAATGGCTGACGTCAATGGATTTAATGTACATCTCATGATGGTAGAGCAAGAATTTAATGCACTTCTGAGTATCGAGAGACCGTTACTTAGAGTTGCTACCAAAAGTGATGAGCTAAAAGCACTCTATGGCTCAAGTGTACAAGTGAAGTATCCAGATGATGGTATGACTATGCTTCTTGCACGTGAACTTATGACTGCTGGACTTCAGTACATATCATACATCGAGTGTGACAGTGATGAAGAGGCAGATTTCTTAGTGGATTTTGATATGCCTATTAACCCTCAACAGGATATGAAGATATTTATAAACCAAGACAAAAAATTATTTGTTTCTGGTAAGCGTATATTATTCCCAGCAGCGGTGCAGAGTAATAAAAATAGAGTAATAGTAGCCCATGATTTAGCATGTGTACAAACAGGAAAACAGAGTGTGATAGACTCTGTAGCCGTATTTGACACAGTAGATACTGAAGAACTCTATGTACTAGAAACAGAAGATTTTGATGGTGGTCATAGCAATGAACATCGTTTTGAACAGTATGAAGCCTCAATGATGTCTGTACTTGCAGAGCACTATAAAGTAGGCCAAAAAGCTATAGGTGTACATTTCGATGGTTCACTGAACTTTCTCTACTACAATGGAAAAAAAGTTATTAATGCTGTACCTGCGATAGCGTTTGAATCAGATAACCTTTGGGAAAAGGTAAGTACACTTAGAGAAGGATCAGATAGGCTTGTAGGAAATTACAAGAAAGCATATCCTGAAGTATTTGATCGTTTAGATAATCTCGAAGGTGATATGGATATCTTTGAAGTGACAGCCATTGCTTTAGGTCTTGAAGATGAGAGTATTGAAGGTATATCAGCTGAAGCATTGAGCTTTTTAGGTAAAGGTGGACTACAAATAGACACTAGGGTTAAAGACAACCGTTTTGATAACTACGCATTTTTGACAAGTATCATGAGTTATCAGCTAGGGGGTGTTGAGAGTAACTTCATGTGTTATAGTATTTATGAGTCTTTGGGTGACTATATAGGAGAGATAGTCCCTCAACTCATGGATAAAACAGAAGCCACAGTCATCACACTTACAGGTGAGACATTTGCTAACCAATCACTCTATGGCAGAATACAAAAAACATTGGGTGCAAAAAACCCATTGATGAATAAAAGTTTCCCTATAGGGAAAGAGAATGCTGTATATGGGGCATTGTATTTATGATATGGATTGAGAATACATTTTAATTATTGTTTAGTGTACAGCCAGATATATTTTGTAAATAGTGGGACATATATCCTTGTCCAAATAATTTATTGATGATATTTAAGTTTCATATATGTCTTTTACAGATCCTTTGTATATCTGGCTGTACAGTAAACAATGATTAATGGTGTTTCATTTATTTTGATAAAAAAAGTTATAGATATGAAATTAAAGGAGTAGTAATGTTGACAAAAGAGTTACATGTCGATCGGCATGCCAGTTATTCTTCAAGTACAGATGAGAATGGAATAATAATTTCAGTCAGTACAGATTTTGAGAATCTCTCTGGATATAGTAAAAATGAGTTAAAGGGTAAAAACCATAATATAGTTAGACATCCAGATATGCCCAGGATAATATTTAAAATGATCTGGGATGCTTTAGAGAGGGGTGAAGAATCTATTAGTTATGTTTTTAATCATGCAAAAGATGGTGGTTATTATTGGTTAGCGAATAGAACATATTTATTTTCAAGAGATGATCAAGGTAGAGCTAGATACTTCTCATATAAAAGTGCAATGTCTTCTCGTGCAAAACATCATATGTTAAAACTTTATACTAAGTTATTGGAAGAAGAAAAGAAAGGTGGCATTGAGGCATCTGAAAAATATTTAACTGAATATCTAGAATTTAGAGGTGTAACTTTTAATGAATATATGAAGACATTTTTGGATAATAGTGGACTTGTAAAAACTGGTTTTTTTATGGCAAGAAAACTTTTTTCATAATATAAAGTATAGAGTGTGTTTTATTTTTGAATGGCCGAGATGAGAAGAAAAAGTGAGAGATGACTTTTTTGATTATGATATAATTTTTTATGGAATATCTTAAGACAATAAAGAAGATGAATGCAACACAATACCTCCAGATGTGAGTACCTGTGAAGAGTGTCAAGCTGAACTATTTGATCCTTCTAACCATCGTTACGGATATCCGTTCATTACTTGTGCAAATTATGGAGTACGTTATTCTATTATGAATGACTTGCCTTATGAGCGTAAAAATACTTCTATGAGATTTTTTGAGATGTGTAGTACCTGTGAGAAAGAATATACTGATCTCCTAGACAGACGCTATCATGCACAGCCAATAGGGTGTTGGAAGTGTGGACCACAATTAACATTATATGACAATGTAGGTCAAGATCTATCAAGGTCGAAAATCATTGCAAAATATAACTAAAAAACAAAGGTAAATAATGAAATATCCAGTAAGAGTAAAACTTGAGGTAGGAGAAAAATATCTTTTTTGTACTTGTGGCAAGAGTGCAGATGGGGTACTATGTGACGGAAGCCATAAAGGGAGTACGTTTTCTCCTAAAGAGTTTATTGCTACTAGAACAGCTGAAAGTTATCTTTGTAGATGTAAAAAGAGCTATAATGGAGTATATTGTGATGGAAATCATGCCAAAAGAGAAACTCTGAATCTTGATTTTTTAGACAGTTAGATCTATTATAGCTCTTGAGCTAGATAATAGGATTTTCTATACAAGTTTCAAAACCTATTAATCGTTTATCTCAGAAGTATCATTGTTCACTAAAAGGGTTGTTAATCTTTCATTTTCTCTTCCTTTACTTTGTACTCAAACGTTAATAAAATTAACATTCTAAACTTTTTTATTATTTATTTGACTTTAAATATAAGCCTCAGTATTTCCAGTAATAGCATACCTATGAGCTGGGCAGACCTTTTATTCTCCCCCGATTAATCGAAGTAATACATATAATCTATAGATTTACTTGACATTTATAATAAAAAAGGCTATACTCCAAAAATAATCTAATGAATGATTATTCATTCATTAAGATATTAAAACTTTATTTAGGAGTCGAAATGTCTAATATCACAGATAGAAAAGTTGTAATAATTGATGAAAGTCAAATACGTATCGTAGCGGCATTAGTAGCAATATCTATAGTAGCTTATTTATTTTTAGGCTATATAGGTTTGTTGATATTATTGATCTATCATTTTTTTATTCAATTATATTTAACGCCTTTACTCAGTCCACTAGAATTAATAGCAACATTTATATCTTCTTTACTTACCCATAATAAATATAGTAAGAATACATCAGAAAAAGAGTTTGCCGCACATCTTGCACTTACGATTGTGAGTGTGTCCATGATACTAGAAGTACTGGAATACACCAGGTTGGCTTCTGCTTTAATTTTACTATTACTAGTTTGGAAACTAATAGAAGTAAGTAAAAATATATGTTTTGGTTGCAGACTGTATGAATTTGTGAAGCAAAAAGGAATTGAAATAGTTTCATTGTAAATGTTTAGAAAGAAGATTAAATAAGTAAAAGGATTAATTGTGAAATATGCTCAAAATATTACAGAATTAGTAGGAAATACACCCTTGGTGAAATTGATAAATGCGAGTAGTCATGCATTGGTATTAGGAAAGTGTGAATTCATGAACCCCACTCATTCTGTAAAAGACAGAATTGGAAATAGCATGATTAATGATGCTTTAAAAAAAGGTTTAATTAATAAAAACACTACAGTGATTGAAGCAACTAGTGGTAATACAGGAATTGCTTTAGCGTCAATTTGTGCTGTACATGGAATTAAATTAGTGCTTACAATGCCATCTTCTATGAGTATTGAACGAAAAAGATTATTGAAAGCATTAGGTGCTGATTTGATCTTAACAAACCCTGAACAAGGCATGGAAGGTGCAGTTTACAAAGCAGTTGAACTTGCAAATGAAACTGAAAACTCATTTATATTGGAACAATTTGAAAATAGTGCAAATCCGGAAGTTCATAGATTGACCACTGCTAAAGAAATTTTGGCAGATACAAACGGAAACATTGATATTTTAGTCGCTGCAATTGGTACAGGTGGTTCTATTACAGGAATTTCTGAAGTACTCAAAGCACATAATCCTAATATAAAAATTATTGCTGTTGAACCTAAGTCTTCTCCTGTTTTATCTGGTGGAAGACCTGGACCACATAATATTCAAGGTATTGGAGCAGGTTTTATCCCCAAAGTTTTAAATACTGAAATTTATGATGAAGTCATTCAAGTTTCAAATGAAGATGCAATAGAAACATCAAGGGCTTTAGCCAAAAGAGAAGGGCTTTTAGTCGGTATCTCATCTGGTGCTAATACTTTTGTAGCTTCTCAACTAGCACATAAAGAAGAGAATCAAGGAAAAGTTATCGTAACAATTCTTTGTGATACGGGTGAAAGATATTTATGTGCTGGTTTATATGATGTTGATGATGAGTAATCGTTATCTCAAACCAAAAGGTAATAAATGAAAGAAAAAGCATATAGATCGATCATAAAAACGATCTCATGGAGAACAGTAGGAACACTTGACACTGTAGTTATCTCATATTTTATAACTGGCAGTTTTAAAATGGCTGCATCAATTGGTTCGATTGAGCTTTTTACAAAAATGATCTTATATTATTTTCATGAGAGAGTTTGGAATAAAATTAGTTTAGGAAGGCATAAGCCGACTAAAGATGACTATGTTATATAGGAGACATAATGGAAACAACAATAATAGATAGTTTAAATAGAAAGTTTAAGGGCACGTCACCCTCTGAAAAATTAGCATATTTTTTGGATGTATACAGAGATAGAATCGGGCTTTCATCAAGTTTTGGTGTGGAAGATCAGGTGTTAACAGATATGGTCTCGAAAATAGATAATAATGCACGTATTTTCACACTGGATACGGGACGATTACACCCTGAAACCTATGATGTTATGGATGCAACGAATTTAAAGTATAACAGAAAGATAGAGGTCTTTTTCCCAGATACATCAAGTATTCAAGAACTTTATAAAACGCAAGGCATAAATGGCCATTATGAAAGTCTGGAGAAAAGAAAGAATTGCTGTTACGTAAGAAAAATAGAACCTTTACAAAGAGCACTTAAAGGATTGGATGTATGGATTACAGGATTAAGGGCAGATCAAAGTATAACTAGAACAGAAGTGCCCTTAGTTGAGTATGACGATAATTTTAAAGTCATTAAAGTGAATCCATTGATAGATTGGAGTGAAGATGATGTTTGGAACTATATAAAAGAAAATAATGTTCCATATAATAAATTGCATGATCAAGGCTTTCCTAGTATAGGATGTGCACCATGCACCAGAGCGGTGAAGGATGGCGAAGATATTAGGAGTGGTAGATGGTGGTGGGAAGACCCAGAACATAAAGAGTGTGGCTTACACAAAAAATAAAAAAGGAAAAAGATGATAAGTACAGAGAGATTAACACATTTAAAACAACTTGAAGCTGAATCTATACACATCATGAGAGAAGTTATAGCAGAATTTGATAATCCTGTAATGATGTATTCAGTAGGTAAAGATTCTGCTGTAATGTTACATCTTGCACTAAAAGCTTTTGCTCCTGCAAAACTGCCTTTTCCACTTTTACATGTGGATACTAAATGGAAGTTCAAAGAGATGATTGAATTTAGAGACAAGAGAGCTAAAGAAGAAGGGTTTGAATTATTGGTTCATACAAACCCTGAAGGAATTGAGAAGAATATCGGACCATTTACTCATGGCTCTGCTGTGCATACAGATGTTATGAAAACACAAGGTTTAAAGCAGGCACTTAACAAATATAAGTTTGATGCTGTATTTGGCGGAGCACGTAGAGATGAAGAAAAATCTCGGGCAAAAGAAAGGATCTATTCTTTCAGAGACAAGAATCATCGATGGGATCCAAAAAATCAAAGACCAGAACTATGGAATCTTTATAACGCCAGGGTTCATAAAGATGAATCTATTAGAGTTTTTCCTCTGTCGAATTGGACAGAATTGGATATCTGGCAATATATTCACCTTGAGGGTATTCCAATTGTCCCATTATATTTTGCAGCGAAAAGACCGGTTGTTGAAAAAGATGGTGTAAAAATAATGGTTGATGATGACAGAATGCCAATTGAAGAAACAGATGAAGTAAAAGAAGAGATGGTTAGGTTTAGAACGCTTGGATGTTATCCATTAACAGGTGCAGTTGAGTCAACTGCCACTACGTTACCTGAGATTATTCAAGAGATGTTATTAACAAAAACAAGTGAGAGACAAGGCAGAGTTATCGATAATGATTCTGCTGGTTCAATGGAAAAGAAAAAAATAGAGGGGTATTTTTAAGATGTCAATTCAAGAAACAAAAATAGCTAACGATATAGAATCGTATTTAAATGAACACGAGAATAAACAATTATTAAGATTCATTACTTGTGGCTCTGTTGATGATGGTAAATCTACTTTAATTGGAAGATTGTTACATGATTCTAAAATGATTTTTGAAGACCAGCTGGCTGCTATTAAAAATGATAGTAAAAAAACTGGTACAACTGATGGTGAATTTGATTTAGCCCTATTAGTTGATGGTTTACAATCAGAACGTGAGCAAGGTATCACTATTGATGTTGCTTACAGATATTTCACAACAGACAAAAGAAAATTTATTATTGCAGATACTCCAGGCCATGAGCAATATACAAGAAACATGGCAACAGGAGCTTCAACAGCAGATTTAGCCATTATTTTAATTGACGCTAGGTATGGTGTACAAACGCAAACTAGACGACACTCATTTATTGCAAAACTATTAGGTATTAAACATATTGTAGTAGCAGTAAATAAAATGGATTTAGTTGATTTTAGTGAAGATAAATATAATGAAATTTGTGAAAATTATTTAGAATTTGCGAAAGAAATAGGATTAACAGAAGATATTACTTTAGTTCCACTATCTGCGTTAAATGGAGATAATGTTGTAAATGTAAGTTCTAAATCACCTTGGTATAAAGGTGAAACTTTAATGCATATCTTAGAAACAATTGAAATTGATCAAGATAGAGATTTAGCTCACTTTAGGCTGCCAGTTCAATATGTCAATAGACCAAACTTAGACTTTAGAGGTTTTTGTGGAACTATTGCATCTGGAATTATTAAAGTCGGTGATGCAATTACCGTTTTACCGTCAGGTAAAAGTTCGACAGTCAAAGAGATTGTAACCTATGATGGAAACTTAGAATATGCATATGCAAAACAAGCAATCACGCTTACGTTAAATGACGAGATTGATATATCAAGAGGTGATGTCTTAGTAAAAAGTGATGAACAGCCAGACCATGCAGCAAATTTAGATGTTGATATTGTATGGATGAGTGAAGAGCCATTAATTAAAGGCAAACAATACTTTATTAAAAGAGCATCAACTCAGACAATTGGTTCATTTGATAGCTTTTATTATAAAACAGATGTGAATACCTTGGAACAATCAAGTGCCAGTGTATTAAATCTAAATGAAATAGCAAGAGCAAAATTAGATTTGGAACAAAGTATTGCCTTTGATCCATATGACCATAATAAAGTAATGGGTTCATTTATTATTATTGACAGAATTACAAATAATACTGTAGGTGCTGGGCTGATAAGAAATAAATCTGAAAACCAGGATAAAAAAGAATTAAAGCATTCTGATTTTTTAATTGAATTGAATGCATTAGTTGAAAAATACTTTCCACATGGGAAAAGTAACATGATAGTATAGGAAAAAAAATGGTAAGAGAAACAGCAGCACAAAGAGTAGAAAGAATAAAAAAAGAAAAAGATGGACTGTCTGTGTTGGCAGATATTAAAGATTATGCTATTTCTAATAAAGAAATAGATCCTGAAGATATTGATAGATTTAAATGGTATGGTCTTTATACGCAAAATAAAACTTTACAAGATGATCATGATGATACATTATATTTTATGTTAAGAGTTAAGTTAGAGCAGGGAGCAGTAAATGTAGAGCAATTAAGATGTTTATCTAATATATCAAAAGAGTTTGCAAGATCTACGGCTGATTTTACAACAAGACAGGATATACAATTTCATTTTATACAAATAATTGATCTACCTGAAATATTTTTTCGACTTCAAAATGTTGGATTGAGTTCAGTATTTGCTGCTGGAGATGTACCAAGAAATGTAGCCACATGTCCTGTTACGGGTATAGATCAAGATGATATCTATGATACAACTTATTTAGCTCATGATATAAATAATTATCTAAGAGGTAACCCAGAACTTGTTAATTTACCAAGAAAATATAAAATAGGTATATCTGGGTGTAGTAAACATTGTATTGGGCATGAGATACAAGATCTATCATTTACCGCAGTGAAGATTGATGGTGAAGTATTGTTCGCAGTGACTGTGGGTGGTGGACTAGGTTCCAATAAAAAAATAGCACTTCATTTAGGATATGTAGAGACTACACAAGTGCTTAATACGGTTAAAGTAATAACCATTATTTATAGAGATCATGGTCTAAGAAAAAGTAGAAAGAAGGCTCGGTTGGGTCATCTGATTGATGAATGGGGATTAGATAAGTTTAAAGCATTTACGGAAGAGAAACTAGGATTTGAATTCATAAAAAAACCAATTTTTAAATCTACACCTTATGCACGAAGAGAGCATTTTGGTATTCATAAATCATCTATAGTAGGTGAATCATATATAGGATGTGCCATTAATGGTGGGCATATTGGTTCAAAAGGCTTAGCCGACTTGGCTGATATTTTAGAGGAAAATGATGCGACTACAATAAAAGTAACAAATACACAAAACTTTATTGTCATTGATGTTCCCGATCACAATACAGAGAAATTAGCCAAAGAACTATTGGATATTAATATTGATGCACATCCCAGCCCTTTTAAGGCTAGAACTATTTCCTGTACAGGGATAAAATTTTGTAAATTTGCAGTTGTGGAAACAAAAGATCAGGCGATACTTCTGGCAGAATATTTGGAAAAAAGATTTCCTGATTTTAATGAAAATGTATCTATATCTCTTAATGGTTGTCCAAATTCTTGTGCTCATCCTCATGTTGTAGATATAGGATTATTAGGGACCAAGGTTAAGGACGAAGAAGGAAATACAGTAGCTGGATTTGAAATTATATTAGGTGGTAATTTAGAAGGAGAGGCCTCAAATTTTGGCCTTAAAACAGGCATAAAAATATTACCAAAATATATTAATAGTACTCTTGAGAAGATTATTGAAAAATATATTAATAGTGAACAAAATGGATTAAATAGATTTTTAAAAGACAATATACAAAATGAAAATTTTATAGAGTCATTACGATAGGATTGGATATAGAGATGAAAGAGAGACGAACTTTACCCATATTATTGAAAGAACAGCATATTCTTTTGATCGGCGGTGGGAATGTTGCATTACAAAAAGCAGAAGTATTGGCAGAGAACCATATCTCTTTTTCTGTGATATCCAAAGAGGTACATCCCAAGATAAAAATATTGTGTGCTGAGATACAGATCAAAAAGTTCAAAACAAAAGACATTCAAAACGAACTCATCGTGATAGATGCAACTGGAAATGAAAAAGTCACAAAAAAACTTTTGAAATACAAACAGAAACACCCTCTTTTGCTCAACGTGGTGGATCAGCCTAAGGTCTGTGATTTCTACTTTATGGCATTGACAAAAAATGCACCTCTGCAGATCGCAGTGTCAAGTTCCGGTGCAAGTCCAACAGTGGCTAAATATTTCAGAGACAAATGTCAGGCATTTATGCCTGAGGATATGGAAACATTTTTAGAATCGCTGCAGGCACAGAGGAACAAAGGTATTATTGAGATAGATAAAACGCTTGAAAAGATCGAACAAATGACAGCAAAAGCGTATCTGGTAGGATGTGGCCTAGGAGACCCTGAACTGCTTACGATCAAAGCCTATAACATTATCAAAGAGGTGGATGTCGTTCTCTATGACCACCTCATCAGTGATGAGATCATGAATATCGTACCAGAGCATACAAAAAAGGTCTTTGTGGGTAAAGAAAAAGGATTTCATACCAAACCTCAAGAAGAGATCAATAAACTCATACGCAAATATATCAAAAAAGGCTACTCCGTTGCACGACTGAAAAGCGGTGATCCCTTTATCTTTGGCCGTGGTGCCGAAGAGTTGCTCTACCTTTCACAAAAAGGGATCAACACGGAAGTGATACCGGGTATCTCTTCGGCAGTATCAGGACCCCTGATGGGAAATATCCCTGTCACGGCAAGGGATTACAGTAATGCCTTTACCGTAGTCACCGCCCATTTAAAAGGAAATTCCATCAATCTTGACTGGATACCGATGCTGAAAAACAGAGATCATACGGTCATTGTACTGATGGGACTTACACGGATCAAAGAGATCGTACAGCAGGCTAAATCATTAAACATAGAGATAGACACGCCTTGTGCCATCGTCTCCAATGCAAGCCGAAAAGATCAATTTGTCCAGGTGGGCACACTTGCTAATTTGAACATACTTTCTTTGACATCAAAAAGACCAGCGATCATTGTTTTTGGTAATGTTGTGAATTTTTTGAATGAGTTAGAAAAATATGATACAAAAAAATTTAAATCTTAAAGGACCAATCATGTCAAAATCATGTCCTATTTCAGTGCATCGTATTGATGCACATGTTGTCAGACTTACTGCGTTACAAGTTCTTATTGTTGGATTATTACTTTTAATAACAGAAGATATCTTTTTTTCTTTTCTATTACTATTTGATTTTTCAATTCGTAGTTTAAACATTAAACAATTCAGTCCTTTTGCAAATATAGCAAAGATTATCATTACCCGTTTACATATAAAACCTAACTATTGTGATGAAGCACCAAAACGTTTTTCTGTATATTTCGGCTTAGTAATTATTGGTTTTTTGACTCTGTTTTTTTACTCAGGTTATACTGAAATAGCGACTATTTTAGTTGTTACCCTGTTGTGTTGTGCTTTTTTGGAAGCAGCCTTTGATTACTGTGTAGGTTGTAAGGTTTACTGCTATCTTAAACGTATGTTTCCTAATCTATAATAACAAAGCGACTCTTTTAGTCGGAAGTTAGAGAATTGTTTAAATTTATATTATTGAACCTCCACTCAGCTTCCTTCAAATAGAACACAAACTGTTCATCACTTACACCCTTGTACTGTAAGATAAACGTTTCAAAGTAATCCCAAAATTCCGTAATCGCATTTTGTGATTTACTAAGTTTGGCAACTTTGTTGAAGCGTAAGTATTTTAAAAGAAGTTTTTTCTCCTGTTCGTCTTCTGTATCAAAGTCGTAATGTTGAACAGTTGGCATCATGATGTTGTAGACTTTATTTTCATAAGAAAGAGTAAGAAAGTGTTGTAGTTTACTTATGTCCTTATTGGGGTTGAGGCTTTTAGGTAGGTAGAGGTATTCATCATAGTCTGTAACGAGATGGCTGTAGCGTTGGTACTGTTCATCCGCATTTAATGCGATGGTTCTTCTGAAGTTTTCAAAGTATTTTTGTACAGTTGCAAAGTGCATACCTGTTCGTTTACTTGTCTCTCTCACGTTGTGACCTTCCGTAAAAAGTTTAAGTAAGTTTTGCTCTCTGGCTATTTTGCGTGGGCTGAATTTACGTTTGCATTTACCACATTTACGTTGTTTGTTTTTAAGTAAGTAGGTATAGGGGTGTTCACAATAAATACATTTCATATAATAGTATATATTTTAGTCCCTTAAATAGAGTAGAAATCTATTTTTTAATTAATATTTAATAATTAAATACTATTATGGTGAATAGTAATTCATTTTTTGTAGGAGCAGATATGGAATTATCATTATTGGTTATTTTCTGGTACGGTATACTTCATGCTTTTGGACCTGATCATCTTACCGCTATTGCAGACTTTTCCATAGGAAAAAATAAACGTAAAACGCTTTTTATTACATCGCTTTTTGCAGTAGGACATGGGCTTAGTCTATTTGTTTTTGCAAAGATACTCCAACATACACATATCTCTGAAGAGATCTTGGGCTACGGAGATGCCATTTCTGCCTTAGTGATTATTGGTATGGGACTCTATCTTCTTTTTATGGTAGCTTCCAATTGTATCCAATTACGTAAGCATATGCATGATGGTAAAGAACATATACACATTTGGTTTGGTAAATCACATGAACATAATGCTATAGAAAACAGTTCTTCATTTTCTTTAGGTCTCTTGATGGGAGCTGGAGGTGTGAGAGGTATGCTCATTACACTTGGTGTGGTGCAGGGTGGTGTTGTAGATTTGAGCATGGTTGCTCTGTTTACACTTGGTGTCATGCTTGTATTTATAGCATTTGGGATGCTGATGTTGTATATTAACAATAGTTTTTTGGGTAATCTCAAAAATGTAAGAAGAGCATTTGCCACAGCAGGAGTTATTTCGCTGCTTGTTGGAACAAATATATTATTAGGATAAAGGAAAACATATGTGTAAAGATTGTGGATGTAGTATAACAGATAGTGCGATGGCGCATAGTCATGGAGATGAAGAGGGACACGACCATTCCCATCAGCATCAAAAAGCGCATGAGCATTTGCATCATAACCCTCAACTCAATGATGCCAAAACCATCTCGGTCATTCAAAAGATACTGGATAAAAACGACCACGAAGCAGAGCATAATAGGCAACATTTTGACAAAAAAGGTATCTTGGGCATCAATCTGATGAGCAGTCCTGGTAGCGGAAAGACCACACTGTTGGAGCATATGGCAGATGTTGCTGATTTCAAATTTGGTGTGGTTGAGGGTGATCTGGAAACCAATAGAGATGCGGACAGGCTTAAGGAAAAAGGCATTCCTGCCATGCAGATACAGACAGGTTCAGCCTGCCACCTGGATGCTTTTATGGTACACAAAGGCTTGCATGATATGCCACTGAATGAGTTAGATGTCTGTTTTGTTGAAAATGTAGGAAACCTGGTCTGTCCTGCCTCTTATGATGTGGGTACACATTTAAATATTGTCCTTGTCTCTGTACCTGAAGGTGAAGATAAAATAGCCAAATATCCTGTGATGTTCCGTCAGGCTGATCTTGTCCTTATCACAAAAACGGACCTACTGCCATACTTCAACTATGACATAGAAAATGAAAAAGCAGAAGCCAGACGCATCAAACCCAATGTGGATATACTGGAAGTCAATATCAACGATAAAGAGTCTATACAATCTGTTGTAGAGTGGATTAATTTCAAACGAAAGATGAGAGGTTAATATGTGTTTATCGATACCAAGTAAAGTAGTGAGGGTCGCTGAAGACCAAACGATGTGTACTGTAGACACGATGGGTGTACAGCGCGATGCGAACCTAATGATGATGGCAGATGATGAGGTGAAAGTGGGAGATTATGTCTTACTTCATATTGGTTTTGTGATGAATAAGATAGATGAAGATGAAGCATTGGCTTCGATAGAAACCTACAGGGAGATACTCGAACTTATGGATGAAGATGAGAGGAAGCAGGCTATTTTGGAAGATGATGAATGTCCCAGAAGGGGTCTATAATGCCATTAGAACTTAAAAACCTTTATGACAATTTTCGTGATGGGGAAACGATAAAAGCCTACGCTAAAATGATCGCAGAAGATGCAGCAAAGCTGGACAGAACTATTAATATTATGGAAGTGTGTGGCGGACATACACATACCATCATGAAGTTTGGTCTGCCACAATTGATGCCTAAAAATATCAACTTCATACATGGACCAGGCTGTCCTGTTTGTATCATGCCTAAAGAGCGTGTAGACCATGCCTATGTTCTGGCTATGCAGGAAGATGTGATTCTGGTTACTCTGGGAGACATGATCAAAGTACCAGGAAGCAATGGTTCACTTCAAGATGCCAGAAGTAAAGGTGCTGATGTACGTTTTGTCTATTCCCCTATGGAATGTTTGAAAATTGCTGAAGAGAATCCAGATAAAAAAGTTATCTTTTTTGCGATAGGATTTGAAACCACGACACCTATGACAGCTGTTCTTATAGACCAGACCATTAAACAAAATGTACCTAACCTCTTTTTTCATATTAACCATGTGACTGTACCTGAAGTGATGCAAGAACTCATTGACAGCCGGGATGAACATGTTGACAGCTATAACAACAAGATAGATGCATTCCTTGGCCCAAGCCATGTGAGCGTGATTTCTGGGAGTAGAATCTATGAGCCTTTCCCTGTAGATTACAAACGTCCAGTTGTGGTCTCTGGTTTTGAACCTGTGGATGTGATGCAGGGTATCAGTATGATCGTCAAACAGTTTGTAGAAAACCGTTGCGAGCTGGAGATACAATACACCAGAGTGGTTACAGAAGAAGGTAACCTAAATGCCCAGGCATTGATAGAAAAGTACTTTGAGAAAGTTGATCTGTTTAAATGGCGAGGTCTTGGTAATGTACCACGAAGTGGACTTAAACTCAGAGATGAATATGCACATTTGGATGCGGAAGTCATCTATAAAGATGTCTTGCCTATCGCAGAGATCGAAGACCATAAACTGTGTATTTGTGGCGATATACTAAGAGGGATGGCTAAACCGCCTGAATGTACTATCTTTGGTACAGCATGTAAACCTACATCACCACTTGGAAGCTGTATGGTTAGCTCTGAAGGTGCATGTGCAGCATACTATAAATACGGGAATCTATTATAATGAATAAAACAATCACAATAGCCCATGGAAATGGGGGAGAAGAGAACAATGAACTTATTTCTAAAATTTTTTATAAACATTTTGCAAATGACACTTTGTCGAAGAGTGAAGATGCAGCAGTTATAGAAGAAGGCAAACTTGCATTTACTACTGACAGTTATACCGTCAGCCCTCTTTTTTTCCCTGGAGGAGACATCGGTAAATTAGCAGTTTGTGGTACCTGTAATGATTTGGCAATGATGGGCGCAAAACCTAAATATCTAACCTGTTCTGTGATCATTGAAGAAGGGTTCTCTACACGTGAGTTAGAGAAAATCGTACGAAGTATGAAACAAGAGTTGGATATCAATGGAGCTATGGTTGTGAGTGGTGATACCAAAGTGGTACCAAGAGGAAGTATAGATAAACTCTTTATCAACACTACAGGCATTGGGGTCATAGAGCAAAAAGGTATCACTGCCAGCGGTTTAACAGAAGGTATGAGTATCTTGGTGAGTCGTGATGTAGGAACACATGGTGCAACGATTTTTGCTGCTCGAGAGGGTATTGCCCTAGATAGTAGTATTCAAACAGATTGTGCATCATTGTATCCTCAGATCAAAGCACTGATAGATGCTGAAATATGTATCATAGCTTTACGTGATGCAACACGTGGAGGTGTAGCTGCAGTGCTCAATGAATGGGCAAAAAGTTCCAAGGTCTGTATAGAAGTCGAGGAAGATAAGATCCCTGTACAAGAGGAGGTCAAAGGTATTTGTGAACTCTTGGGGTTTGAAGCAGTGAATCTTGCCAATGAAGGCACTTTTGTTTTGGCAGTCGCTAAAGAGGATGAAAGCAGAGCCTTAGAGGTCTTACAGAAGACACATGAAACATCGGCATGCATAGGTACCGTAACGCTACTACATAAAGAGAAGGTCATCATTAACACTTCATGGGGTACCAAACGATTTTTAGATCTGCCTACGGGTGAACTTTTACCTCGGATTTGTTAAGAGTTTTCATGAAAATACTTCTACTCTGTACAGCCTTTAACTCTCAAACCCAAGCAGTTTATACATGGCTTCAAGACAGAGGGTATCAGGTCATAGTCTCTTATGCCATCTCTGATGTACAAATGCTCGAAGAGATAGAAAGTGTTTCTCCTGACCTTATATTATGTCCTTTTCTAAAACGTTATCTTCCTGAAAGTATTTATGCTCATACTCCTACGTATATTTTTCATCCTGGACCCTTAGGTGACAGAGGGCCCAATGCTTTGGAATATGCCCTTCAAAGTCATACTAAGACGTGGGGGCTGGTCATTCTTCGAGCGAATGCTCTTTATGATGGTGGTGATATTTATGCCCAAGAAGACTTTAAGGTACGAGATACTTATAAGGCTTCTCTCTACCGTCAAGAGATAGTACAAGCCTCTTTGCAAGCAATGGGGCAGTTTTTTAAAAAGCTTAAGAACAATGAAGGAATCCCACAACTTCTTAACCCTATACATGCACAATTTACACAGGCTAAAAGGGCTATAGACTGGTCCATAGACAGTACTGATACGATTATAGAAAAAATATATCTTTCAGACAGTCTGCCTGGTGTTTTGGATGAACTTTTTGGTATTCCTTGTTACCTTTACGGAGCACACAAAGAAGATAACTTTAGAGGGAAACCAAAAGAAATATTAGCCAAACGTAATGGTGCTATCTGTTTAGGTACAAGAGATGGTGCAGTGTGGATAAGTCATCTTAAAAAAGTAGGCAGTTTTAAACTTCCTGCCACCTATGTACTGAAAGACAAACTGGAAGGTATAAAAGAAGAGCGCTTACCTCTCATCTTCGATAAAAGCTATAACACTTTTTATGAGATATCTGTAGATAAGAGGGATTCAGTGGCTTACCTCTATTTCAACTTTCATAATGGTGCTATGAGTGCGGAACAATGTATCAGACTCAAATATGCAGTGGAATATTTGAAAACTGAGTGTGAAGTGCTGGTACTTATGGGTGGAATGGATTTCTTTTCTAATGGCATACACCTAAACATTTTAGAAGACAGTCAAAAGCCGGGTGAAGATGGTTGGAGTAACATTAATGCGATGAATGATCTGGTACACTCCATACTCTACGCAGATGAGATCGTTACTGTGGCTTCATTTGGCCGTAATGCTGGTGCAGGTGGTGTGTTTATGGGCTTGGCATGTGACTATGTGGTGGCCAAAGAAGGGGTTGTTCTAAACCCACACTATAAAACACTTGGGCTCAGTGGAAGCGAATACCATACCTATAGTTTGCCCAAACGTGTAGGAGAAGAGATAGCAGAAGAGTTATTGGAAATTTGTTTACCTATATCTTCTGTAAAAGCCAAAGCATTAGGTATGGTTGATGAAGTCTATGCAGATAAAAACTACTATGAAGATTTACATCAATTTGCAAAAACACTTTATGATGATGATTTTATTTGGTCCAAGCAAGAGTATTTGGAAAAAAATGGGTCTAAGATAGAAGCTCTTAAAGAGAAAGAACTTGAAGTGATGCATCCTGAGTTTTGGGAGCATGAAAGTGCTTTCCATACATTGCGTCAAGAATTTGTTTACAAAATTTGTCCAAGGGAGACACCAGCAAGATTGAAAGTAAAATCAACAAAGGAAAAAGTATATGCATGAATATAGTGTAGTACAAGCACTTTTAAACCAGTGTGAAGAGGTAGCAGAACAAAATAATGCTACGAAAGTTACAAAAGTCATTACTAAGATAGGTATTATGAGTGGGATAGAGACACATCTTTTGCAAACTGCATTTGATACTTTTAAAGAGGGAACCATATGTAATGAAGCAGAGTTTGTCATCAAACTTCAGAAGTTAAAACTTCAATGTAAAGATTGTAACGTTGAGTTTGAGGTAGATGAAATAAGGTACTACTGTGTGGAGTGTGAAAGTTTGAACGTAAAAGTACTTGATGGGGAAGATATGTACCTCATGAGTTTAGAGATGAATTAAAAGAAAGGAAATTTAAATGCAAGAATATTGGGAATTATATATGAAAAACTTAGAAGGGAAACCTGCCTCCATACAATTCAATGCGGGCATTTCTATGGACATTGAGGAGATTCAGTACACCTATCCTACAGTGGCATTTGTAAAAGCTAAACTCAAAGAGCCAAATGAACGTGGTTTACTTAGTGAGATTGAAGAACCTGAAATATTATTTATGGAAGATAAATTAGAGGCAGCACTTATCAAGTTTCGTATTGGGAAATATGTAGGTCGTATCATCTCAGATGGTTATGTTACATTTTTGTATTATGTACAGTTTACTTATAATTGGCCTGACTTCATAGAATTTGCACTTGATGAGCATACAAGCTATGAAATAACCACTGGACATGAAGAAGACAGTAACTGGAATTACTACCATAAATTACTATACCCTACAGCCAAAGAATGGCAACTTATACAAAACCATAAAGCATGTGATAGCCTTAAAAATTCTGATGATAATCTACATTTAGCACGGGCTATAGAGCATAAACTATATTTTCAAAGTGAAGACAAAAGAGATGCCCTTATTAAAAAGCTCACAGAACAAGAATTTAAGATAAAAGATGAATTAACAAATGAAGAAGGAGTAAAGGGTTTAAGCTTTTATCGTATTGATAAACCTTTTTACCATGATATAGATGCACTCACATTATCTCTCATAGATATGCTAGAAGAGTATGGTGCACAATATGATGGATGGGAAACTAGTGTAGTTAAAAGCTGAATCTAAATCATAATACCAGATGGGTCTTTTGCTTTGTTAATTATCTCTTCTAGTGTTACGACAGTCTCTTTTTTAATATGGTTGATTCCATGTTTTTCAAGGTACTGTAAAGCCACGTCAATATAACTCTCAAAAGCTTCTGTAATCGTCTTACTCAAAGCAATATCAAATGTAACCTCAAAGGGGATGATTCCTAGTACCATAGTTTGAGGCACTGGCTTACCCTGAAGCTCTAACATATCCAAACATTGCAATACCCCTATCTCATGAGCACCACCACTGTTGAGCCCATGTCCACTAAGTTCTTCTGAAGGTATAGCATAAATAGAAGAAGGATCATCATTGAGATCAATACTATCCAAGATAAGTATATGATCGTTTTCCATAAAAACATTCAATAAATGAATACCTTCTACACCACCATTAATAATTTGTATCTCTTTTGAAAATATATAATTTTCATTCAAATAAGAAGCTGCATAAACACCTAAGCCATCATCTTTTTGTAGTACGTTTCCTATACCAAGTATTACCATGATTATCCATTCATTTTTATTGTTAGATTATAGCTTATTCGTAAGAAAAGTTCGACATTTTATTCATATTTTTTACATGTGAGTGGAGTATATACTTGTCTATAAATAGTATCATGTCAAATACTACGATGACCTAAAAATTAGATAAAAACTAATTTAAGCAATACTCCATCATTATTAGAATCTCATACGGAAGATTGCAATGGAAATGGAAAGGAGTAAAAAAAAGTGTAAATAGCATATATTCCCCCTTAATAGAAGAGATTTAATATAGTTATTTACATTATGTAGTTGTTATTGATTAAAACGGTATTTCATCTTCATTGATGTCAATTTCTGGAATGTTTGACGTAGGTTGCGGTGCAGATTTCGGAGCAGACGGTGCAGGTTGGTTATAGCTGTTATTTGATGGCGCATCATACTCTGATGACCCGCCTTGACCATATCCGTTATCACCCATAGGTGCTGCTTCGTCTTTTCCTCCTAGCATTTGAAGGTTCTCTACTGTGACTGAGTGCCTACTTCTCTTGCTTCCATCTTGCGCTGTCCACTGATCTAGTTTCAATCTTCCATCTACTAAAACTTTGCTACCTTTACGTAAGTACTGATTTGCAATTTCAGCCGTTCTACCAAAAAAAGTAAGGTCGATGAAGAGAACTTCCTCTTTTTGTTCACCAGTTGCAGATTTGAATTTACGCGAAGTTGCAATGGCTGTATTACCGATGGCACTTCCACTTTGCGTATATTTAATCTCAATATCTCTAGTGAGGTTTCCGGCTAAAATTACTTTGTTGTACATAAGGTGGCTCCTAATCTATGGTTGATTATGCTTCTGTTGCTTCTGCTTCAGGTGCTTTTGTCTCTGTCGTACCTTTGTTTGCTTCTGCTACAAGTTTGTCAAACTGTGCGATCTCTTTGTTTTTAGTGTATTTCACAGTTAAAAACTTAATGATATCTTCATTGATCTTAAGGTTTCTCTCAAGCTCTTGAATCGTTGCACCTTCTGCTTTATAGAAAAGAACAGTGTAGTACCCTCTGTTATGTTTTTCTACCTGGTATGCAAGTTTTCTCATACCCATGTCATTTGTAGCAACTAGCTCGGCACCTTCTTTAGCAAGAACATCTTTTACTTTTGCAATTTGTGCTGCAATCTCTTCTTCTGTAAGTGTAGGTTTAATTACAAACAGTGTTTCATAACAAGTCATATTGTTTCCTTTTGGTTTAATAGCCCATGTATACAGCTGTAAACAAACATGTCAATGTACGTATAGCTGTCCAAAAATGAGCAAGAATTTTGGAAGCGATATTCTACTATATTATTTCTTAGCTGTACATTAGAGATAGATCTACCTCTTTTTGCAGTGCTAAACTTAAAATTAATAAGTTTTTTTGTATGATATGATAAAGTTAATTTATTATAGGGGTATGCATTATATGGAAAGAAGAAATTTTTTACGGTTATCGGCTACGTCAGCTATGGCAGTGGCCATTGCTCCATCATTGATCACTCAAAGACTTTATGCCGAAGATGGAAGTCTGTTTCAATCTTTTGAAAAAGTACAGCTCAAAGACGCTGAAGGAAATCCTGTCAAAGCTTCTGCGTTAGCGGTTGAGGAGAATTATGTATTCAATTATCCATATGTGGGTACACCGGCTATCATGGTCAATCTTACTTCACCCGCAGAAAAAGATATTGAACTCACAGCAGAAGACGGTACGAAATATATCTATAGAGGAGGCGCAGGTGCCAAGGGTACGATCGTTGCCTATTCTGCTATCTGTCCCCATCAGTTGACACATCCACAGCCTGAGATGAGTATGTTCCATTATATAGATGAAAAAGGTACGACAAAAGCTTACAAGGGCGGCTCATTTGTATGTATGTCTCATCTGTCTAGATTTGAACCTAAACAGGGTGGAAAAGTCGTAGGCGGACCGGCTATGCAAGGTTTGGCCTCTATTATTTTGGAAGTGGATACAGAAGATAATATCTGGGCGGTTGCCGTATTGGGTCCGGTAAAGTTCCAGGATTACTTTGATGCCTTTAAAGATGAGTTTAAAAAGTTCTATGGGAACAGAAGAAAAGCGAAAAAACTGATTAAAGAAGAGGCAAAAGTACAGACACTTAAAAACTTCTCTGCCGATATCATTCGCCTATAAAAGCAACTTATAAGATATGATGATACACCACATCAAATCTTATAGGTATGCGACCCAAATCTGAATGTATCTTCTTGTTCTACCTTCAAAAATATTCATTACTATCTTCAAAATAGTTGATTCAAAGAAAACTTTTGTCATAATAGAATCACTTTATATTATGTAAAGTGATTAACAATTTACCATTTTAGGAGGAGACATTATGGCAATGAATAGGAGAGATACATTTAAACTTGTCGGTGTTGCTGCAGCGGCTGCTGCAATGCCGAGTATTGCGACAGCAAGTGAGAAAAAATCAGCCCCAAAAAAGACAAGTGGCAAATCAGTTGTAGTTGTAGGTGGTGGTTTTGGTGGTTTGACCATAGCTAAAGCACTAAGAAAAAAAGATAAAAGCATTGAAGTAACAGTGATCGAGAAAAACAATATCTTCATGGCTTGTCCGTTTTCCAACACACTGCTTGGCGGCCTTGATGGTGTCAGTTTGGACACTTTTGTAGGTGACTATTTTCAGCCGGCCGGAAAGTATGATTATGATTTTGTACATGCGACAGTCACGGCTATCGACAGAAAAGCTAAGACGGTGACCACCACGGCCGGAGATATCGCTTATGATATTCTTGTCCTTTCTCCTGGTATCGCTTATGATTATGAAAAACAATTCCCCACATGGTCAGCAGAAAAAATCGCAGAAGTATCACAAGCTTGTCCTGCTGCCTTGATGCCAGGGAATGAACACATCGCACTCAAACGGCAACTTGAAAATATGGATGACGGTAACGTGATCATCATACCGCCGGCAGCAGGAAAATACAGATGTCCTCCGGCACCTTATGAGAGAACAGCTATGGTAGCGAACTATGTAAAGAATGAAGGTATCGAAGGAAAAGTGATCGTCTTGGATACAAGAAACGGTAAATTTGCTAAAGGAGCAGCATTTCAAGAATCATGGAAAGATCTCTTCCCTGATATCATTGAGTATAACGGCTTGACCGAGATCGTGGATATCGATACTGAGAAAAAAACTATTGCATATAAAGTGTTTCAAGATGAAGCGGACACTGAAGGTGCATTAAAGACAGAGAAGTATGAAGTGTGTAACTTGATACCTATCAACAAGTGTTCACCTGTTGTTGCTATGGCCGGTATTGAAGTGGATGGCGCAGGGTATGCCATGATGGATGGGTACAGCTTCAGATCTAAGACAGATTCAAATATTTACGTCATCGGGGATGCGGTGACGCATGCAATCCCGCCAAGTGGACAAACAGCGATCTGGGCAGCACATAGGGCTGCAGGACAGATCACTGATCAATTGAATGCCAAAGAAAATGATCCTAAAGCAGGTCTTCCGGCTAAAGCGGCAAATGTATGTTACTCCATGGTGGGAAGTAAACCGGAAGAGGCGATCATGGTGACACATACGTTCTCTGCAGATCCAAGCGGTAAACTTAAAGGGAAAGGACATGTACCTAAGCCAAAAGACGGTGGCGGTAAATTCAGATCCAAAGGTACGGCAAAAGCCACGAGAGAGTGGTTTGGCGGAGTCATGAGAGAACTCTTCTCATAGTTGTCGATCTTTTCGATATTTTGCACTCATCTTTGGAAGATGGGTGCGGTCACTTACCTACGTAAGCTCTCTTACCCAAACTTCCAAAGCTAAGTACAAATTATCAAAAATCTTCGACAACTATTATCTATTGAACCTATGACACTTTTTTAAAATAAAAATTATGTTTTACAGATATCCCTGCAGCTTGATCAGCATACTGTAGACCAATACATCTCTTTGCGTAGCAGGTGCTTTTTTGATGAGTATCTCACTCTCCAGTAAATGTTCAAATATCTTAAGCAGGGCAGCTGATTTTACACGTAAGGCCAACTGTGCTTTTTGCTCTTCTATCTGTTTGGGGAGTTTGTATCCCAGTATCGCGGCTGAATCTACATGGCCATGGAGTTTGATATAGGCATGAAAGAGGAAGATCTGGTTGACAAAATATTGTGTGGAGCGAAGTAGTGATGCTTCATCTTCTCCCAGATCCAGAAGTTTGGTAATGGTTGCAGTGATAGGCTTTTTGTTAAAAAGGTCTATGAGCAGCTGTTCTGTTGCCAGAGGCGCGGTTGAGTAGACAAGTCTGTCGATGTCTTTACTTGTCACTTTCATACCTAGAATGGCAAGTTTCTCCAGCTCATTGGCGCAGAGTGCCAGGTTGTTATTGAGCAGGAGCATAAGATGCTGCAGAGCATAGTGGTCTATGTCAAGATGTATCTGCTGTGCTTTTTGCTGCAGCATCGCGATACCTTCACGTATGTTCGGTTCGAAAAACCGTACCCATACCCCGCCTTTTTTCTCACTGAAGGCTGCCTGCATACTCTTTGCATCTTTGGGGGCACCGGCATAGGCGTAAAGGAAGTAGTTATCATCACTTTTATTGGCAAGTTCTATGAGGATATCGAGTTCTTTTTTGGGTATCTTTTTCTCGTGTTTGACCACGACTAGATTCGTACCGCCAAACAGGGAGGTTTGGGAGAGAAAATTCTTAGCCTGTTCAAAGTCCCATTCGTCGTGGTAGAGCGTAAGCATACTCTCTTTTGCATTGGTCTTTTGGATATAGGTATCGATATAATGCTCTACGAGGTAGTCGTTTTCACCATAGAACAAGACGGCTTTGGGAAAAGCCTGCTTGAGTTTCTGGTCAAATTCTCTTTGGTACATCAGGCTAACTCCATAGCGTCTTTACTCAATTTTTCAACAAATTCGACCATGATGATGGCTTGCGGGATATTGACTTCATTGATCTTGACTTTTATTTTATCAAAAAGCATCACATTGTCACCCCTGAGATGCACTGTGACCCCTTTTATCTCGCCTAAGAGCACTGCTTTGGCACTCTCTTCTACTTCAACGACTTCCGCTTCGAAGACCTCACCTAAGCGTGTGGCTGCCCAGCGTGCAAATTTACGGTCCCTGAAGTCCCATTCTGCTTTGGTCGCATCCCTTTCAAGTTCACTGACTCTTGCACAGAGGGGTTCAATGTTCCTTAATAGATACCCTGCCTCTTCGGGTTCATCACGAAGCTGTGTTTTGATAAGACGGTGGAGGATGAGGTCGGCATATCTACGTATGGGTGAGGTAAAGTGGCTGTAGTGGCTAAAGCCCAGTCCAAAGTGTCCTACATTTTGCGCTGCGTAGCTTGCACGCCGTAACGATTTGATAACCATCGCATCCACTTCCGAGGCGAGGTTCATTTTTGCGGCTTCTTTCTGTATGGCACGTATAAGAGAAGGGGCATCTTCATACTCTTCTACATAGAGACCGATGGCGGCAAGTTCCGTCAGTAACGCTTCCATCTTGACAAGTTGCGGCGGTTCATGGATACGGAAGATACTGTCACCCTCTCCGGTAAAGCGTTTTGCAGCAGCCTGGTTGGCTAAAAGCATACACTCTTCTATGAGAGAGTGTGACGGCGTGCCTGTTTCTATCTCTGTACTGACCAATAAATGCGCTGCATCGATGGTGAGTTTTGTCTCTTCGGATCTAAAATCAAAGCCGTGTTTGAGCCGTTCGTTACGCAACCTGACAGTGATCTTCTGTAAAGGAAGCAGCCAGGTTAATATTTGGGCTACCGTATCTGTAACACCCTCTGTTCCATTTTCCAATATATCATCGATATTGTCATAATTAAAACGGTGTTTTGAGTGGATGATCGCTTCAAAGAACTCTTCTTCTAACGGTTTGAGTGTGGTCCTGTCCAGTGTGATCTTCGATACAAAGGCAAGTCTGTCGACCTTTGGTTTGAGTGAACAGATATTCTCACTGAGTTCACGAGGGAGCATAGGAAAAGATTTGTGCGGCAGATAGGTAGTGAAACCTCTTTTTTTTGCCTCTTTGTCGATGTAGGTAAAGAAAGGCACATAGTGGCTGACATCAGCAATGGCAACATAGAGGGTATAGGTTTCCATATCAAAATAGATGGCATCATCAAAATCTTTTGCCGTTACTGGGTCGATCGTACAGAAATCAAGATGGGTAAGATCCACACGGTCAGGATGTTCCTCTTTGGTGACTTCTACTTCAACCTTGAGTGCATCTGTGACACACTCCGGCGGGAATTCATCTTCACGTTCATAAAGAGCCAGTGAGATCTTCTCATCGACCATAGGGTCATCCAGGGTTCCCACCACATCAAGCACCTTATCTGTATCGACATCTATTTTCAGTACTGTTCCCAGTTTGAACGCTTTGAGGTCCATCCCTTCCATGACAGCATGGGTAGGTAATCCTGTACGGATGTCAAGTATAAGGAAATTGTCTGATTCATCTCTGTGTGTATAGGCGATCGTAAAGAGATGGGCTTTTTCTATAATAAGCTGTACTTTACCGCTGGCACGTCCGCGTCTGGCGATGATACGCTTGGCAACGACCGTATCTCCATGCTTTGCACCCCAAAGGTCATCAGGTTCTATGAGCAGGTCTCTTTGTTCCTTGAACTCTGCTTCCACATACCCTTTACCGTCGTTACCTATATAGAGCCTTCCCACACGATAGATAGACTTCAGTTTCCAAAGACCATCCACCTCTTCTACGGCACCCAGTTGCTGGAGTGCCTGAAAACTGTTCTGGTCTTCTTGTTCGATATCTGAAATAAGACATCCGTTGATAAGTTGTATGGCAAATGGGGACATGGTCAGAAACTCTCTTCATTGGTTTGTACAGTAAACAGTTGCGTTTATGTTAACTAAGAGTAATTATATTACTTTAACGCTTCAAGTCTGTCAATTCTATCTTGTGTGGTCGGGTGCGTTCTAAAAAGTCCGCTTAAACTCATGTTCTTACCTGTAAAAGGATTGATGATGAACATATGTGCTGTTTGAGGATCTGCATCATGCATACTGATACCTCTGGCGTAATTTTCCAGTTTTGCCAGACCTGTCTGCAGCCATTCTGGATGTCCAGTCATCATGGCTGCCCCTTCATCGGCCATGAATTCACGGTTACGGCTTACAGCCATCTGTATGACTGTGGCAGCAAGCGGCATGATGATCATCAATGCGATCATTACGATAGGGTTTGTAGGCCTGTCACGGTCTCCGCCAAAGAACATTCCAAAGTTCGCCAACATTGCGATCGCTCCTGATATAGTTGCAGCTACAGTTCCTATAAGCATATCGTAGTGTTTGATATGACTGAGTTCATGTGCGATAACCGCTTCCACTTCGTTCTCATCCAATAGATTTAAAAGTCCTTCAGTGACCGCAACAGCGGCATGCTCATAATTCCTTCCAGTAGCAAACGCATTAGGTTGCTGATCGGGAATGATGTAGATCGTAGGCATAGGGAGGCCTGTACGTCTTGTTAACCTTTCTACGATCTCATAGAGCCCCGCAGCATTTGACCTGTCTACAGGTATAGCATGATAGTGATGTAGTATCTGCTTGTCACTGTAGTAGTACGCATAGAAATTCATTCCTCCTGCGATCAAGAAAGCGATGATCATTCCGGCTCTCCCACCGATCATTCCCCCAAACCATATAAACAGAAGGGTAAGCCCGATCATCAGGGCATAGGTTTTAAATTGTTCCATTGTATGCTATCCTTGCAATAGTTATTTTTATTATTAATATACCATACAGATACAAACCGAAGGTAAATCATGCAATACGATATAATAAAATATGGTAAAAATATTGTATACGTTCATAGCAGCATCAGTAGCGGTTTTCGCCGGGTTTGAATCTCATATTTCGGAGATCACGCCTCAGATCAAAGCAAGAATGCTAAAGGGAAACTCCTGGAAAAAAGGCTGTCCCGTACCCTTGAAAGATCTGCGTTATATACGCATCAAACATATCGACTTTCATGGTGAGGAGCAGATGGGTGAGATCATCGTGCATAAAGAGGTTTCTGTTGAGGTGTCAGAGATATTTGAGTCACTCTACAAGATAGGGTATCCTATCAGGAAAATGCGCCTGGTGAGTGACTATAAAGGCTCTGACTGGGACTCCATAGAGTCAGATAATACGTCAGCCTTTAACTGCCGGACCGCAACCGGGAGCAAAGCATGGTCCAAACACTCTTACGGAAAAGCCATAGATATCAACCCCATTGAGAATCCTTATATTTCAAGAAAAGGGTATATCTCCCATAAAGCATCGGCACCCTATAGAAAAAGGGTACATCAAAACGCTACCTATGCCGATAGAGCAGTTTTACTCAAACACGATAAAGCGGTTGAAATATTTAAAAAACAGGGTTGGCAGTGGGGCGGTGATTGGTCCGGCGTGAAAGACTATCAGCACTTTGCAAAGTAGCTTGTTGATATTTCCCTTATAAAATATGCTATATATCGCACATCTTATAAGATTTTGAGAAAAGTAACTTTTTGGACTTTGGACAAGATTAAAGGAAGTATACAGACAATGATGAATGATACACTTTAAATTAAAAAGTTACTAGAAAACCAGAAGTATAAACAAAAAGGAGGACAAGATTCCTTCATAGTTTTCATATGATTAGTATAGTCTTAATTTAAACAACATTTTTCAATTCACTGTATAAAAAATAACCATTTTTATCTCATTGACTTAACAATACCACAATGATGATCGATAGCACTAAAGAGACCATCTTCCAGAAAAGTACGGGATTACGTTCTAACAGAGGTGGCCTGGATTTATTTAAAAATGCTTTATTGGGATGTCGCAGGTCAAATAAAAATTCAGACAATTCTCCGTAGCGTTTGTATGGATTGGGTTCCAATGCTTTTTTCAGTGTTTCATTGATCCACATGGGAACTTCATGCGTACTGGGATTTAAGTGCTTGTATTTCAGTTTTTTTTGCGCCTTTTTGGTTGTGGATTTAGCTACCTGTGTACCATAAGGAAGTGCGCCGGAGAGCATCTGATAGATGATCACTGCCAATGAAAAAAGATCAGACCTTTCTGTACCGACCTCTCCAAGAAAATATTCCGGTGCAGAGTATTGTGCCGTTCCCAGTATATTCTCCTGCTCCATATAGGCATTGCTTTCTACGATCCCTTGTATCCTGGTGGAACCAAAATCGATGATCTTGACCGTCCCTGTAGAGTCGATCATGATATTATCAGGCCTTAGATCCTGATGTATCATCTCTTGGCGGTGAAGGGCAAGCAGCCCTCTGGCGATCTGTTCTGCAATTTCACGGACGGTCTCTATGGTGGGGTTTGGGTTATCGATCATCCACTGTGTCAGGGTCTGCCCATCAATAAATTCTGTCACATTGTAAATATAATTGCGTTGACGCGTCTGCAGATAGGACTTTACCAGATGGGCATTGTTCATACGTATGGCGATCCACTCTTCAAGTAAAAACCGTTCGAGATACGCTTTGTCTCCACTGAGATCAATGGAAGGCGTTTTGAGTACTACTGAAGTATCTGTCTCCGTATCCACAGCCAGGTAGACATGACTTCTATGGCTGGCACTCAGTTCACGGATGATCTTGTACCCGTCGAACATCATACGTGCTTCAAGCAGTGGGGGCAGGGGTTTTTCACTCAGTTGTTTCTGGATCTCATTGGCATCTTTATCGGGCAGTGTCTCTACTTTGACAAGCTGAATGGTCAGATTGTCATCACTCTCCTTTTCATAGGCTGTCTCGATAATGCGTTTTGCCGCCGCATTCAGGTCACCGTTATATGCCTCTATGATACTGATCATAAGAGCAGAACTGACATATTCATAGACACCGTCTGTCATAAATAAAAAAATATCATCGACTTCCACGGGTAAGGTTTCATAATCGATCTTCAGATCCGAATCCACACCCAGGGCACGGCCAAGATAACTTTTTTCTTGTGTGATCCACATACGGTGGTCTTCAGTCAACTGCTCCATCTTGTCATTTCTCAATCGATAGATACGTGCATCACCTACATGGAAAATATGGGCTGTGTTTGATCTGATCACCATTGCACTGAAGGTACAGACATAGCCTTTATTGGCATCATAGCAGTATTGGCTTTGTCTAGTTTGCGCATAGAGCCAGGAGTTCGTCGCAGTGATCACACGTTGGGCAGACTTTTTCACGGACCAGGATTCAGGTGTGCTGAAATAATCCATTAAAAACGAGGTGACTGCTGTTTGACTCGCTGTTTGACTGACTTCACTGCTACTGATCCCATCAGCCAGAGCAATCGCTATGCCTTTGTTGGTCAACTGGGGTTCTTGGGGTACACAGATATCATGAAAATCCTGATTGACCTCTTTTCGTCCTTTATCGGAGTATTCTCCTATAGAGATTTTTAATTGTTTTTCCATGGTGTTTCGTAACCTTACAGTGTCTAGATCTATACCCTGAGAGATAGGGCTTTAAAAGTATTTAATTAAAAGCTTTTGAGTGAGAAAACGCTCTTAATTCAAAACTTTTCGATCGTATCTCTTAGTGTAGCGAAAGATTAAGACCTGTCGGCATTAATCTTTGATCACTACACTACCATGATTTATAAGGCAGGAATTTACCATTCATGGTGATCACAACCCTGTCACCCAATGGATTCGCTTCTTTGTCTATATCTAAAGAGAAATCAATGGCACTCATAATACCATCTCCGAACTTTTCACCCACGATCTCTTTGATCGTTTCACCATACACACCTACCACTTCATAGAGACGATAGACAAGAGGATCTTGAGGTATCGTAAAATCCCAGGTTTTGTTAGGATATTCCTGTAAAGTGATCGCAACCTCTTCATCTAAACCAAGTACTTCACACAGTTTTTCTGCAGGCTCTTTTTTTAAGCTGTTCATTCCTAAACAGGCTGAAGTGAGGAAAGTTGCTGAGAGCCCAACTTTTTCAGCCAACGTTTCCCAGCTCATCTTGGCACTTTTTCTTGCCAGGACGATCGTTTCAGTCATTTCTATTTTTTTCATATGTATCTATCCTTTTTGATCGCGTTTTTACACTTCAGCTTATGCAGCTGAAGCGTCCTTTGATTTGAATGAAGCATTGTTCAATTCACGTTTTGCTCCTGTTTTTACGTGTGTTGCATAAAGTGTCAGACCCGTAAAGAGAAGACCCCCTGTCAAGTTACCAAGTGCAACCGGAACCTCATTCCAAAGAAGGTAATCTACTACTGTAAAGTCACCACCCATGATCAAAGAGAATGGGAAAAGGAACATGTTAACGATCGAGTGTTCAAAGCCCATGAAGAAGAAGAGCATGATCGGCATCCACATAGCGATTGCTTTACCACTTACTGATGTAGAGATCATTGCACCCACAACACCCATTGCTACCATCCAGTTACAAAGCATTCCACGGATGAATACAGTAAACCAACCACCAACACCGTGTGCCTGATAACCTAATGTTCTTGCTTCACCTATACCTGCCACTTTTTGCGCAATTGCACCACCATCTGTATCAAAACCGTAGGTAAAGATGAATGCACTCATCACAGCAACCGTTAAGGCACCTGCAAGGTTACCAAGTCCTACCAGACCCCAGTTTCTGAGTATTTGACCTACAGTTACTCCCGGTCGTTTATCGATCCACGCCAGTGGCACCAATACAAATACACCTGTCAATAGATCAAAGCTCATTAGATAGAGCATAATAAACCCGACAGGGAAGAATGCTGCACCGACAAGACCTGAACCTGTTTTCATCGCAACAGTAATTGCAAATACAGCCGCTAGTGCTAAAATTGCTCCCGCCATGTAAGCACGGATCAGTGTATCTTTCGTAGACATATATACTTTTGATTCTCCAGAATCAACCATTTTTTTCACAAATTCTGTAGGTGCTAAATAAGACATGTTTCACTCCATGATTTGATTTGTAGTTTTGACATTTTTATTCCTTTCTTTAATTCATAATAGTGTTATAGGCAAAATGATCACTCTATAACCTAGTCACCTCTTGATGATATGGTTCATCATCGCTCCATTGTCCAGCAGTGTATAACATTTATATCGGTTATATGTTTTGCTTATGAAAAGTATAATCAAGTTTTGTCTTAATAGTATCCACTTTATTGTATAAAAAATAATCATTTTATGCTAAGAAGGATCTTGACGTAGAGAAAAACGTATAAATGCATCAATTATAGGTAGTTATAAAGGAAGAATATAAAATAGCCGACAGACCGAAGCACTTGTGTTCATTGTCTTTGTGACGGAGGGGGGAAGAGATAGTAAGCAACAGTGGCTCTATATCATTATACTGGGATGAGACCCAGTTAACAGTGTAGGGTGCCCGGATTTAGGATAAATCCAATGCGCTAAAGAGCCTTTTTTAGAGTGTTATGCTTTCAGGAGCATCGGTTATTTCTTGAAGACATTCCCTAACATTCCTTTTATCGCTTCCTGGAGGTCGGCAGGATAGACAACGAATTTAGAGTTTGGACTCTTGCTCATCTCTTCAAGTGTACTGATGTAACGGTCACCAAGGAGGAACATGGCCGGGAGTTCATTATCTTTGATGTTCTGTGTGATGATGTTGATTGCTTCGCCTGAAGCATTGGCCAGAGCGATCTGCGCCTGTGCTTCTCTTTTCGCTGCTTCAAGTTTACCGTCTGCTTCTAAAATAGCAGCATTTTTGTTACCCTCTGCAGTGGTTTCAATGGCACGTCTTTCTCTCTCTGCAGCTGCTTGCCTCTCCATCGAGTCTTGCATCGACTCACTTGGATTGATATCTTGTATCTCGACAGACTTCACTGTCACACCCCAGTCTGCTACATCATCTATGATCGAGTCTTTCAGTTTGGCTTTGATGTGTTCACGGTTGGAGAGTGCCTCATCCAGATCCATTTCACCAAGGATCGAACGCAGTGTGGTCATGACTAGCTGCTGTATTGCCGTACGGAAATCCTCGATACCGTAGATCGCATCACGGGGGTTGGTCACACGCGCAAAGGTGACCGCGTTGGTATGTATCACAGCATTGTCTTTTGTGATGACTTCCTGTTCAGGGATATCAAGAATGAGGTCACGGGTAGAGACACGCTCCCGGATCGTTTCAATATAAGGGATAATGAGGTTGAGCCCTGGAGTAAGTGTACGGCTGAATTTCCCCAATCGCTCTACCACCCACTCTTCACCTTGAGGTACGATATTGATCCCTTTGTAGAGTGTAACAATGAGGGCGATGACCAATATAATGACGATATTTAATACTTCCATTTACTATTCCTTTAATGTATTTTTATAAGCGACAAGTCGCGTGAGCATTCTGGTGAAGAAAACCCAGTGATAACGTAGTGAAGATGTACTTTGTTTGTTTCACGTTCTATGATGTGAAAGGTTCAACTTCTATAAGCTGCCCATTGATCTGTACGATTTTTACACGTGTGCCTTTGACCAGGTCCACTTTTGATATGGCATGCCAGGAGGTATTGCCAAGGACAGGTGTGTCAAAAGTGACTTTCCCTCTGCTATGGGGTTGTATATCTTCCATGACCACACCCAAAGTATCGAGCCTGTAGTTTGACTGCCCGCTCTCTGTCACAGGCTGTTCTCTAAACCACTTGAACCATACCGCAATGACAAGTATGGAGAGTATCATCCAGATGGTGAGTTCCATGGTAAAAGAGGTGTCCATAAACATGTCCAGTATCCCCACTATAATGGCAGCAATACCCAGTCCAAGGATAAAAAATGTCCCCATGGTCATATCCCAAATAAGCAGCGCTATACCAAAAACGATCCAGTGCCACCATAAAACAGTTTCGTTGAGAAATTCAATCAAATTCACTCCTTTCCAATATGAAGATTTATTATAGCATAAAAGACAATTGCAGATAAAATTTACGATAATAAGTATTATTTGGGTATAATCGCGAAAATTTTCGTACTTCGTACATCAAGGATAATAAATGTCAACTTTAAATGTATATTATGACAAAGATTGTGATATCAACATCATCAAGTCAAAAACAGTAGCAATGATCGGTTTCGGTTCACAAGGACACGCACATGCTGAAAACCTTAGAGATTCAGGTGTAAATGTTGTTGTTGGTGCTAGAGAGGGTGGTTCTTCTTGGAGAAAAGCTGCGGCTAAAGACTTTGAAGTACTTTCTGTTGCAGATGCTACAGCAAAAGCGGATGTAGTTATGATCCTTCTTCCGGATGAAAACCAGGCTGAGATCTATGAAAATGAGATCGAGCCTAACCTTAAAGAGGGTGCTACGATCGCATTTGGACACGGATTCAACATTCACTACGGAAGAATCATCCCAAGAGCAGATATCAACGTTACGATGATCGCTCCAAAAGCACCGGGACACACAGTACGTTCTGAGTTCGTAAGAGGTGGTGGTATCCCGGATCTTATCGCTGTTGGACAAAACCCAAGCGGTACAACTAAAGAGTTGGCACTTTCGTATGCATCAGCGATCGGTGGTGGTAGAACGGCGATCATTGAAACAACGTTTAAAGATGAAACTGAAACAGACCTTTTCGGTGAGCAGGCGGTTCTTTGTGGTGGTACAGCAGCACTTGTACAGGCTGGTTTTGAAACATTGACTGAAGCAGGTTATGCACCAGAGCTTGCATATTTCGAATGTCTTCATGAGCTTAAGCTTATCGTTGATCTTATGTTTGAAGGTGGGATCGCAGACATGAGATACTCTATCTCTAATACTGCTGAGTACGGTGACTATGTATCTGGTAAGAGAGTCATCAACGCTGAATCTAAACAAGCGATGAAAGATATCTTAACAGAGATCCAAGATGGTAGATTTGCAAAAGACTTTATCCTTGAAGGTCAAGCGGGTTACCCTCGTATGAATGCTGAGCGTAATAATGACAAAGATAAACTCATTACGCAAACAGGTAACAAGCTTCGTGCGATGATGCCGTGGATTTCAGCGAACAAGATCGTAGACCAAGAAACTAACTAATCTTTTCGTCAATTTGCATCCATCTTTGAATGATGGGTGCGGTCAGCTACGACCTGTAGCTTCCTTTACCCAAACATTCAAACCTGAATACAACTTAACAAAAATCTTCAGTTAGTTTTATTCTTAATGGACTTTTTTTATTCTATTTTATATCCCATTCTTAATGCTACTTTGTTACAATAGCTGAAATTTAAAACCAGTGGACTTCATGGCAAATCAACCCAAAAAAACAACTACGAAATCTTCTTCCAGAAAAAAATCGGTACAAAAGCGAAGACGCAAGAAAAGTACAAAGGGTTCTACTTTAAAAAAAAGTCTTTTTATCGTTCTAGGTGTTTTTTTGATGATAGCTATGGTGGTTTTTGGATATTTCTTGGGACAACTTGATCTGGCAGATGGTCAAAAGAGGACAACACAAACCTACAAGAGAGATACACGGGACAGTACAAATAAGTTTTTAGAGGAACTGTCGAAGATCAAAACAAAAAAACCTCGTGAAAAACAGGAGATCGTTGTTCAAAAGGCACCAAAGAGAGAAAAAAACAGTTCTGTCAAACCTCTATTGCAAAAAGAAGCGAATGAGGAGGAGGTGGTTACAAAAGATGAGATGCCAAAACGTATGATCACTCACAATGTACTATCTTCAGAGATCACGCAAAAGCCAAAACTCGTGATCATTATAGATGATGTCTCTACAAGAGATCAGATCAAACGTATACAGGCTACAGGCATCAAACTTACCCCATCCATATTCCCTCCATCAGAGCGTTCCAGCACTTCACATAGATTAGCAGAAGGTTTAGAACATTATATGATCCACCTACCGATGGAGTCTGGCACTGCACAATTTAACACACAGGCTAAAACACTCATCACGACTTTCAGTAAAGCAGAGATAGATGCCAGAGTGAATGAGCTGAGAGCTCTTTTCCCGACGGCACGTTATATCAACAACCATACAGGTTCTGTGTTCACTGACAATTATGCTGCGATGCGGAGACTTTATAGCGCGCTTAGGAAAGAAGGTTTTCTCTTTGTGGACAGCCGAACGACCGCTTCTACCAAAGTACCCATGATAGCAGAAGAATTCGGTGACGCTTATGTGGCGAGGGATGTGTTTATAGACAATCAACAAAGTGTGCCGTATATTCATAAACAGCTTCAAAGGGCAGTGAAAAAGGCGAAGAAAAAAGGGTATGCCATCGCTATAGGGCATCCGCATAAAATAACCATGAAAGCACTTTCAAGTGCAGCAGCTATTTTTAAAGGGATAGAAGTGGTGTATATGGATGAAGTTTACCGATAATATGTACCTCAAGGGTATTTCCTTCTTTTAGTCAGGGCACAATATGAATTGACATACTCTTTTCAAAAGTATGACAATATGTAATATTTTTAATGCCGGATATGCCACTATGATATCATGGGTGTAAAAAAGGCACCCTATGAGTCAGATACTCACCCAACATATTCCTGCTTTGGAGGGCATGAAGAAGTATCCCTCTTCACTTTTTTACAAGGGGAATCTGGAACTGCTGCAGCGACCCAAAGTCTCTATAGTGGGAACAAGACGACCCTCAAACTACACACGACAGTGCACCTATACACTTGCCAATGCTTTAGCCAAACGAGGGGTTTGTGTGGTCAGTGGTGCAGCGATGGGTGTTGATACAATTGCTCACGCTGGAGCAGGAGAAGAGAATACCATCGCAGTGGTAGCCAACGGATTGGATATACGCTACCCTGCGGTTAATCAAAGTCTTATAGCGGGTATAGAGACCAAGGGACTTGTGCTTAGCCAGTTCAATGACGGGTTCAGAGCCACAGGGTGGAGCTTTGTGGTACGAAATGAGCTGGTCGTTGCACTCGGGGATATTCTGATCGTTACAGAGGCTGATCTCAATAGCGGTTCGATGCGTTCGGTTGAGTATGCGTTAAAGATGGGCAAAGAGATCTTTGTACTTCCGCAAAGACTTGACGAAAGTCTGGGTACGAATCAGTTGCTACAGACAAAGAATGCGATAGCCATACATGATATAGAGACATTTGCATCTATGTTTGGAAAGGTTGCGGATGATGGGCTGGAAAAAGATGATTTTTTTTATTTTTGCCAAAAGTCACCAACGTTCGAAGAGAGTCTTAAAGAATTTGGAGACAGGGTCTATGAAGCAGAGTTTGAGGGGATCATTACGATACAAAATGGTATCGTAAGACTCTCTTAGTGAAATATGCCTCTCCTCTGCAAGAGGAGAGATAGATTATTTGGCTGTTTTGGAGAGTTGAGAGATGAGTTCTTCGAGTGACGCTTCTGGAAGCATACCTGCTTGTACAAACTGTACATCACCTTTCGTGTCCATGGCTACCAGGAAAGGAATACTCCCTCTCCATTGTGCTCTTTGCTGAATATAGTTTACCAATTCAGGTGCTTTCTCTTCGGAGACCACAATGTAGTTCATCCCTTTCTCTTTTGCAAAGGCTTTGACCTCTTCATGGGTATAGCCTTGTACTTCGATAGAGACAATGGCCAATGTCTCTTTATATTTTTCTTGAAGCTTGATTAAATGTGGAATGGAAGCGAGGCAAGGGGGACATTTATGTCCGAAAAATTCTAAAAATATGACTTTCCCTTCAAGGCCCTTAATGTTCAGACCCTGCTCTGTACCTGAGACATCATAAGTTTTCCCCATGATGTCAGTCATGGTCATTTCTGCTAAATACCTTTTATCTTCAGCTGCGTGTGCATAGGTGAAGAGTGACAAGAGCAGAAGGGATATGGTGAATAATTTTTTCATAAAATGTGCCTTTATAGATGATTTTATAGATTATACACATTATACATTATGAAGATGTAAAAATCGTGTAATTGGTTCGATTTTATCAAAAAGATTTTTTCAAAGAGCACCATAGTTATGTAAAAGGGGAGGGAAAAATGATATGAGAGACAGACCTAATAAATATCAGGGGAGAGAAGTCCATCTCTTTATGATGCTCTTGTAAAAGTATTATAATGATATAAGGTTAACTGAATACTAATAGAAGAAAACATTATAAATAAAAAGGGATAAAAATAGATTAAGTATTTTTCTAAGAGCATCTTTGGGACAAGGAGAAAATGTTTTTAAAAGGAGTCCTAAAATACTTTATAAAAGGGAGGGGGAAGATTTTAGGTGTCCCTCGATGCTCTTGTAAGCGTAGTGTAATACAGGAAGGTTAACCGTATGCAAATAAAGAGTAGTTACACTATAATAGTAAGATAAAATAAAGGATATTTTTTATGATAAAAAAATTTTTATGGCTGGGTCTGTTTTTCTTTACGTATACATGGGCACAAGAGTTGTCTCTTGAAAAAAGAATAGGCCAAATGCTTATGGTCGGTTTTCATGGTACACATGCATCCAAAGAGAGTCAGATCTGTAAAGATATAGAAGCTTATAACCTCGGAGCGGTGATTTTATTTGATTATAACCCGGTAGATAAAAATAAACCAAAGAATATTGCCACAAAAGAACAACTGGCCACTCTGACCAAAGAACTGCAGGCATGCAGCAGGGATGGGAAACTGCTCATCGCTGTAGACCAGGAGGGAGGAAAGGTACAGCGACTTAAAAGCAAATACGGTTTTTACGGTAGATTTCCCAAAGCTTCAGATGTGATCAAAATGGATCAAAATAAAATAAAAGAGACCTATATAAAAATGAGTGAAGAACTCAGCAGTGTAGGGATCAATTACGATCTTGCTCCTGTCGTGGATCTGGATATCAACAGGAAAAACCATGTCATTCATGGTTTAGGACGCTCCTTTGGAAAAGATCCTAAAGTAGTAGCTGCATATGCCTCTGCATTTATCAATGCGATGCACAGCAATGGTGTACTTACTTCCATCAAGCATTTTCCCGGACACGGCTCTTCGGTCGGTGACACCCACAAAGGTTTTGTGGATGTGACGAACCTTTGGCAAGAAACTGAATTGGAACCGTATAGACTTTTAAAAGAGAAGGCAGATACCGTCATGGTTGCCCATGTTTTTAACCAAAAGATAGATGAAATCTATCCCGCCAGTCTCTCTTACAAGACGATCACAAAGCTGCTGCGCTGGAAACTGGGCTATCATGGCGTGGTGATCACGGATGACCTTCAAATGGGTGCGATCAGTCAAAAGTATGGGTTGAAAAATACACTTAAACTGGCGATCAATGCAGGAGATGACATCTTGCTGATAGGAAATCAGCTTGATCCTAAAAAAACAGTCAGCACAAAAACACTGGTCGAGACGATCAAGTCACTGGTGCAAAGCGGAGAGGTGACAGAGGAGCATATAAACAAAGCATATAAGAGAATTCAGGGATTAAAGAAGAGACTTTAGTTTACTATTTCCCAAGCCATCGTTCCAAGATGATCTTTGCAGCAATCGAATCGAGCTTCCCATCTTTTTTGTGCCTGAACTGGCCCATTGTCAGTTCTTTGGCTTCAACGCTTGAACTCTGTTCATCCTGATAGGCGACCTCTATATCCAGATCAAGCAGTGAAACAAAATGTTTGATACGTCTCTCCATCTCTTCAGAACTTTGGGCATCTTTTGGCAGACCTACGATGAGTTTTTCTATCTCCCACTCTTCTAAAAAAGTTTTGACATCCCTTGCAGCTTGATTACGGTTTTTACGCAGGATGGCATTTTGAGGTATGACGATACTCCCATCAAGGCATATCGCCACACCTATACGTTTAAGTCCTACATCTATACTGGCTAATTTCATAATGAAATTGTACCAAAACTTTTAGTATCTTCTTTAAATCGCATCTGACATCTGTATAAAAACTATCAAGTTATGTATAAGTTTTGGCACATATAAAATATTATACTTCTAAATAAGTAAAAAAATAAAATCCTTCGATAGAATTGTAGTAGGGAAATGTCAGCATGGAGAATATTAAATTATGATAATAAGGTAATATCGTATGCATTTGAACAAAATAAGTATGGTCATTGTAGGCTTCAGTAGTATAAGTCATGCACAGATAGACCAAGGTGTAGGATCGGAAGTTTTCTGGCTATGGATCGCTCTCTTCACTTTGGGGATAGTAGGTATAGCTATATTATTTGTTACATCTTATCAAACACAGAAGTTGAAACAGTTTTACAAGTCCATGTTCGAAAAACAGTTAGAGATGGAAAGAAATCAAAATCTCTTACTTGCCAATATGAGTGAAAATGTTCACAATATTGCGAAAGAGACACTCGAAGAAAGCCAACAACTCTCAAAAACATCCACAAACAAAGATACAGTTTTAGGAAACACTGAAAGCAGACTTTTAGATGTTACCCATGATCTTCTGGATTTTCTCAGGTTAAAATCAAAACAGGTTGAGATAGTCAATGAAGCGTTTAATATCAATAACGTATTGAACGAAGTGTCAGGATCTATATGTTCACAATTTTTGGGCAGCAAGGCCGAACTTATTTTTGATATACATAAAAATGTTCCACGACACTTGGTGGGAGACTCCCTGCATTTAGGACAAACACTCAAAAGTATACTTGAATACCTGATGGGGCAAGTGGATCTGGATGAAGTGAAACTGGAAGTTTCTATGTTTGATTCATTTGAAGAAGCAGTGGAACTACAGTTCCAATTTACCGATAAAGCCAAAGGGATCGATCCTAAAACATTAGAAAATCTATTTATACCTTATTATGATGTCGATACGGGTAAATACGTAGGTTTAGGTCTTTTTGTCGCCAATGCATTGGTGGATATGATGAAGGGGAAACTGACAGTAGAGAGTATAGAAGAGAAAGGGAGTACCTTTACGCTGACTCTGCCTTTTGACATAGTGAACAAGTCAGATCAGCGAAGATACCGCCTGCCTGAGAAAACATTGATAGAGAAAAAGGTATTTATTGTTGACAGTAATTACAATTCGGCGCTGGCTGTCAAAAGAATGTTCACCTATTTCAGACATGAGGTGACGGTGCTTTCTAAAAAAGAATTCATGAAAACCATGCCCAACCTCACCTCTTTTGATATCGTTATTTTGGAGGAAGGTCTCTTCGATATCAGGTTAATCGAGTACCTCAATAGCATCAAGATGGATAAAGAACTGAAAGTGATTGCGCTTCACTCATTGCTTGTATCAAATCAAAATAAAATTGAGGATGAGGTGATCGATGCACACCTCTTTAAACCACTCAATCAAGAGCGTGTTTTTGAGATGATCGTCAATATGTATGATATTAAAGTACCTGACTATGAAGATGAAGAGAAGAGTGAAGTAAAACAGGCACTAACCTACAGAAAAGATATGATAGAGACAAAAGGTGTCACCCAACACTCTTTTAAAGCTTTTTCCGGGAAAAATATTCTGCTGGTAGAAGACAACCTCATTAACCAGAAAGTACTGCTTAATTTGTTACATCTTTCTGAAATGAATATCAGTGTTGCAAACAACGGAAAAGAAGCGGTTGATATCGTGCAGAAGAGCGAGGTCCCATTTGACCTGGTGCTGATGGATATCAATATGCCGATCATGGATGGTTTTGTAGCAACTCAAAAGATTCGTCTTGAGAGTCAGTATGATGCGATGCCTATCGTTGCCTTTACAGCATTGGTCTTGGAAAGCGAAATAGACAAGATGTTCAACTGCGGTATCAATGCATTTTTGGCAAAACCGCTTAATATAGGTAAACTTTATACGGTATTCTCTACCTATCTTGGTGATGAAGACGCTGAGAAGAAGGAAGTTGAGCTCAAAGAGACGCTTAGTTATCAAGGGATCAATATTCATGAGGGTATCACCCATGCCAATAACAGTGAAACCCTCTACCGTGAAATACTAAAAGAGTTCACGACAGCCTATGGTACCAGCGATGAGATCTTCACCAAATTGATCAAAGAACACCGATATGAACAGGTAAAGATGTTATGTATAGATATGAGAGGATTGACAGGCGCTATCGGTGCAGAGGAGATGCATGCTTTGATCAATGATATACTGCATCAGATCCTCTACAAGAAGTATGATCTACTTGCCAGTTATGATGAGAAGTATAAATCTGGGATACAGACATTAAATCGTTCTATTGAGCAGTATATTGCAGCCGCATGATCGCGCTGCTTGTCATTAACGGATCTCTGCAATAAACGCATCTTTTTGGATCTGTGTTCGGATCTGTTCCAAAAGGGCTACGGCATCGGCTCTTTGTCTATAGGGCCCTATAAGAAGTTTGGTGATCTCTTTGCCATGGAGAGGAAATGCGATGAGTTTATAGTGGTATCCTGCTCTTGTAATTTTATGAAGCAAAGCATCCTGCGGTCTTCCGGAGAAGGAACCCACCTGTACATAAAAATTACCTAAGCCATGTTTCTGCGTGACTTTAGGCAACGCAGTGACAGGATCAACCTTGGCCTTTAAAGTCTCTTTTGTTTTCCATGGTTTGGTGTTGTCCATTGCGATCTTTTCTTTTGCATCAGGCAGATATCTTCGACAGATACGCAGTCTTTTTTTATAATAGGGTGAGGTATTGAGATTGGAGTAGACGATCTCGTATTCGGTGGTGCTTGCATGGGTAAACCAGCCGTTCCCCAGGTACATACCTACATGGGTGATGTTACCTTTGGGATGTTTCTCTGTATCAAAGAAGATCAGGTCACCATAGACCAGCTCATCCATTTTGATCTCATTCCCGTTTTTTGCCTGCTCTCTGGCAACACGTGGTATCTCAATGCCCATACTGCCGTAGAGATAGTAGGTAAATCCGGAACAGTCAAACTGATCAGGCCCTTCCTCTGCCCACACATAGGGCTTCCCCTGGAGTTCTTTCACCATTTTGTCAAGATTCTCTTTAGTGGGTTCACACTTTATCATAGGTTTTTGAATCGCATAATTGGGATTTTTAGGATGAGGATCGGGTTTACACCCGTTAAACAGAAGTATGAGTGTAAAAGTGAAGGAGAGAGAGGTGATCTTTTTCATGGTTTTACTATAAAAGCATACATTTAAATTCACTTGATGAACGCTTTAGCTCGGCACAGCTTTTTTAGGTAGTTTCATACCCGGTTGCCAGGGTGTCGTATAGCGTGAAGTCGTAATTTCCATCTTTTGTAAGGGGACATCGCAATTCATATATTTTGCACGTTCATCTTCACTCAAATAGCGTTTACATACTTTCATACGTTTGACGTAGATGGGTTCTTTCTCAAAGTGACTGACAGTCACCTTTCTCTCTTTGCTGCTGGCATGCGCGAACCATCCATCCCCAAGATAGATACCTACATGGTTGATCCTTTTACTTCTTTTGTTAGGCGGACCAAAGAAGATAAGATCACCGTAATGGAGGTTTTGAAAGGCCACTTTTTTCCCCATTTTTGCCTGTTCTCTGGCTACACGGGGGATATCTATCCCCATGGAACCGTAAATATTATAGGTAAGCCCTGAACAATCAAAGGCATATGGGCCTTCTTCTGCCCAGACGTAAGGTTTCCCAAGATAAGAGTAGAGTAGTTCTTGAATGTTATTTCTGTTGGGACTACAGGTTTTTTCAGGTTTGATGATGTCATAATTGGGATAGCTGTAGGGCTTCTTCTGTGCACACCCGTTCAAAAGAAACAGGGTTGAAATGAACAATAAAATATATTCCCCTCTCACTTTCACAGCTACTCCTTTCTAAAGTATTAACATTGCGTCCCCATAGGAGAAAAATCTGTACTTTTTCTCTATGGCCTCTTTATATAAGTCTAACGTTTTTTTTCTTCCAATAAAAGAAGAGACAAGCATGATAAGTGTGCTTTTAGGTAAATGAAAATTGGTGAGTAGATAGGTGACTCTTTGAGGCGGGTTGGAAGGATTTAAGAAGAGGTCACACTCCCCGTGCGTTTTTTTCGTACGTGCATAATACTCGATCGTTCTAGTTACTGTTGTACCTATGGCCAAAACAGGGGTATCACTGTCAAGCACTTTTGCAGAGCTTTCAGGGATTTCAAAATATTCAGAGTGCATCGGGTGGTCGAGTATCTCTTCAGCCTCGACGGGCTTAAAGGTCCCTGCACCCACATGGAGTGTCACTGTATGTGTTTTATGTCTCGCCTCCAATGCCGAGAAAAGTTCAGGGGTAAAATGCAATGAAGCTGTAGGGGCAGCAACGGCACCGGCATTTTTGGCAAAGAGTGTTTGATAGTCTGACTCATCTTCCTTACTGTCTTCTCTTTGCATATAAGGCGGCAAAGGAATGTGTCCTATAGCATCAAGCACAAGCACCAACTCTTCAAAACGTATCTCTTTGCCATGATGCGTAAATGTCACGATACGTGAACCGTCATCATTCAACCCGGTCACCGTAGCCACAAGTTCATCATCAAACAGTAGTTCAGTGCCTACTTTCACCTTACCTCGGATGAGTACAAGATAGTGGTGTGCATCAAGAGGTTTATTAAAAAGAAGCTCTACTTTACCTCCACCCTGATTGTTGAGAGCTTTTTTCTGACCAAAAATACGTGCTTTAATGACACGCGTATCATTGAGAAATACATCACACTCCTCAGGCAGAAAATTCAGTAAATGTTTAAACGTAGTGTGGGTGACTGTATCGGTTTTTCTATTATAGACGAGCAGTTTTGCATGGTCTCTGGGGTGCACGGGTGTCGTAGCTATGAACCCTTCGGGGAGTTCATAGTCATAGTTTTTTGTTAGAAGTTCTTCATTCATATAGAGGGTTATAGCGTGCTTTGGGCGGTTTCTTCATCTTCATCAGCCTCTTCATCCTCATCTTCAATGTGCGGGTTGACCACACGTACGATAAGAATAGAGAGACCATAGAGTAGAACAAGCGGTGCAGCCATAAGAAGCTGTGTCAGTACATCCGGCGGTGTAAGCAGTGCTGCCACGACAAAGATGATCAGTACGGCATATTTGAAAAAGTCTTTGAGTGTTTTATCTGTAACAAGTCCGAGAAGGGCTAAGAAATAGGCAAATACCGGCAGTTCAAATGCGATACCGAATCCCATCATGATCTTTGTAAAAAAGCCGACATAGTCTTCAATATTGATCAGCGGTGTATAGAGAAAAGAACCAAAGGTAATGAGGAACTGAAATCCAAACGGTGTCACGACATAGTAGGCAAACAGTACACCTACAAAGAACATAATGGAGCCGCCTATCACAAACGGGAGGATCATCTTTTTTTCATTACTGTACAGCCCGGGTGCAACAAAAAGCCAGATCTGATAGAGTATGAACGGCAGTGCCCCCAATAGTCCTGCAAAAAATGAAACTTTCAGTGCGACAAAAAATGCACCACCGACCTGGTGGGTCGTTACCATACCCTCAGCAGCCTTTTTTGAAAGGTGTGCGACTTGGTCTAGAGCTTCATTCAAAGGTGCTGTGATCCATGCCAATATCGCTTCATGAAAGAAAAATGCAATGATAAAGGCAATAAATACCGAGAGTACAGAGAGTCCGAGTCTTTTTCGTAGTTCAACAAGGTGGGGTCTGAGTTCACTAAACATTATGCATCACCTTCAGGTTTGTCTGTTGTTTCATCCGTCGCTTCTTTTTTCTTTTGTTTTTTGGGCTTTGTAAATGTTACCGTGTCATTTTTCGCCTCAACCTGAGTGGCAACTTTATCGTCTTCTTTCGATGCTTCTTTTGTCTTAGGCTCATTTTCATGAGACTCTTTTGTGATCGTTTTAGGAGACTCGGTTGAGATCTCCTCCTCAAACTCATCAAAATCTATGTTTTTAAAATTTCTCAGTTCGTTCGTTGCTTCATCCAGTTGTTTCTTATAATTGAGTGCTTCTTCTTTAAGGTCTGCGATCTTCATCTCTTCTTCAAGAGAACTTTTTGCCTCACTTACAGTCTTTTTTACACCTTTGATAAATTTCGCGACCTCTATCATCGCTTGAGGTAGTTTATCCGGCCCCAAAAAGAGTATAGCAACAATAGAAATAAGAAGTAACTCAGTAAAGCCGATACCAAACATAATATACCTTGTAATTTAATTGCTGTATTTTATCAAATTATCCTAAAATGTAGAGTGCGAGTTCGTCACTCAAGAAGAAATTATCGTTATAGTAATGTGTAGCATCGCAACGCAGTTTCTCTTTTTCACAAAGGATATCCGCTTTTTTTATCATCGCCTCTGTAAGAAGCGCTTTCTCTACACCCACACTGCTGCGCAAGCCTAGAAAGATCTTTTCTGTCAGGAGTTCATCCGGGGTGAGTAGCTCTTCGGTGATGCGAAGGGGATCTGCAACATAGGCTTCGATATCGGTTTGGGGATAATAACGCCTATTTTTTAAAAATCCCACGGCACCGGCCCCTGCACCTATATAGTTTTTGAGTTCCCAGTACCCTCGGTTATGTCTGCTTTGGTAGGTACCGAAGTTTGAGATCTCATAGGCCTTAAATCCCCGTTTTTCTATCTCTTCTGTAACGAAAAAAGCAAGATCCTCATTTTCCTGCCTCACCTCAGGGGTCATGGAAAACTTTGTACCGTCCTCTATGGTAAGTTCATAGGCAGATATATGATCAATAGGCAGAGAAAAGGCTTCCTTGATGTCATTTAAAAGCATCTCTTTAGTATCACCCCGGTAGTTGTATATCAGATCCAAAGAGAGATGTACAAACCCAAGCGCTTTAGCAGTCTGTACGGCTTCTTTGGCCTGTTTCGGATTGTGTGCGCGGTTGAGTGCTTTGAGCTTCTGTGCATGAAAACTCTGTACCCCGAAACTGACACGGTTCACACCAAGCTTTTTCATGCCCTCAAGCCATGCTCTGCTCGCAGAGTTGGGGTTTGCTTCTGTGGTGATCTCCGCATTTTTTTTCAGGTAGGGATGAAGCAGTTCAAAGATGGGTGCATAGAGTTCAGGCTCTACCGTTGAAGGTGTACCCCCGCCTATAAAAAGTGTTTCTACAGTGTGCGGTTTGACATCAAACCGTTTGAGTTCAAACGTGAGTTGCTCATAGAGCGCTTTCATATATTTGGACTGGGTTTCGAATTTGTCGACATATGTGTTAAAGCTGCAGTAGTTGCACTTAGAATCACAGTAGGGGATATGAAGATAAATTAGCAAATAGTTTTCTCACTTTTCAAATGTTTGTAACCGCAGTTTAGATAGAATAATATCAGAAAATTAGGAATGTATCGATAAACTTTAGTCAATTTAAAGTGAAAATACAATTTGGCACTGATTATCAAAAGAGACCTGTCTCTTTGCCTGCTTTGGAAGGAAAGGAGGCACAGTGCTAACGCAATAAAACCATTTGAGCTTTGTTGCGTCCTATGGAATTAGATAGTGAAATGAGTAAAAGTATGCAAAAGAAAAAGAGCTATAGGCCCAATGTTGCAGCTGTCATACTCTCTCCCAAATATCCGGACAAGTGCGAGTTTTTTGTAGCACATCGAAGTGATATCAAGAACGCGTGGCAATTTCCTCAAGGAGGTATCGATGAGGGTGAAACACCTCGAGAAGCATTGAAACGGGAATTGTTGGAAGAGATAGGCTGTGATAATGTAGAGGTACTAGGGGAGTTTCCGGAATGGATTACCTATGACTTTCCTAAAAAATCACGAGGTAAAACATACCCTTTTGACGGGCAGACACAAAAATATTTTTTGGTACGCCTTAAAGAGAGCGCAACCATCAATCTACAGGCGTATGATATTCCTGAGTTTGAAGAGTATGAGTTTGTAGAGTATGAACAGTTATTTAAAAAGGTGACCTACTTTAAACGTAAAGTCTATCGTAGGGTGATCGATTATTTTATAGAAGAGGGTTTGATATAGATGTTAGTTGTACATAAATATGGTGGTACAAGTGTTGGAGATTTGGATCGTATCGAAAATGTGGCCAACCGTGTAGTAAAAGCAAGAGAAGCCGGTAATGACATTGTGGTCGTTGTCTCTGCAATGAGCGGCGAAACCAATAAACTCATAGGCTATGCAGAGCACTTTACGAAGAATCCTGCAAAAAAAGAGATGGATATGCTGCTTAGTTCGGGAGAGCGTGTTACTGCTGCACTGCTATCTATCGCTTTACAGTCAAAAGGCTATGATGCCGTAGCCATGACCGGACGCCAAGCGGGTATCGTGACAGACAATACCCATACCTATGCACGTATCGAGTCTATAGATCCATCTGCAATGCAGGATGCCATAGGTGAGGGTAAGATCGTCATCGTTGCAGGTTTCCAGGGTATCAACAAAGATGGATCGGTCACGACGCTGGGACGCGGTGGTTCAGACCTCTCTGCTGTTGCATTGGCCGGATCATTAAAGGCGGACCAGTGTGAGATCTATTCTGATGTAGACGGTATCTATACAACCGACCCGCGTATTGAACCCAATGCAAAAAAGCTTGACACGATCTCTTATGATGAGATGTTGGAGCTTTCGTCACTGGGAGCAAAGGTATTACAGAACCGTTCAGTAGAATTGGCAAAAAAACTTAATGTAAAACTATACGCTAAAAGTAGTTTTAGCGACAATGAAGGTACGCTTATCACAAAGGAGAGCAATAGTATGGAAGAGGTATTAGTAAGTGGTGTTGTCCTTGACAAAAACCAGGCAAGAGTGACACTTAGAGGTGTTTCAGACAGACCGGGGATCGCAGCAGAGATTTTCACAATGTTGGCAGAGGCGAACATTAATGTCGATATGATTATTCAGAATATGGGTACTGACGGTTCAACAAATCTTGGGTTTACCGTACCGCAAAGTGAGCATGAAAATGCCAAAAAACTGATGGAAAGTTTTGACCATGATATCCAGGGGATGGATTTTGATGAGCATGTATGTAAAGTTTCTGTTGTGGGTGTAGGAATGAAATCCCACTCTGGTGTAGCTGCGAAAGCGTTCACTAAGCTTGCAGAAAATAACATCAACATACAGATGATCTCGACATCAGAGATAAAGGTCTCTATGGTGATAGATGAGAAGTACGGTGAGCTTGCCATCCGTACACTTCATGAAGCTTTTGAATTAGACAAGTAGCCTGATGCAGCAGCTGTTAAAGTGGACACTGGAGACCATTCGTGAAGAGGAGTCCTCTTTTTCATGGATGGAAGAGTACCGCTATGAGTGGGCACCTTTGGCCAAAAGTGCTGTTTCCCAGAGCATTGAAGGGAAAACAGCGCTTATCATTACGGATGAATTCCATGATTGGTTCGCTCACTATATCTTGAACCATATCAATGACCTGAAAAAAAACAGGCCGCTTCTTCCTTTCTTCTGTCTATCGACCTGTTTCCCTCATTTTAAAGAGATGAGATCGACACAGGACCTGCAACTGCTTGAAGATATGTTGGAGATCTCTTATCCTAACGGTTATTATATTTGGTATATAGGTAAGGGAGACCACCCTTACACCAAACTCGCTTACAGAAATGAAAACAGTTTTTTATGGGTCATGGATGAAGAGGTCCAGGACAGTTTTGCCCTGCGCAGTTCGGATCCTTTACTAGATATTAAACTCTTACAGCTCTTCAAACTTTTTGACAACACACTCTCAGCAGCACTTTTCGGGGACTTAGATCTAGAGTCATGAGACTAGTCAGCCAAGTGATCATCAGCAGCAATATCGATGACACAGTGATCCAGCTTGAAGGACTGCAGAAAAATGAACGTTTTGTGAAGATCATCAAAGAGGATAATTTCTTAGTTGAAGATGCAAAACTGGCGATAGAAAAGGCGCATATGGCCAGCGATGAGACCACGGTCATTATCCTTGCAGCGAAAACATTCTCTCCGGTGGTACAGAACAAACTGTTAAAAGTGATAGAAGAACCGCCACCTAAAAAAGAGTTTATTCTCATTACCCCGAACAAAGCGACGATCCTGGATACGATCCGTTCACGTTTACCTATTACAATACGTGATTCATCTGGGGAAGAGGAAGCTCTGGAGCTGGATGTTTCCCAGCTCTCTTTGGCTACGGTCTATGAGTTTGTGCAGACTCACAAACGTACAGATGCCAAAACGATGAAATCGCTTGTGGAACGCATCAGCAAAGAGGCTATCTATTCACAGGTGTATAACTTGGATGAAAAAACGCTAAATCTATTTTCGAATGCCTTTATCGCACTGGATGTAGGATCACCGCCGCCATTTGTACTGAATACCCTGCTTTTGAAACTTCTGGCTCGAAAAAAACGGTAAAATATAGTAAGACTCTAAAGGGGCTACATGAAAATCTATCAACTTGGACATATCACAGATAAAAAAGCAGCCCTTAAAGCACTGAATGTGGAGAGCGGGGGTGTGGATATTATGGCGAAGAAGATGGAACTTCTCCATTTTTTTATCAAAGACCTTAAGACCCCCGCTGCCAACATCCTCAAACAAGACGCCCTCAGTATAGGTGCAGAGCTTGCTGTACCCGGCGGGGTCATACTCTGTGAAAAACCTACCTATGACTGTATCCTTATGGGAACGAGAAAACATATGGAGATCCTTTCCAAAAAAGAGTTGCCACAGCCGTTTGGACTTAAAACTGTCGCTAGGGAGCTGAAGAAGTTTCTCTCCACAAAAAACTATCCTGTGCAGATCATGGGTGTGATCAATGCGAACGATGACAGCTTCTTTTCGGGAAGCAGATTTAAAGCGGAAGATGCCATTAGAGAGATCAAAGAGATGATAGACAAAGGTGCAGGTATCATCGATGTAGGTGCTGTCTCTTCCCGTCCGGGGGCAGATGAGGTCAGTGCAGAAGAGGAGTTGTCACGCATTCAACCCATTTGTGACATTATCAAAGCGGAAAAACTCTATGAAGAGGCAACGTTTTCTGTAGATAGCTATACGCCTATTGTCGTTGAGTATGCACTCAAGAGCGGATTTACGCTGATCAATGATATTACAGGGGCCAGTGCTGATGCCCTCATCCAGCTTGCAGTCAAATATGATGCCAGGCTTTGCATCATGCATATGAAAGGCACACCGAAGACGATGCAGAAAGACCCGCACTATGAGGATGTCATGGTGGAGGTCAGTGATTTTTTCGAGGCGCGTATCGAGAAATGTGAAGCACTTGGACTTGAGAGAAAAAATATTATTCTGGATGTAGGGATAGGCTTTGGTAAAACCCTGGAGCATAATCTGACCTTGATCAGGAACATGGCACATTTTAAAGTCTTTGGCTGTGAACTGCTGGTGGGTGCAAGCAGAAAATCGATGATCCATAAAATAAGCACTTCTACTCCTGAACAACGTTTGCCGGGTACTTTGGCCATCCATCTGAAAGCAGTTGAGAACGGTGCTTCGATCGTACGTTGTCATGATGTGGCTGAGCATCAACAGGCTTTGGCAGTCTTGAGAGCGATGCTATAATCCGTGGTACATATACTAAAGTGGATACTCGGTTCTGTCCTGTTCACAGTGATAGCCATGCTGGTCGTATATATGTTGATCTCAAAACAGTCAGAACCAAATATCTATAAGCGTATCGACAAAGTTCCGGCAAAAAAAGCTGCCTTGGTGTTAGGTACAGCAAAATATATGATAGGCGGCGGAAAAAACTACTTTTATACTTATCGTATTCGTGCTGCGGTCGACCTCTTTAAGGCAGGGAAGGTCAAAGCCATAGTGGTTTCAGGGGATAACAGTACCAAGTATTATAATGAGACAAGCAAGATGCAAAAAGATCTGATAAAAGCAGGGGTACCGAGCCGCTATATTACGCTTGATCCTTTTGGGTTAAGAACCCTTGATTCTGTGGTCAGAGCCGAAGCGATTTTTGACCTAAAAGACTATATAATCGTCTCTCAGAAATTTCACCTTGAAAGAGCGTTGTTCATCGCTAAAGCCAAAGGACAAAAAGCCATAGGTTTTATAGCAAAAGATATACCGGGTACGATGACTGCCTATAGGATGAAAGCTAGAGAGTATTTTGCAAGGGCAAAAGCTTTTTTGGATGTCTATATCCTGCATACCATGCCCAAATATGACGGAAAAAAAGAGAAAGTAAACTATAAACAATGACAAACGAACAATACCAAGAAAAGATCCAACTCCTTAAAAAATGGGCCCATGCCTACTATGTCGAAGATAATCCTGTTGCCAGTGATGAAGAGTATGACAGGCTCTACCATGAAGTGTTGGACTATGAAATAGAGCACCCCTCAGATGTGGCAGAGGATTCACCTACAAAACGTGTTGGGGGCGTCGTGCGTGATGAGTTCTCCAAGGCGAAACACATCAAACGTATGTGGAGTATGGAGGATGTTTTTGACCGCAATGAGGTGGTAGAGTGGCTGGAGCGTGTAGAGAAAAATGTAGGAGCGTGCGAGTATTTCTGTGAACCGAAATTCGATGGGGCGAGTATGAACCTTCTTTATGAAGGTGGAAAGCTTGTGCGTGCCATTACACGCGGGGATGGTGTGATCGGTGAAGAGGTGACAGATAATGTACGGACTATACGCTCTGTACCACTTACGATCGATTATGATGGACGTATCGAGATACGTGGTGAAGTGGTGATACGCAAGAGTGACTTTGAGAAGATCAATGAAGAGCGCATAGAAGAGGGGGAAAGCCTCTTTGCCAATCCGCGTAATGCCGCAGCGGGGAGTTTAAGACAGCTTGACAGTTCTATTACTGCGAAAAGAAGACTGGTTTTCTATCCATGGGGGCTTGGTGAGAACAGTCTGGAACATAGAAAACTCTCCGAGAAGATGGACTATATCTATAGTTTGGGCTTTTTAGAGCCGCCGTTTGCACAGGATTGTCAAGGTATTGAGGAGATAGAAGCCTTTTACCGTATGTTGATCGAGAAACGTGATGAGATACCGATGATGATGGACGGTATGGTCCTAAAGGTCGATGAGGTGTCCAAACAGGAGGAGCTTGGCTACACAGTAAAAGTCCCTAAATGGATGTGTGCCTATAAGTTCCCCGCAGTCGAGAAAGTCACCAAGATCAATGCGATCACGCTGCAGGTCGGACGTACGGGTGTGGTGACCCCGGTAGCAGAGATCGAACCTGTGAACATTGAAGGTGCGATGGTAAGCCGTGCTACCCTGCACAACTTCGACGAGATCGAGCGTAAGGATATCCATATCGGTGATGCTGTTATCATCATACGAAGCGGGGATGTGATACCGAAGATCATCAAGGTATTGGAAGACCGTAGAGAGGGAAGTGAAATAAGTGTTACACGCCCTACAGAGTGTCCTACCTGTAAGAGTGAACTGCTTGATGAAGGGACATTGATCAAATGTCAGAATCTTCACTGCCCTGACCGTGTGATCAACTCGATCATCCACTTTGCGAGAAAAGGGTGTATGAATATTGACGGGTTGGGAAGTAAGATCGTTGAACTGCTGGTTAAAGAGGGGATTATTAAAGATATTCTTGATCTTTATTTTATCACGTATGAAGACCTTGAACATCTTGAAGGCTTTAAAGAGAAGCGGATCAATAATCTCATAGGTGCTATACAGGCGACCAAAGGTGTACCGCTCTATCGTCTTATTAATGCGATGGGTATCGAGCATATCGGAGAGGTAGCGAGTAAGGCATTAGCACTGGAGTTTGGACTGGGCATTGTAGATGCAGGATTTGATGCTGTTGTAGCCATAGACGGTATCGGCGAAGAGATGGCAAATTCACTCCTGGAGTTTATGCGTGTCAACCACGATTTTGTCTTGCAACTTTTTGAAACGATAGAGCCTACCGTAGAAGAGAAAATCGAAGCAGAAGAGAACCCTTTCAAAGGTAAAACGGTAGTACTGACCGGGACCATGTCCGTCAGCCGCGGGGTCATCAAAGAGATGCTTGAAAAACTGGGAGCCAAGGTGAGCGGTTCTGTGAGTAAAAAGACAGACTATGTGGTCTATGGTGAGGATGCAGGGTCCAAGCTGACCAAGGCTGAGAGCCTGGGAGTGAAAACATTGACAGAAGAAGAGATGAGGCAAATGCTATGAGACTGGATAAATATTTGGTAGAAGAGGGTTACTTTGAAAGCCGTAACCGTGCAAATGATGCGATAAAGGCCGGGTTAGTCCTCATAGATGGCAAGAAGGCCAAGGCCTCAGCCAAAGTAGATGAAAAAAGTATCGTTGAAGTAGAAGATACAAAGTTTTATGTCAGTCGTGCAGCCCGAAAGCTGGAGAACTTTTTGGCTGAGCATCCGGTGGACTTTGAAAGGAAACAAGCGTTGGACATAGGTTCCAGTACGGGCGGCTTTGCCCAGATCGTACTGGAAAACGGTGTGGCAAGCCTCTCCTGTGTCGATGTAGGTAAGGACCAGCTGCATATCTCGCTGCGCAACAATGAAAAACTTTCACTGTATGAAGAGACAGATATACGGGAATTTCAAAGTGATGATGCATTTGAACTGATCACCTGTGATGTCTCGTTTATTTCTATATTACAGATCATAGATGATATAGATAGGCTTAGTCAGAAGGGTACAGATATTATCATCCTCTATAAACCACAGTTTGAAGTAGGCAGGGATGTAAAACGTGACAGCAGAGGTGTGGTACAGGATCTTGATGCGATAGCCAGACGAAAAGAGGCGTTTGAAATCCAGGCTGAAAAGTTGGGATGGGAGCTTTGCTATCAGGCACTCTCTCAGGTCCAGGGTAAAGAGGGGAACCAAGAGTATCTGTATCATTTTAGAAAGCAGGAGAATTAGCGTTGCCGTTGCTTAATCAGATCAAGCGTATCGCCATCGGATCATTTGACGGCATCCATCTTGGACATCAGGCGCTCATCGATAAGGTAGATGCATTGGTGATTATAGAGAGAAACAGCGGTTATCTGACACCAGGATATAAACGTTCGCTCTTTACTTCCAAAGTCTGCTGCTTTTACCATTTTGACAAGATAAAATCATTAACACCTGAAGCCTTTGTAGATAAACTTGAAGCTGATTTTCCTGCACTCGAAACGATCGTTGTAGGGTATGATTTTCATTTTGGTAAAAATAAAGCAGGGAATGGACAGATGATGAAAATGCTGACAGATAAAGAGATCTCCATCGTGGACCAGGTGACTCTTGGGGAGACACCTGTCCACTCTCGTATCATCAAAACGTATCTGCGTGAAGGAAAGATCAAACGGGCAAATCAATTACTTGGAAGAACCTATCATATAGAAGGCAGAGTGGTACCGGGACAGGGATTGGGTAAAAAAGAGTTGGTTCCTACGATTAATTTACATGTAAAAGAGTATCAACTCCCATTGGAAGGTGTCTATGCAACACACACATGGATCGATGGTCAACGGTTCGACTCTGTAAGTTTTTTAGGACATCGTGTGACAACTGATGACTCTTATGCAGTAGAGACACATATCTTAGATCAAGAGATAGCCGAAGTCAAAGGGGAGATCATGTTGGAATTTGTAGACTTTATTCGTATCAATCAAAAGTTTGACAGTCTGGATGCCTTGAGAGAACAAATCTTTGATGATATAAATGTAGCAAAAAAGAGATTATTACACAGTGAGGCCTAGAGAGGTTTGACCGATAATCTCTTTTAAAATCGCCTAGGTAGAGTAGTGTACGTCTGCTTCACCTAAACCTTTGTATTTTTTGAGACAATAGAGATCAGGATCTGTCTGAGAATACTCTATACGATTTTTACCGCCGTTCTTTGCTTTGTACATCGCGGTATCTGCAGACTTTATTAAGGCTTCTGGTGTCACACCGTCATCCGGATAGATCGAAGCACCGATACTCATACCTATAGAGATCGTATTCCCTTCGATGAGACAAGGTGTATGAGTCAGTGCATTGATCCTCCGTAAGATGTCGTCAAGATATTCAAAACTGTGCAGCTCTTCAACGAGAATGACAAATTCATCACCGCCGAAACGACATATGGTATCCTCTTTTCTTAAGATCCCTTGAAGAGCACTTCCTACTCTTTTGAGTATCTCATCACCTACGGTATGACCAAAGGTATCGTTGATCGGCTTAAAATTGTCCAGGTCACAAAATATGAGACTGATACATTTTTTGAACCTGTCTGCATGGTTGATCGCATGTTCCAATCTATCATTGAACAAAAGTCGATTGGATAGACCGGTAAGGGGATCATGTGTGGCTAGGTAAGCATGGTCATGTGCATCTTTTCTCTGGTGTGTGACATCGGAAAAGATACCGATAAAATTTTCGATCATTCCCTGAGCATTTTTGATCGTATTGATACTGAGCCACTCAATATAGATCTCACCATTTTTTTTACGATTAGTGATCTCTCCTTGCCAATATCCGTTCTCAGACAATTGGTTCCATATTTTTTGGTAAAAGTGGTTATCGTGTTTTCCGGATTTAAGGATCTTGGGATCTTTGCCTATCACATTCTCCAATGAATAGCCTGTAATGTCAACAAATGCATCATTCACATGTAGAATGCGGTTATGGCTGTCTGTGATCAAAACGCCATCCATGGTATGTTCATAGACCGCTGAAGACATCTCAAGTGATTTAAGGTTATCTCTGTTATTGATAGCGGCTCCGATGATGGATGCAGCAGTACTGAGCATTTCGACATTGGTAGATTCGAGTGTCTCTTTGTGTTCATCCCCGATACCCAGGAATCCCCACCATTTATCTTGTACAAAGATAGGCAATATCAGCAGAGAATTGATCTTAAAGAGATCCAGGAGTTTCTTTTTTGAGTTGTCATAATCCTCTCTGCTTCCATTGATAGGGAGGTTTTTTTCTAATTGGTTCTTCCATCGCATAAAATAGTGTTTTCGGTAGTGGATACGTTTTTTACTTTTTGCATCGGGGTTATCGTTGATATAGAGAAGTTTTTGCGCCGATAGGTTGTTTTCATCCTGATCATTCTGGTAGATAAATATGGATGACATGTCAGAAGCCTGTTTCAGGTTCTGCATCTCTTGTTTGAGTGCCTGCATCCAGTCTGATTGTTGTAAAAAATTATGGGACATCTCGTTGATGGCATGAAGAATATTCTGCTGTCTTTGGATCTCTCTGTTGCTGTGTCTTTTCTCTATAACATCATCATAAAGGCTTTGTATGGTTTTGGAAAAGCTTTTAGAGGCAAACGGCTTAGATAGGAACTGGTTCACTCCAAGCTCGATCGCTTTAAGGAGGATATCACGGTTTTCAAAGTCTGTAAAGATGGCTATCTTTACATTTTCATCGTTTTTTCTTATCTGCTCAACCATCTCCAGGCCATTCATGTGCGGCATATTGATATCAGAAAGGATAATATCCGGTTGATGTTCCTGATAGAATTCAAGACCCTCTAAGCCATTCGATGCCGTCAGTATATGATCTGTATATCCATATAACATATGGTTAAGTATAGAGGTAGTGGTTTTGTCATCATCTACAATAAGTATAGTTAATTTTTCCATATTTTTAATTCTAATCCCTTATCTCTAATTCTAATAGAAAAAGCTTTGATTTGGATGAAAAAAGATGAGATTTGCATATTTATCGCTTCAACTGATTTAGACTACTCTTTGAATATAATGATAAAAATAAATTGTAAAGAAAAAATGATGCAAGATAAAGTGTTTAATAAGCCTATAGAAAAGAAATTTGAATTTGATGAAGCAGTCGCGTCTGTTTTTGATGATATGTTGAGCCGTTCGGTGCCTTTTTATGATGAAGTACGCAAGTTGATCATCTCCGTGATACTTGCAGAACAAAAAGAGGGTAAAAAAGTGCTTGATCTTGGTTCCTCTACCGCAAAGTTCCTACTCGATCTTCACAGTAAAATGGATGTTAGGATGCAACTGAAAGGTTTGGATAATTCACAGGCAATGCTGGACAGGGCAGAGCAGAAATGTCAGGCTTTCGGTGCGGAGATAGAGCTGGAATTGGCTGACATGTTGACGTATGACTATCAAAATGAAGATATCATAGTGGCTAACTATACGTTACAGTTTATCCGCCCTATGCAGCGTGTGGAGCTTATCAAGAAGTTGTATAAGGGATTAAACGAAGACGGGTTGTTCATTTTTTCCGAGAAAGTGGTCTTTGAAGATAAAAAGCTTGACAAGGAGCTCATAGATATCTACTATGAGTATAAAAAAGGGCAGGGATACAGTGAATATGAGATTGCACAAAAACGCGAAGCATTGGAAAATGTACTGATACCGTTTACGATCAAAGAGAATATACAAATGTGCAAAGATGCAGGATTTAAGAGCGTTGAAACGATATTTCAATGGGCAAATTTCGTGACGTTTGTTGTGAAAAAGTAAATCTTATTCTTATCATAAAGTGAAGTTATTCACCCCTCTTTCACCCCTGTGAATAACTTGATTCCTTTTTTTCATTTTTTTTAGCTATAATCAGCCAATTTATTTTTAAGGATATACTATGAGTTGGACACCGAGCAGTTGGAGAAATTTTCCCATAAAGCAACAACCAACATATCAAGACCAGAAACTTCTTAAAAAAGTAGAGGCAGAGTTAAGTACTTACCCACCGCTTATTTTTGCAGGTGAAGCAAGAGACCTGAAAGAGAAACTGGCAAAAGCAGGACGTGGAGAAGCATTTTTACTCCAAGGTGGAGATTGTGCCGAAAGCTTCTCAGATTTCAATGCAAAAAACATAAAAAACCTTTTTAGACTGATGCTTCAGATGAACATGGTTTTGATGTATGGTACCGGTAAACCGGTGGTAAAAGTAGGGCGTATCGCCGGACAATTTGCAAAACCGAGATCTTCTGATTTTGAAGAGATTGATGGTGTGCGTTTGCCAAGTTACCGTGGTGATATCATTAATAGCATCGAGTTTACTGAAGCGGCAAGAGTACCCAACCCTAAAAATATGCTCAAAGCCTATAATCAGTCTGCTGCAACACTGAATCTTGTACGTGCTTTTGCAAGAGGCGGTTTGGCAGATCTTACTAAAGTACACCAATGGAACCTTGAGTTTATTAGAGACAATCCGCTCGGCAAACGTTATGATGCACTTAGTACGAAAATCGACCATGCGATGAAGTTTATGGCAGCATGCGGGCTTAACAGTGATACGCTGCCGCAACTACACCAAACAACACTCTACACATCACATGAAGCACTACTTCTCAACTATGAAGAGGCATTGACAAGACAAGACTCTGAGACCGGTGAATGGTATGACTGTTCAGCCCATATGCTATGGATAGGTGATAGAACAAGGGATCTCAACGAAGCACATATCGAGTACTTTAGAGGGATCAAAAACCCTATTGGCTGTAAAGTCGGTCCAACGATGGGAGAAGATGAGCTTATTGAGCTTATCGATGCATTGAACCCGGATAATGAAGAGGGAAGATTGAACCTTATCGTACGTATGGGTGCCGGCAAGATCAGAGAGTATTTCCCTAAACTTCTTAAACGTGTAAGAGATGAAGGGAAAAATGTCGTATGGTCTTGTGACCCTATGCATGGAAATGTTGAAAAGAGTTCTACCGGATTTAAAACCAGGGATTTTGATAATATTCTCTCAGAAGTAGAACAGTTCGTGGCTATTCATAAAGAGATGGGTACGGTTGCTGCAGGTATCCACTTGGAGATGACAGGAAATGATGTGACTGAGTGTACAGGGAGTACCTCTTGTGCCATTACGGATGAAGGGCTTGCAAGCCGCTACCATACGCAATGTGACCCAAGACTTAACGCATCTCAAGCCCTAGAGCTTGCCTTCATGCTTTCAGGTAAGGATGACGACGCTGAGTAAGCTATGCCAGCGTGAAGATATTTTCTCCATCTTCATGCTGATAGTGTAACTCCATGTGATGAATATCCAAAATACTCTTTACAATATAGAGTCCCAAACCTAACCCTTTTTTAGAGGCATGGAAAGGTTTGAAATAATTTTCTAACGGCTCCGGTAACGCTTCACCTCTGTTCTTGATTTTCAGGCTGCTGCCGTCTATGGTCACGGTAATATGTTTGTCGGTACTGTACTTGATACCGTTGTCAAGCAGGTTCTTGATCACGAGAGTGAAAAGTTCAAAATCAACTGATACACTATAATCTTTTTCAATGTTTGTTGTGATGAGACGTTTTGGATTCTCTATCATCAGCATATCTTCACTGGCTTCGAGCAGATCACTCATCTTGTAGGTTTTGATCGTCAGTTCAAAGTTTTTGGAAGTGATCTGCTCGATCTTTGCAAATTCATCTATCAGCAGGTTGAGTCTCTCAAAGATACTATGCATGCGGGCTTTATTTTTCTCATCTTCAAGCATTTCACTGACAAGACGCCCCTTGGCAATGGGTGTTTTAAGCTCGTGCATAATGGCACGTAAAAAGAGTTGACGTGAATGCAGAAGTTCGCGTATCATGGTTACAGCATGATCGAACTCATTGGCAACCTCGGCTATCTCATCTTCTTTATCACTTTTGCACTCTATATCCAGGTTACCTTTAGAGAAGGTTATGATCTGGCTTTTGAGTGTGGAAAGCGGTTGTAAACTTTTCATGATCCACAGATATAAAAAGATAATGAGAAGAAATACAGTAGAGAAAATAAGAACACGTTTGATCGGGAACTTTGGTTTATTCTTGTTTTCAAGTATGAGTTTAAACCTGTCATTGTTGATGATGATAATACGCTTTAAATGAAAGGTGTCTACCGCATAACGTTTCAGTTCACCTTTCTCTTTAAAGAAACGCTCTATCTGAACGACCATGCCTTTATCGGTAATGAGTGAAACATTCTGTGCTTCAAGATATGCCTCATCGATCTTCCCGTATTTTAAATAATAGGTATAGAGATAGTGGGAGATGGCTTGTTCTTGTGCAATATTTCTCTCTTCTATCATCGCATGATCATATTTGATAGAAAATATAAAGAGTGCACCCAGCAAAAGCAGTGTAACTGAAAATACCAGCCTTATTTTACTACGTAAAGAGGTAATGATCATACGAGTTTATATCCTACACCACGCACAGCCTGTATACGCTTGTTGTCACCCAGTTTGGTACGTATCTTTGAGATGATCACGTCTAGACTTTTCCCTTGCGAATCCATACTCATTGCCCTAGAGGTATTGATGATCTGTTCACGTGATTGTGTAATGCCCTGATGTTTTACAAGTAAAGAGAGGACTTCAAATTCAGCAGGTGTTAACGAGAGGGCTTCTCCTTTAAAATAGATCGTATCCCCTTTCAGTTCAAAATCGCTTTTAGGTGCGGCTACTTTGCCATGCTCTGATTTCGAGTAACGTCTGAGAAGTGAGGTGATACGTGCATACATCTCTTTTGGATCATAGGGTTTAGGCAGGTAGTCATCTGCACCCAGTGCAAAACCTTCCACTTTATCATTGATATCCGAACGTGCCGAGGAGATAATAATAGGAATATCATATTTTTCCACGACCTCTTTGCATACTTCCAGGCCGTCCATACCTGGCAGTGTAAGGTCTAAGATAAGCAGGTCATATTTCTTCACTCCCGCACTTAGTCCAAGATAGGGGTCTTCATAGTTAGTGACTTTGATGTCATATTGAGCAAGATACTCAGAGAGCAATTCCGCAAACTCTGTATCATCTTCGATCATCAAAATATTTATCATGGTTCACCTCATATAATATATGTTATTTTTATTTTAATGACTAAAGGTTAATTGAAGTCAAATAGCACTATCGGAAGCCGTCCGGGGGAAGTTCCAGTTTTTCCCATTCGAGCTTTCCCCACTCTTTCAGATTATTTTGCAGGCTATCAAGGGTTTTATCCTTATGGCAGGCGTAACAGGCATTTGTTTCAGGGGGCATGTGATAGGCTTTTGTCTGTGCAGGGTAGGTAAAACTGAAGAGATGTGAACGTACACTAAAAGGTGATCTAGCAGTATGTTTCGCGGTTTTGGGCATATGACACTCGATACAAGAAGAGCCCTTTGAATCATCCTTATGATGTGTATGCTCTTCAAGTGTATTCTGGTGTGGTCCTATGACAGAACCAAAAGAGTGACACTTCAGACAGGCAGCATTACCTTGCGAGTTTTGAGCCGTGTTTGTAAGCTTATGCGGATCATGGCAGTTGATACAGGTAATACCATGTTGATACATTCTATCATGAATATACTCATTTCCCTGGGTTCTGTATTTTTTGGCCGTACCGTTCGCCCAAAACTCTTCCGTCTCTTCTCCCAATGCAAAAGGGGCTGGGAGTTTGTAGCTTATCAATGGATTCCCCGGTTCGTATCCATCAGGATAATCTTTTGCATCCCTCCACAAATCTTCTATATGAATGTATGGTGCTTCAAGTCTTTTATCCCTATTTCTCATATGACATTGGAAACAGACTTCATTGGTACGTATCGGGTCGGTAAGGCTTGCTTTGAAGATGACACTGTCAGGATTTTCCGTATGTTGACTTCCAGGTCCATGACAACTCTCACAAGAGATAGCAGGCTCTATACGTTCACCCGTGGACATATATCCTGTAAAGTGGCACCCATCGCATGTATTGGAGGTTGGCAACTCTTTATTGTCATGAGGGTAAGCATCTTGGTACCACTCTTGATAGGGTGTAAACTCCTGCCATTTTTTTATCTCTTCATTCCACTGGTAGTTCCCCAATCTAAAGTCTTTTTTACCGTTGATGGTTTCAGGTATCATATAGCTTTGTGTAAACTTGGATCCTATCGTGTAAACAGCCTGGGCGAGTGTAAAGTCTGCACCGGAAGGTAATGCGGTAAAGTCTGCCACTACAGCATCGGGATTTACTTTGATATCTTGTATTATTTTGGAGTGTAGAGAAAGTATCCAGTCATGATGTTTCTCTTCATGACACTTTTTACATTCTTGGGAACCGACAAAATGCGCACCTTTTTGTTCTTTGGGTTGGAGGTCAAGATTTAAACTGATACGTGTTTTAGTCAATTGCGTGTAGTAAGGGGTGATTTTAGGCAGGTTACCCCAAATAATTCCTGCGACCATAAGCAATAAAAGAGTAAAGCCTATGAAAATTTTTTTCATAAGATAAATGCTTTCTTCATATGTGCTTTTATCTCCTCAAAGGTAAAAGCATGCTCTGTAAAATACTCAAAAGCGATGATACCCTGATAGAGCAGCATATCAGATCCGTCTTTTGTCGGTTTATTGTGTTGTTTTGCAAGTTTTAAAAAAGGGGTCTCTTTCCCGTAGATCACATCTACACAGGCCTTTGCAGTGGGTATGACTGCATCGAGTATCTCGGAAGGACAAGGAAGTGAGTCATCTTCAAGTCCCGCAGAGGTCATATTGATAACCAGGTCATAAGGCTTTGGCTGAAAATCATCAAAGGTATGTGTCTCAAATCCGTGCTCTTTGAAGTATGTGAGCCTACCACCGCTGCGATTAAGAATCGTTACTTCATAACCTGCTTCTTTGAGTATGATAGAAGTGGATTTCGCTGTACCTCCCGCACCTAAAAAAAGTACTGTCTTGGCACCTTTGAATTCTGAAATGGCTTTTAAGAAACCCGGAGCATCTGTATTGTATCCATAGAGTTTTCCCTCTTTTTCAACGATCGTATTGACCGCACCCACTTTCTGTGCAAAAGGATCCAGTACATCACAGGCAGCATAGGCATACTCTTTATGGGGTACGGTAATGTTGATACCTTTCAGGCCAAGTGAGAAGAAGGTTTCTTTGAGTTTGCTTCCCTCTTCAAGCAGGTAACGGGCATAACAGCCGTCAAAATCCAAGCCCTTAAAAGAGAGGTTGTGCATCAGTGGGGACTTGGAGTGAGACACTGGGTTTCCAAAGATGGCAAAGAGCTGTTTCATAGGGATATTTTGCCCATCTTTAGAGTCTCTCCATCTCTTTGAGTGTAGAGAGCAGTGCACCCAGTTTATTTTTCACTTCGAGGTATTCGAGTTCCGGTTTTGAATCTGCAACCACACCGGCACCGGCTTGTAGGGTAATAGAGTCCGGTTTGATCAGTGAAGTACGTATGGCGATGGCTGAATCCATGTTCCCGTCAAAAGAGAAGTACCCTACAGAACCAGAGTAGAACCCACGCTTTAGTCCTTCATACTGTGCAATGAGCTTCATGGCTTCTATTTTTGGCGCACCTGTCATGGTTCCTGCAGTAAAGGTAGCGGCGAAGAGGTCAAACATATCTTTATCCTCTTGTAACATCGCTTCGACATCCGATACCATATGCATCACATGAGAGTATTTTTCCACACGCATCATATCAGTCACTTTCACAGTACCTGTCTGTGCCACACGACCTACATCATTACGTCCCAGGTCTATAAGCATAAGGTGTTCTGCACACTCTTTGGGATCATTGAGCATCTCAATTTCCAGTTCTTTGTCCCGTGCTTTATTTTTGCCTCGTTTTCGCGTACCTGCAATAGGACGCAGAAGTATCTCTCCTTCTGTCAGACGTACCATCACTTCGGGTGAAGAACCGCAGATAGAGAAGTCTTCATAGTCCAGCAAGAAAAGATAAGGTGAAGGATTTTTAGAACGCAGCACCCTGTAAAAACTTAAGGGGTCTATCTTCCCTTTCTGTGTATATCGGTTGGCTAAAAGTATTTGGAAAATATCTCCGGATCGTATGTTCTCTTTAGACTCCACAACCAGTTCTTTAAAACGCTCTTCATCGATACTGAAACTCCCTTCACCCTCAAGTTCTACCGGCTTCAGAGGCATCGGTGTACATGAGTTTGTCAAGATCGCCTCAATAGCACTCACTTTTTCTTTGATAGAGTCATCATTCAACAGTATGGTGAGTGTTGCACTCTTGTGTGAATAGGCAATGATGATCTTTGGGCGCACCAGATCAAGATCAGGCGTATCAAGTGGATCAAGCAGTTCATCCATACTCTCTTCAAGTACCGGTTCAAAGACTTTGACCATATCATAGGCGATAAAACCGATAAATCCATCAACAAAAGAGAAGCCGAGTTCCAAAGCTTTTTCTTTATAGGCAGCTTGGTCAACACCTTTATAATATGTTTTTAAAAAAGTGAAGGGGTCCTCTTTTAACGTTTTTTTATGACCGCTTTTGTCGGTATAGAGGGTTGTTTTGTCTTTATAGCTGAGGCGCTCTTGTGCACCTACAGTGATAAAAGAGAAGTTCCCGTCACTGGTATTGACGACACTCTCAAAAAGCATGGTGACTTCTTTGGGAAAAATCTCTTTTATTTTCCCATAGAGTGCAACAGGAGTGAGTTGATCAAAAAGTATTGTTTTATGCATTGTTATCTACCTTGTTGTTATAAAAGCATGTTTATGTATACGGTCTCTCACATCGATGAGAACACGGTCAACAGATTCTCTATCGCTATAAGGACCTATGAGTAATCTTTTGATACCGCTTCTACTAGGTTTAGTCATGATATATTTGTATCCATTGTTTTGAATGACCGATATAAAACGTTTGCTTGGTTGTTGTCTATAGGCACCTACTTGTACATAATATCTTCCTGTAGAGACCATTTTAGGCACAGATTTGGAGGCTACAGGTCTCTTGACCGGTTTTTTCACAGAAGTAACCACCGGTGTAGGTGTCTTTATTGTTTTGGGCTTGACTGTTTTTTCTTCTTTTACCGTTACCGTTGGTTTTTCAATTGTCTTTGCTTCGTAGGCTATCTGTTCAGCTTTTCTCTTCTCTTGCATTTTTTTCCAATAGGCGATATCGGCAGCATCTTTTGCTTCTTTCTCTTTGAGCGCGAGTGAAGACTCTTGAACCATATTTTCTTTGCTTGTTTGGGACGCAGGCGCTTTAATCTCTTGATCCTCTATATCTGAGAGCAGAGTTTCTTTTTGAACGACTACAGTCGATTGTTTAATGCTCTCTTTTTTTGTTTCAACAACCGGTGCTTGAGGTTTACTTTCGATCACATTTGAAAGTGATGGTTCCTCTTTCACTTTTTCTGATTTAGGTGTCTCTTTCAACTGTAGCTCTGGGGCTATCAACTCTGTTGTATCCTCTTCAAAAGCAAGTCGATTTTGATCTGGCGTTTTAAGTAAGATCTTAGTGAGTATAATAGCCACTATCAATACAACGATCAGTAATGCGATAATGGTTAAAAGGCTTTTTGTTTTACTGTTTTTAGGTTCGATATTATCGATAATCAGGTCATCAAGATTGTGATCATGCATAGGGGGAGGGTCTCCAGATATAATTTTGTATTGATTATATCATATTTACATATATTATTTAAATGTTAGAGTCTATTATAGGGCAGTGTGACGATATTGTATGCTTCGGGCAGTGTAACCGAAGGTAAACATTTCCACTTTTTGGTCATTTTCTCTTTGAGCGCATTTGAAAGTCTCTGAAGTTGGGCATCTGCCTCCTCTAATGGAAGGTTTTCCACTCTTATAAATACCTGCAGCCGTTCGATATCTTTACCTTGATAAATATGATAGTCTGTAATATTGAGTGTTTTAAAGAGGTGCTTTATAAGATGTTGAAATCGTTTGTGCTCATCTCCTTTGTATTCGATCAGAAGATAGTTGGTATGGTTCTCTTTCAGTAAGGGTGCTGCAATACTGAATTGTCTATTTTGGTGTTGTTCGAACAGCAGCGGTGTAAGCGGTTCATTGATGCGTTCAAATTTGGCATAAAAGGTACGATTGCTGAACTGAATCTGTTCTACAATCGTATTTCTTTTAATGTAATAATGGTCATCAAAAAGATCTAGATCAAAAACTTTTATTGTTGTACCTTAGTAGATTGGTTTGTCATAGATCACAAAATCTTGTGCCAGAACTCTCATCTCTTCTTTGATTGTTGCATGCAGTGCAGCATCATTGATATTGTCAAGTACATCAGCAATCTTGTTTGCAATGAGTTCAAACTCTTTCTCTTTCATCCCTCTGCTTGTAAGTGCAGGAGAACCGATACGTACACCCGAAGTCACAAAAGGACTTCTTGTCTCACCAGGAACAGTGTTTTTGTTTACGGTGATACCTGCTGCTCCAAGCGCAGCATCTGCATCTTTACCGGAGAAATCCTTATTAAGGAAAGAAACCAGTACAAGGTGATTGTCGGTACCGCCTGATACTACATCATATCCTCTTTTCATAAGTACATCGGCAAGTACTGCTGCGTTTGCTTTTACTTGTTTTGCATAGACCTTCCATGCATCGCTGAGGTTATGTTTGAATCCAACAGCTTTTGCAGCGACTACATGTACAAGTGGACCACCTTGGAGGCCAGGGAAGATAGCTGAATTGATCTTTTTGGCGATTTCCTCATCATTTGTCATGATCATACCGCCACGAGGTCCTGCAAGTGTTTTATGTGTAGTCGTCGTTACAACATCCGCATAGGGGAATGGGCTAGGGTGTTCACCCGCACATACCAAACCGGCAATGTGAGCGATATCTGCAAAAAGGATAGCACCTACTTCATCAGCGATCTCTCTGAATTTTTTAAAGTCTATCTCTCTTGCATACGCAGAAGCACCACAGACGATGATCTTAGGTTGTACAATCTTAGCGATCTCAAGGACTCTGTCATAGTTGATACGCCCATCAAGCTCTACACCGTAAGTGAAAGAGGAGTAGTTTTTACCAGAAAAACTTGGCTTTGAACCATGCGTCAAGTGACCACCGTGGCTGAGGTCCATTCCAAGTATCTTCTCCCCGGCTTTAAGCAGTGCTGCATAGACAGCTCCATTCGCCTGTGAACCTGAATGCGGTTGAACATTGGCATAGTTACAGTTAAAAAGTTCACATGCTCTGTCGATAGCAAGTTGTTCTACGGTATCAGCAAATTCACATCCACCATAATATCTTTTGTATGGGTATCCTTCAGCATACTTGTTCGTGAACACAGAACCCATCGCTTCCATTACAGCAGGAATTGTAAAGTTCTCACTGGCGATCATCTCTAAGTGATCTGTTTGTCTTTCTCTTTCATTCTCGATCGCTTCAAAAATCTCTGGGTCAAATGTTTCTATGGCATAACTCATAAGGTGTCCTTTGTTAGGTTTATTAGTGGATTTATATCCAAATTTTACTTTTGCTTCTCTTGCACTCTTTGTTTACAGGCAGCGACATCTATACAGAACATACCCTTGCCTTTTTTGGCAGGTTTGAGTTCAATTAGATTTTCGTTTCCACACTTTTTACATTTACTATCTGGCGCACAGATCGGTGCAAGCTCTTCTCTCGGTACTTCCGGTTTCATAGCCGGGAAGAGAAGTACATCACGGATACTGTGTTGGTTGGTAAGCATCATCACAAGTCTGTCTATACCGATACCCTCACCGGCAGTCGGCGTCATACCGTAGCTTAGTGCTTTCACGTAGTCGGTGTCCATATGCATCGCTTCGTCATCACCGGTCGCTTCTTTGGCATCGACTTGTCCCTTAAATCTCTCATACTGGTCAATAGGGTCATTCAGCTCAGAGAAACCATTGGCGATCTCTTTACCTGCCATGAAGAGTTCAAAACGTTCAGCAATGTCCGGATTCTCATCACTTCTTCTAGCAAGTGGCGAGATATCTACAGGGAAATCGGTAATAAACGTAGGGTTGATAAGCTTTCCTTCAACAAACTCATCAAAGAGTTCAGCCTGCAGATATCCCAAGGTAAGGTTAGGATCCACTTTGACATTATGCTCTTGGAGATACGCCAATGCTTTTTCCTTATCTTTGGCAACCTCTGTAGGTACTCCACCTATGGTTGTCAATGATTCGATGTACGGTATTTTCGCAAATGGGGTTGTAAAGTCTATCTCTACCTCACCATAAGGCAATTTTCTCTCAAGACCGAGGTTTTCAAAGAGATAGTCAAACAACTCTTCTGTGATCTCCATCAGTTCGATATAGGTTTTATAGGCCCAGTAAAACTCGATCATTGTAAATTCAGGGTTATGGGTATGGTCCATCCCTTCATTTCTAAAGTTTCTGTTGATCTCAAAAACAGCTTCCATCCCACCAACGATAAGACGTTTGAGGTAAAGTTCAGGTGCGATACGAAGATAACGTTCTACATCCAGCGCATTGTGATGTGTGATAAACGGTTTTGCATTTGCACCGCCAGGGATAGGGTGCATCATCGGTGTTTCTACTTCCAAGAACTCTTTATCTTCAAAGAATCTTCTTACCATTGAAACGATCTTGGATCGCATCACAAAGTTCTCTTTGACTTCTGGGTTCATGATCATGTCAAGGTATCGCTGTCTATATCTAAGCTCCTGGTCCTGCAGCCCATGGAACTTTTCAGGCAGCGGAGAGATCGCTTTGGAAATGATCTTCATATCTTTACAGTGAAGTGTAAGTTCACCTGTCTGTGTCACAAAAGGGTATCCTGTTGCTTCGATGATATCACCGACTTCAAAAAGTTTCTTTGCTACATTGTTATAAAAACCTTCCGGAAGTTCATCTCTATTATAATAGATCTGTACTAAACCTTGTGCATCTTCTATCTTTGCAAAAGCAGCTTTCCCCATGATACGGATAAATTTGAGTCGTCCTGTTAGTGAGTAGGTTTTGTTCTCATCCTTTTTCTCATCACTCTCTTGCTCTTTGATATAAGCACACTCTTCTAAAAACTGTGTTGAAGGGGTTCCTTTCTGTATTTGGTTCGGGTAAGGATTGATCCCTTCTTCTCTTAGTTTTTCTGTTTTTTTGATTCGTTCTTGAATATATTGATTTTCAAATATCAAGCTCTCTCCTGTTATTGATCTAGTTATTTCATGTCGATAGAGCCAAGCCCTATGGACTATTTTGACGCTGAGACTGCTTTTAAGGCTATCTCATACGATTTTTATATATTATGAGCGGGTTCTGTCTGTCTATTGGCACTTCTCACAAAGACCGGTGATCTTCATCGTATGGTCAGTCATTTGAAAGTTGAACTTTTTTGCTATCGCCTCTTGTCTCTCTTCAATCGTTTCATCGTAGAATTCTATAATATTACCACATTTTGTACAGATAAGATGATCATGGTGTTTTTTAAGCCCAAGTTCATATTTTTTGCCTTGTACGCCAAAAGAGATAGAACTTGCGATCTCTGATGTTTCAAGCAAAGCAAGTGTACGATATACGGTAGCAATACCGATATTGACATCGGGGTGTTGCTCTTTCAGTAGGGTATAGATATCCTCAGGTGTAAAATGTCCGTTGTTTTCGTAAAGGAACTTTAAAACAAGCTCTCGTTGTTTCGTGAACTTAAGTCCGTTTTCTTTCAGAAGGGTTTGGAACTTTTCTAAAAGTAGAGGATATTCAATCATACGTACCCTTATTGTTCTATAGTAGTATTCGTACTATTGGTTTCGGTGATCGAAGTATTTGTCTCAACGGAAACATTCGTTTCATCCGGAGCAACGACTTCTTTTGTATCTGAAACAGTCAGTCCCAGATCAGAGGTGTCAAGGTTGATAAGGTATGAACCTGTTGCTCTAAGGTAAGGATAAAGTACAGAATCATTGATGTACTTTTCCAAATTATCTTTGATCAGTGTGACATTCGATAAAGCAGTCACGATCAATGCAAAAATAAGGAAATACTTCCCGCCTCCTGCAATGAAACCAAAAAGACGATTGAGAAAACCTAGACCGCTTTCACTGGTTAGTTTGGAAAATATCGTCCCAAGGATAGTAGCACTGACCCAAATAATGATCAAAATGGCAAGGAAACCGATAAGTTTTAATAGGGATGCATTCTCTAAAGGTAAAAAGTTCGTATCAATAAATGTCGCAGCTTTATCAGAGAGTCTAGAAGCGAAGTAGACACCGCCTACCAGACCCAAAAGACCAAAGATCTCTTTGATAAATCCCTGCATAAAACCTTTGATCCCGAGTATCAGTACAATGGCTGAGATGGTGACATCAAAGTAATTAAAATCCATCATTGAAAAACTTTCCATTGAAAAATCCATATTATCCCCTGTTTTTACTATAGTTTTTGCGTATTGTATCTATATCTCTCTAAAAATGTTTTTAGAGAGGTTTTTGTGATGATCATATTTTTCCAGAAAGTTCAGCCGGTCTGTTGGCATACTGCATAGCAACGTCACGGCTTATCTTCCCATCTTTGAGGAATTTAAGCAGTGCCTGTGTCTGCGTCTGCATACCTGTATCACCTTGTCCCAGTTGCATTTGTGAATAGATCTGGTGTACCTTATCTTCACGAATGAGGTTTGAAATCGCGTGATTGGTTACCAAGATCTCAGAAGCAGCGACACGGCCTCCACCCAACTTAGGGAGAAGCGCCTGTGCGATAACAGCCACCAGTGAAGAGGCAATCATGGCTCTAATCTGCGGTTGTTCATCCCCTGTAAATACATCGATGATACGGTTAATGGTTCCCGGTGCCGAAGAGGTATGCAGGGTACCGAATACAAGGTGACCGGTTTCAGCCGCAGTAAGCCCGGCTTCAATGGTTTCCTTATCCCTCATCTCCCCGATCAGTATGATGTCGGGGTCTTGACGCATGGCATATTTCAGTGCTGTAGCAAAAGAAGCAGTATCTTCACCTACACCTCTGTGAGAAAAGACAGATTTTTTGTTCTGGTGGATAAATTCCACTGGATCTTCCACGGTAACGATGTGTTTTTGTTCATGAAGGTTGATCTCATTGAGCATGGCAGCCAGTGTGGTTGATTTACCAGAACCTGTCGGCCCTGTGACCAAGATAAGCCCTTTTTCTCTCTTGATAAGACTTTTATAGACTTCAGGCGCACCCAGATCATCCAAAGAAGGTACATCAATAGGAATGATCCTGAATGCAGCGGCAGTGTCCCCTAATGTACGATAGTAGTTTGCCCTGAATCGCCCGATACCAGGAAGCAAGAGTGCGAAGTCCAGTTCATCATGCTCTTCAAATTGTTGTTTCTGTTTCTCTGTGATAAGAGAGTAACACATCTCCTCGATATCCTCCCCTGTGAGTGCAGGAAGATTAACAGGTTTAAGTACACCGTCGAGTCTTATCTGCGGTTCTGTCCGACTTACGAGGTGGAGGTCAGACGCACCATGTGTAACAACACTCTGAAGCAGTTTTTTGATATCAAAAGCAGCCATGATTATCCTTTTATTAATGTATGGTTTTTAGATATTGAGACTCATTATACCCAACTATCACCTTGTTATCAAGCGTAATAACGGGGCGTTTGATGAGCATGTTCTCTTTTGCAAGCCATTGTTGTTTATCTTCATCAGAAAGATTCAGTTCTTTAAGTTTTAAGGTGCGGTAGGTCGTGCCTCTGGTATTGAAGAGGGTTTTGATATCGGTATGTTCTAACCATGAATCGATAGTCTCCTGCTCCACTGGTGTTTCACGAAAATCTATAAACTCATAGTCTATCTCATGGGATTTAAGATATTTTATCGCTTTTCTGACACTGTCACAATTTTTTATACCATAGATCTTTAACATGTAATTCACTTATTCAATGATCGCTGGTACGATGAAAAAGTCATCATTTGCCTGGGGTGCATGAGAGAGGATATCTTTGGCAATATCATCGGTTTCTCTAGGAGTATCAGCTCTTAAAGGTGTTCCACCTTCAAGCGTTGAAAAGGAAGCATCTAAGGCTTCGGTATCAAGTTCATTGAGATTATCTACATAAGTCAGGATACCTGAGAGTTGTTCGATCACTTCTTCTTTTTTAGAATCGTCGATCTTTAAGTGTGAAAGTTTTTCAAGTTTCTCTAAAACAGTGTGATCAATTTGCATGATATCCCTTATTTATGGTCTATTTTTATAATGGCTATTATTATATATTAATTTAGTTTAAGATATAACTACAAGTAAATAACAGATAAAGGGTATAAACGATGCAGAAATTGGATATGAACTCAGAAGAATTTAAAGCAGAACTGGTAAAGACAAAAGCGTTTACGGATAAAGTATGTGAAAGTAAAGGGTGGGTTTATAACAGCAATGAAGAGGTCAATGAAGCCATAATCATGGGGCTCTCACGCCACAAACTACTGTATGGAAAAAGATTCTGTCCATGTTTCATGGTTGAACCCGATGAGTCAAAGCCGGGTAAATTCAAAAGTGTGGATGACAGGATCTGTCCATGTAAACCTGCGATTGAAAAAGAGCTCCCTGAAGATGGTATATGCCATTGTCAAATCTTTTGTACACCTGAGTACCGTGAAGCAAATAGTTAAGCAAAGAGTATTTTTAACTTAACAGCAAGTTATAATTTTGATTGACTATAATACCTGATTATTTTAGTCAGGAGAGCACAGTATGCAAGAGTTACTTGAAAAAGATGATATTAATTCGGAAGAATTAGAAATTTTATTGGAAGCACGCGATGAAGGGAAAGTAGATTTCCTTTTGGTCGATGTAAGAGAAGAGATGGAGTATGACATGGGCCATATCAAAGGTGTGGACATGCTGAAACCTACGACTGCTTTTCAACAATGGGCACAAGCGTTTTTTGATGAGACCAAAGAGAAGAAAGTCATCTTTACCTGTCGTACAGGCAGCAGAAGTGGACAGGTACAACATGTATTTAAGCAACATGGACATACAGGTGCAGTGAACCATTTTGGGGGTATCGTGACCTACCAGGGTGAAATAGAAAAATAAAATGTCTAAAATCCTCTATCTTCACGGTTTCGCATCTTGCGGAGAAGGGAATAAATCTTTACTCCTTAAATCCTATTTTGGTGAAGACAATGTCATCGCACCGGATCTTCCCCCTTCACCTATTGATGCACTGGCATTGATTGAAGAGATCTTGGGATCTACAAAAATTGACTGCTTGGTAGGTTCATCGCTAGGTGGATATTATGCAACTGTTTTGGCTGAAAAATACCGTATGAAAGCCATACTGCTGAATCCATCGACCCGCCCATGGGAAACATTGGCTGCCTATACAGGGTGGCAAAAACGTTTTTGTGATGAAGAGGTGTTTGAGTTTAAACCGGTCTATCTTGAACAGCTCAAAATGTTACAAACAGCCCCTGATAATGGGAGGTATCTTCTGCTTTTGCAAAGCGGGGATGAAGTGTTGGATTATACTAAAGCACAATCTCTCTATAATACACACAAAGTTATCGTTGAGTATGGCGGGAATCACCGTTTTGAAAATCTGGATGAGTATCTCTCAATGGTAGAAAAATTTATAAATAAATGAGTCTGAATGAATGTAGTTGACCTATTGCTTAAACTGTTAAGTTTTGAATCTTTGACACCTGATGATGCAGGATCGTTAAAATTCATAGAAGAGTACCTTGATGAGTATGAGGCGATCTATGTAAACAAAGAGGGTGTGAAAAACCTGATGTTAAGTAAAAAGTTCTCTGAGGGCCCGCATCTTTGTTTTGCAGGACATGTGGATGTCGTTCCAGCAGGAGATAAGTGGGATACAAATCCTTTTGTCCCCGTGATCAAAGAGGGCAATATTTATGCCCGCGGTGCACAGGATATGAAAAGCGGTGTGGCTGCTTTTGTGCAAGCGTGTAAAGAGAGTGAACATTTTGAAGGTACCCTCTCCGTACTGCTTACCTCTGATGAAGAGGGTGAAGGCAAATATGGTACGGCTGTGATGCTTAAGCACCTCAAAGAGATAAACTTCCTACCCGATTACTGCATCGTTGCAGAACCAACGTGCGAGCAAGTCTTTGGTGATGCGATCAAGATAGGAAGACGTGGTTCTATTAATGGATACCTAACGTTGAACGGTAAACAGGGGCATGCTGCCTATCCGGAGAAAGCGATCAACCCGGTCCATCAGATAGCGCCTATTCTAGATAAAATCGCAGGGGTAGATCTGGACCAGGGTGATGATGATTTTGCACCGAGTAAAATGGTGATCACGGATATCCGTGCAGGTATGGAAGTGACCAACGTGACACCGGGCGCATTAAAAATGATGTTCAATGTACGTAACTCCACTAAAACTACACAACAAGAGGTTAAACTTCACATAGACAAATGCTTTGACGGTTTGGATTATACTCTGGAGTTAACGCAGGGCTCGTACCCTTTTGTCACCAAAAGAGACTCAAAGATCGTACAAAAGCTCACTTCAAGTATCAAGAATATTACTGGAGTAGAAACAAAATTTTCTACTGCCGGTGGTACCAGTGACGCCAGGTTTATGGGGGCTTTTGGCATAGATGTTGTAGAGTTCGGTGTAATCAATGATACCATTCATGCACCCAATGAAAGAACATCCATCAAAGAAGTTGAAGCACTTTGTGCTGTATTTAAAGATACAGTGAAACATTTTAATGAAGGATCGATATGAACAAAATAGTAGTAGGCGTTTTGCTTCTCTCAAGTATGCTTTTTTCGATAGAGTGGAGCAAAGATTTAGAGACGGCATTTGCCTTGGCAAAAAAAGAGCATAAAAACATCATGGTTTTGGTCGAAGCTGAAAACTGTAGATGGTGTAAAAAACTGAAACACCGTACGTTATCGGATGAAGCGGTAGAGAAGAGACTTGAAAAGTTTGTGACCGTCAAAGTCATGAGAGAAGATGCTTTTGCAATGTCTGAATTGCCGGAAGTAAAAGGTGCCCCTACTATTTTCTTTATGAATGAAGACAGAGTCATCTCAGACGAAATTCTAGGGTATATAGATGTAGAGGATTTTATCTACTATATCAATGACATAGAAAAAAAGTAGAGATCAGTGTTAAAGAGTCAAGGTATCATCACCATTATTGTATGGGTCGGGCTGCTCTTTTCTTCTGCAAGTGGCGTAGAGAGAAGCAAATCAGAGAAGAATGTGACCTTCAAGGGTCAACATGGAGAAACACTTGGAATCTTTGAGAAGCTAAATTGGGAAACAGATATGGATCATGCTTTTGAACGTGCCAAAACAGAGCATAAGAATGTCATGATCATGGTAGAAGACACACGGTGTAAATGGTGTAAGAATATAAAAAAAGGTGCCTTGTCAGATCCGAACGTACAGGATAAACTGCAGTCTTATATCTTGTTAAGAGTGCAAAGATCCGATAAAAAAACCGCGGATCGTATTGAGGAGTTCACCGGCGCCATCCCGAGTTTTTATTTTATGCAGCCTGATCAGGAACTGTTTGAATCTGTAGTAGGCTATTTTGCTACAGAAGATTTTTTAAGTTTTCTAAAGGAGATCGAAGAAGAGAGTGAGGTCTTTGACTTATGATCTTTAGACGTCCTCACTTTACTGAGTATATTATGGCCAGACTTGTAACGCTGGCCGTTTTTACAGGATTCGTCTTCAGTACGCTCTTTTATCTCTTTATTCCTGAATCCGACAGTGCTTTTTTCGCTATAGTGCTTTTGATAGCAGGCTTCTCCATCTTTATTTATGCGATCAACCGCGGGGCCAGTCGTATGGAGAATGAACTCCGGCTTATCAACACATATTTGGAAAATCTTGAAAAAACAGAGAAGATAGACTATCAGGCACACTTTTTTACCCAAGAGTTTGAAGATATTAACCAGAACCTGATCAAAGTCCTTGACAGTGCCAAGAAACGTGAAGAGATAAAGCAGCGATATAATGCAAAACTAAAGCTTAAAAATCGTCAGCGTGCCGATATGATCTCAGCGATCGCCCATGAGTTTCGTAACCCTATCGCTTCCATTATGGGATATGCACAGACACTGGAGGAAGATAAAGAGATCCCTCAGGCATTGCAGGAAAAATTTTTAAATAAGATTTATAACAACGGGGTAAAAATAGAAGCACTTCTTGGTAGACTGGTGCTATGGAATAAGTTTGAGAGTGGTGAAGCCACCCTGCATCCGAGTCAGTTTGACTTTTATATCCTGGCACAGGAAGTGACCACATCCTTGGAAGAGAAGTACCCTCAAAGAGAGATCGTCTTGCAAGGGAGTAGCTATATGATCGAAGCGGATCGTACACTTATGGAGATCGTACTCAAAAACCTGATAGAAAATGCACTGAAATATTCCAAAGATGAAGTGGTGATCACGATGGATCAAGGGCACATATCGGTGATAGATAAAGGTGCAGGTATCTCCTCTTCGGACATTACCAAAGTGACCAAAAAGTTTTATCGTTCGGGTACACACAGCTGGGATAACTCTATGGGACTGGGACTCTCCATTGTCAAGCGTATCCTTGCGTTACACGGTACAGAACTAGAGATTCAGAGCGAAGAAGAAAAAGGTTCTACCTTCTCTTTTACGCTTTAAAATCTCTCGTTGATCTATGCCACTTCTCACCTATTAATCCCTGATAGGTATATAGGCATATCCTTCATTCTGCTTGTCGATCAAACCTATCGATGCATTCGGGATGACCTTTACAAAGTCATAGACATCTTTTTTTTCTAGATCATGTTTCCGTAAGCCGACCCCGCATACCAAAAATTCAACATCATAAATGTCGGCCAGTGTTTGTATACGTTTTCCAAGTGCCTGATAGGTAGAAAGCAATGCTTTATCGTCTTTGAACTTGCTATTTGCAGGGTCTTTTAGAAAGAACTTGTAGGCACCTCCATGGATGATAACGGCAACATCAAGTTCACGAAGGCTACTTTCATAATATGCTTTATTGGCTACGGTAGCACTTAAAATACGCAGTTCGAAATTATCCAGATCTTTGGTGGTCAAATCATATACTACTTTGGCAGAGGATTCCTGTGCGTACACTATGCCTAGAGTCAGGAGTAGGCTGAAGAGAATTTTTTTCATGTATGTTCCTTTTAGTAAGTTTAAGATAGGATAGCGTTATAATATTAAAAAATTGTAAATAATAAGGAATAGGACCCCACTTTATGCGTGTAAAAATGAAATCATGTACCCCTTCAAAGTACATCAGTAAAATAGCAGCCTATATTACTTTTGGTGTACTGATGATTCTTTTTATCTCTGTTTTCTTCTTTGTAAAACAAAGTAAAGAAGACAGACTCATTAGTCTGGGAGATCAGTTGGTCACTGATTTTAGATCAGGACTTGACTATGAGATGGCCGATCTTCTCTCATTGTCTTTGGCACTCTCTGAAGATGGCGAACTTAAAAATGCATTGACCGCAGGTGATGAGTCTCAAGGGTATCGCATCTTGAGTAAGATCACAGAACGGTTTAAAAAATATACACATGTAAAAACCCTGCGTATCCAAGTACTCACCCCGGACTTTTTTATTTTTGCACGAAGTTGGGATGAAGGGTATGAAGGGATGCCTATCTGGTGGTTCAGGGAGGATCTGGCCTCACTGGATAAGAACAGCCATCCAAAAGTAGGGATGGAAACAGGTAGATTGCTTACACTGAAAGCTACGATCCCTATGCGCAGTGGAGATAAGGTTCTCGGTTATCTAGAAGTGATCAAATTTATCGATGACTTTACACTTAAGTTACGTAAAAAAGGTATCGAACTTTTTGCATTGATGGATGAGAAATATCTGGAACAAGCCGAATTGATGCGAAATTTTCCTCTCTTAAACGGATATGTGATCTCCAATCAAAACTATAACCAGCAATACGTGGATAAAATAGAGATGTTAGACTGGGAATCTTTGTTGCTCAATAATTATGAGTATGAAGATGGCATTCTTTATTTGTATGAACCTATGTTGAACGGAGCAGGGAAACAGATCGGGATGTACCTTTTGTGTATCTCCAAGGATGCACTGAAACAACATGAAAAAGCAGATCAAAGTGTGTCGGTCTTCACTCAGTTCTCAGATGAAGATATAAAAAATGTGGTAGAGGCATGGCAGACGCCACATGATAGTTTTCGTAATGTCTATGACAAGGAACTCATAGGGATCTTACCGAAGTTGAATGAAGAAGATAAAAAAGAACTTGAAGTGGAAGCGAAACGTATACTATATGGATACAGTAAAGATGAGCTTATCGATATTATTGTTGAAAATAAGCATAATGAGAAAAAGTCAGGAACGATAAAATGAAAATACTAATATTAGAAGATGAAAGAATACTTGCACTCAGTATGAGTGAATTTTTAGAAGAGAGCGGATATGAGGTTGAATGTTTCACTGATTCTGATGCAGCATATGATGCGATTTACGAGAATGTCTATGATCTGCTGCTTCTGGATGTGAAAGTACCTGGTGAAAAAAGCGGTTTTGAAATGCTGGAAGAGTTACGGGAAGACGGCAATGTAACACCGGCTATCTTCATTACCTCGTTGACAGATATCGATGATCTAAGCCGGGGGTATGAGTGTGGTGCTTGTGATTATATACGGAAACCTTTTGATCTGGCAGAACTGAAGTTACGGGTAGAGCAGGTGATGAAAGTACAGTGTTTCGCTTCATCAGAAGAGAGCATAGCACTGCCATCGGGGTATAGTTATGACCTTAAAAAGATGAAACTTACGTTTAATGGTGAAACGGTACAGCTCGCTAAAACAGAGGCAAAGATACTGGAACTTCTGATCAAAAAAAGAGGCTCTGTCGTAAGTTGTGAAATGTTTTGGGAAGAGGTATGGGGAGAGTGGGTGGATCCTGCCAATATCCGTGTACAAGTAGGTAGTTTACGTAAGAAACTTGAAAAAGATTTTATTAAAAATGTACGTGGTGTAGGGTATAGCATTGATTTTTAATACCGATGATTTTGCCCGTAAATATGCGTTTATCTATACCGGGATATTAGCTGTTCTGTTGATAGCACCGCTTGTAGTCTATGTGCAGTTGCTTTTGCAGATAGATGAAGCAAAAGTAAAACTCTCCCTTGAATCGCAGGCCAAGAAGATCATCACTTCTATGCAGCACTACCAAAATGAAGATCAAGTGTATCATTTCCCGCGCTATAAAGAATATAAAGCGGCACTCTACACGGACCAGTATGAGGTGATCTTTTCAAATTTAGAGTTTGAACCTTTGTCCTTTACGGAAGGTTTTCATCAAAAAAGAAATCGTTATTATTATGTCTATCCCCTTCCAAACGCTTATTATTTCGGTGCGAACTATTTATTGGTCTCTACTGTGCATACGGCCAATAATATTTACTTTTTTGCTGCTATGGTCATGATCGCGATTGTGATCGCTCTATTTATATTTTCATTTTTACTGCTTAGAAATTTTTCAAGGCCTTTTGAAAAACTCAATATGCAGCTTGATAATTTTATCAAAGATTCTATGCATGAGATCAATACGCCCTTGAGTATCATAAACCTTAATTCTGATCTTTTTGCCAGCAAATATGGTGAAAATAAATACCTATTGCGTATGAAGTCTGCTGCCAAAACACTTGCTACAATATACAATGATATGGATTATCTTGTGAAAGAAGGGAGGGTTAAGTATAAAAAAAGTGACTTGGACTTTGGTGAATTTATCCAAAATAGGGTTGATTATTTTCAAGAGATAGCAAACCTCAAGCAGATACAACTCCATACGAATATCCTTCCGGGACTTATACATACATTCTCAAAAACCAAACTGCAGCGTATTGTTGACAATACGATCTCCAATGCGATCAAATACAGTAATGACAATAGTGATGTTGAGGTCAGCGTATATAAGAAGGATGCCCATATAGTCTTTGAGGTCATAGATCATGGTGTCGGTATAAAGGATACCAGTAAAATATTTTCACGATACTATAGAGAAAATGAAGCCAAAGGTGGTTTTGGTATAGGTTTGAATATCGTAAAGAAAATTATTGATGAGGAAGATATTCTTTTAGAGGTCAATTCAAAGTTCGGTGAGGGTACAACTTTTAAGTATATCTTCTGATACTCCATACAATAAACACACATATCTCTCAATAATTAAATTTTATACAGGGTTATTTACATTTTTACACTTTCTTTACATTCCTTTGTTATGATGCTTCCTGTAATCATAATAAAAAGGAGTATGAATGCATACAAAAATCAAATGTTTTGCCTATGCAACATTGTTTTTATCAGCTTCAGCATCACTAAGTGCTGTGGATTTGACAAAAGCATATGATATGCCAGATGCAACAAAGATAATAGAGAAAGATCTATTCCCGGCAGCTAAAACGTTCACAATGCCAAAGAGCTGCGATCTTACAGATGCTCAGGCAATTGCCAGAGGGGAATTTATGTTCCATAATCTCAATGGTAAAAAAGCAAAGGGCAAACTACCAGCTGGGTTGGCTAAGTTTGTTGAGAAAAAAGGTAAAGATGGTAAAGTGAAAAAATCACCTAAACAGTATGGTAACTGTGTAGCATGTCATGACATTGAAGGTGCAAAAGGTGCAGGAAACATCGGTCCAAGCCTTACAGGGTACAAGGAAATGTTCCTAGATACTAAAGTAAGAGATGCACAATTTGTTTACCAGAAAATTGCAGATCCTAGAGTGGATAATCCAAATACACATATGACTGTTAATCTTACAACAGGGCTCTTTACTGAGCAAGAGATTTGTGATTACACTGCGTACGTAGTATCAGAAAAAAAGAAAAAATAAAGGGAAATAAAGAATGGAAAGAAGAAATTTTATCAAGAGTATCTGTGCAGCATCAGCTGTAGCAGCGACAGTGACACCTTCGGCATTATTGGCGAAAGAAGCACCAAAGGGTGGAAACGTATTAAGTTATGATGCTGCTGTAGCAGCGATCACAGGCGGAAAAGCGGTATCAGACAGTGACAAAGTAAAGTTGACAGTACCTGAAATTGCTGAAAACGGTGCAGTTGTACCTGTAAAAGTAGATGTAGATAATCCTATGGAAGAGAACAATTATGTAAAAGCGATCCATGTATTAAGTACTAAAAACGGTAATGCAAGATGTGCAGACGTTATGCTTACTCCGTTAAACGGAAGAGGATATTTTGCAACAAGAATCAAATTGGGTGGAACACAAGATGTGGTTGCCTTGGTAGAGCTTAGTGACGGTACATTTATGAAATCAGCGAAGAGTGTTAAAGTAACGATCGGTGGATGTGGTTGATCTCATAAAGAGATGTTTTAAGCATATAAATTTTAGCTTGAGGAATCAAAGATTGGCATGACCCTTCTTTGAAAGTACGATAATTATTACAAAGGAAAACAGATGGCAGAAAAAAGAAAATCGATGATAAAAATCAAACCTAAAAAGTATAAAGCGGGAGATGTGGTAAAAGTTGATTTTATCGTAATCCACCCGATGGATACTGGTTTGCAAAAAGATAAAAAGACTGGAGAGATCATACCAGCACACTATATTGACAATATTACTTTCTCTTTAGATGGTAAACCGTTTACGACTATGAAAGTATGGGAAACTGTTTCAACAAACCCTTATTTCTCTGTAAACCTAAAAGTACCTGGTAAAGGTAAAATCACGGTTGATTATACAGACAATACGGGTGAGAAAAACTCTAAGAGTAAAAAACTTAAGCCAAAAGGATAAGCAATGAAAAGAGTACTATTACCTTTAGCTCTTTTGACAACCATAGGAACCGTAACGTTAAGTGCCGGTGATCAGTTTGCTATGAGCGATGCTGATAGAGCTATGTATGCAGAAATGCTAGAAAACAACCCTGCGGATATCTTTGTAGAAGAAGGTGGGGAAATGTTCGAAGAAGAATTGGGCGGAGAAGCTGCTTTAGCAAAATTTTTAGGGATCTCTGAAAAAGAGTTACCGAAGTATATTGCAGGTTTCCCAAGATATATCGCAAAACTTGGTAATGTTGTCGGGATAGATCAAGTACTGCAAGCAATGCAAGTAGAGCAAGGTCAAGAGAAATCAAAACTCAAATCCGGGAAAATGTTCTCTATGCTTGCTTATGTAAAGTCATTGGCAAATGATGAAGTGATTAATATCGATGTTAATGCAGATGAGCACATTAAAGCAGCCTATGCATTAGGTGAAAAAACATATATGACCCCAAGAGGTGGAAGAGGGCTTGCTTGTAACTCTTGTCACAGCGCAGATATCGTTGGACAAGTACTTAGAACACAGCCGCTTCCGGATCTGGGTGACAACAATGTTGCTGGTACATGGCCAGCATACCGTATGACAAAGTCAAGTCTTAGAACCACACAAAGAAGATTTCAAGGATGTATGAAAAATGCATTGCTTGCAGTGATTCCTTTAGGGTCTAAAGAGATGAATGCGTTGGAAGTATATGTGAATAAACTTGCAGCCGATAAGAAAAAAACAATGGCCATTCCTGGTTTGAAGAGATAAGGTGAGATAATGGAAATAGATAGACGAGACTTCCTCCAGATTGCTGCAACACTAGGTTTACTAGGTGCAACTGGAGGAACAAATCTTTTTGCCGGTGAAGCAGGTAAAGAGCGTATCAAGAACTTGAGTTTTTCTGATATCGTAGATTTCAAGGCAAAAGGTAAAGCAACCATTTTACATATTTGTGATTTGCATGCGCACCTTAAGCCGCTTTACTGGAGAGAACCATCTACACTGATCTCAGCTAAGAACCTGGTAGGTACACCAGGGTTCATCTGTGGTGAGAGTTTTCAAAAGTATTACGGTATCCAGCCAGGTTCATTAGATGCATATTTTGATACACACAATGACTTTACTGAACTTGCTAAGAAGTTCGGTAAGATGGGTGGTATTGCACATATGAAGCCCATCATTGATCATGTCAAAAAAGAGAGAGGTGAAGAGAACGTCATTCTTGTAGACAGTGGTGATACATGGCAAGGTACAGCAGTTGCACTCAAAACGGACGGTGAAGCGATCGTAGATGCGCAAAACTATCTGGGTGTAGATGTAATGGTCGGGCACTGGGAATTCACCTATGGTAAAGAGCGTGTTCATGAATTGATCGGTATGCTGAAAGGTGATTTTATCTCTCAAAACGTGATCGACAATGATCCATTCTCAGATGAGTTTGAAGAGCTGATCTTCCCACCATACTCTATCCAGGAGATAGGTGGAGCAAAGATTGGTATCATCGGACAGTCATTCCCGTTCACTTCTACGGCGAACCCTAAAAAGTTTACTGAAGGGTGGAGTTTTGCGTTACGTCATGAAACACTTCAAGAGTATGTGAATGAACTTCGTAATGAGAAGAAAGTGGATGCAGTCGTTGTACTGAGTCATGACGGGTTCTCTGTAGATCAGGAACTGGCTAAAAAAGTGACTGGTGTTGACTTTATTTTAAGTGGGCATACACATGATCCTAGTCCGGAGCCAATTATTGTGAATGATACGGTGATTATCATCTCTGGAAGCCACGGTAAATATATCTCTAGACTTGATCTGGATATTAAAGATAAAAAAGTAGCGGGTTACAGTTATAAACTCATACCTGTAGCTTCAAATCTTATCCCTGCGGATAAAGCGGGTGAAGAGCTTATTGAAAAATGGTATAAACCTTACAATAAAGAGCTCAATGAAGTGCTCGGTACAACCAAAGGACTTCTCTATAAAAGAGATACTTTCTACTCAACGTTTGATTCGCTTATAGGTATGGCCATTCAAGATGAGATGAAATGTGATATCAACTTTAACCCAGGATACAGATGGGGTACAACAGTGCTTCCGGGTGATGACATCTTAAAAGACAATGTCTATGAGATGACAGCGATCACATACCCTGAGGTCTATACCTTTGACCTCAAAGGTAAAGTGATAGCAAAATTGATGGAAGATATAGCAGACAATGTATTTAACTCCAACCCGCTTTTACAGCAAGGTGGTGACATGAGTAGAATTACAGGTGCAAGTTACAGCATCACTATATCTGCCCCATCCGGAAAGCGTATTTCTGACTTTATGATTGGTGGCAAGCCTATTGATATGGAAAAGACCTATAGGGTCTCATCATGGGGAGGAAACCTTCAGAATGTAGGTGAAAACCTTGATGAAAAAGCGATACGTCCAGTCTATGAAGTGGTCAGCGACTACATTCGTAGACAAAAAGTGATCGACATTCCAATGGAGTCTAATGTGAAAATATTGGATATGGATTGTGGATGTCCGGTTGAAGGTGCGAAGTGTTCATAAGTTAAAACCGTGCCTCGTCTTTCTATTAGAAATGTTGTAGTCTCCTTTTGAAGGACGGGGCATTGGAGGTTGTGATATAATCACAGTCATATTATAACACATCGTTAATAAAGTCATTACGACTTAAAATAATAAAAGGGGTAAAAAATGAACAAGGGAAGAATAAAAATTAGTTTAGCGGCATCAGTGCTGTTATGTATGGGTACATCTGCGATGGCAGGTGGAGATATTGCACCAGTTGAACCGGTAGTAGAGGTTAAAAAAGACACACCTAAACGCAAACTCAAAGGTAATATGACTGTTGTATATAACACTTTACCAGGAAGCGTTGACAATATCCGTGATATGTTTGGTGAAGGTATCTTTTATGGAAGACTCAGATCAAATACATTCTACTGGGATTGGGATGATGAAGCAGCCGGTGAAGATAATCAAGCTTGGGGTCTAGGTGGAAGCCTTATCTATAAATCAGCTGTATTGGACGGGTTTAGCTTTACGATGGGCTATTACGGTTCTTTAAATCCTGATTTCTTTAGAGAGGATGATGCGGATATAGGATTCGTAAAAGCTGGTAAAGATACATTCAGCAGATATAAAGTGAAGCATACAGGTGCTTACGGTATGTCAGTACTCGGTCAGGCATATTTGGAATACAACAATGGTACAGTAGATGCGAAAGCAGGTCGCCAATTGTTTGAATCAGTATTTACGGCTTCAAATGACACAAAAATGATTCCAAATACCTTTGATGGTATTTCTGTCAGTGCAAAAGTAGCATCAAAAACTACAGCAAGAGTAGCTTGGTTCGCTAAACAAAAATTGAGAGACCATGAAGATGCGCATGATGTTGTGACATTTAAGGATGCTGCAGGTGATAGCTGGGGTAACAATGATGATGCTGGTGTTCACAAAGGACTTACTTATGCAAACTTCGTAGCTGCTGGTGAAGATCCGAACCATGATATGTTCTTAGGGGATATCAAGACAAAAGCGATAGACAATTTAGACTTTACTTTAAGTGCTTTAACAGTGCCTGATGTCGTGACAGATATTGTGGCTGAAGCACACTACAGATTCAACCTGGATAACGGTTGGGCAGTAAGACCTGGTGTGAGATATTTCCATCAAATGGATGATGGTGGCGGAGCAGTAGGTGGCGCTAACCTTAAAGCCAATGAAGTTGGTTATGATGCAGGTGCAGTAGGTTCACTTGATTCTAGCCTTTTCTGTGCAAGAGCTGACCTTGAAATGCCAAACAAAAAAGGTTACTTTAGACTTGGTTACTCAAAAGTGGCTGATGAAGCGGATATCTTGGCTCCATGGAGAGGATTCCCTACGGGTGGATTTACAAGAGCAATGGCACAATATAACTGGCAAGCAAATACAGAAACATTCATGGCAAGAGCACACTATAAGTTCAACTCTACATGGACAGCAAGTTTAAGATATGCGATTCAAGATTTTGATGATACTAAACCTGGTACGCAGGCTGACAGTAATGTATGGCACTTGGATACTTGGACAAATATCACAAAAAGACTTCAAATGAGAACACGTATCGGTATTATTACTGCTGATGATGATATTGTAACGACTGGTGGTGGACTTAAAACAGATGTTTCTTATAACGAGTATCGTTTAGAGTTTAACTACCTTTTCTAGGAGTATGAATGAGGAGCATCATAGCACTATGTCTGTTTTTATGGACTGCTGAGGCGTACGAATATCATTTGACGCCTGTGAAGGTCTCTGAAGATGTACATTGCTTTTTTGGTGCACTCGAAAATATCACCAAGGAAAATGGTGGTAATATGGTTAATACATGTTTTGTCCAAACAAAACAAGGGTTTGTTGTCATAGACAGCGGCCCTACTTATGCATATGCCAAACAGGCATATACTCAGATGCAAAAGATCCAAAATCTCCCTGTAAAGTATGTGATTGATACACATGATCATGACGATCACTGGTTAGGTAATAGTTTTTATAAGAGCAAAGGCGCTTTGTTGATAGGTCCAAGGACGTATGAACAAAATGTAGTTATTGGTATGGAAACACGGATGCAGCGCAGTTTGGGCAGTGAAATTTACGGTAAGACGGAGATCGTAAACCTTGATACTGTTGTAGATCACAACCTCACACTTAATGTCGGTGGAAAGATCTTTGAAATTCAGCAATTGGTAGCAAAAGCACACACTCAGGGTGATCTGATCGTATACTTACCGGGTGAAAAAGTACTCTTTGCAGGAGATCTGGTGTTTAATGGGAGGTTGACTTCTATACGTGATGGTTCGATCATAGGTTCCATCAAGGCATTGGCAAAAATAGATGCACTGCATCCTCAGGTCATCATAGGCGGACACGGGTATCAAACTGATGCCAATGCTACCAAGGCACTTAAGGCCTACCTTCTTGAAATGAAAGAAGAGGTACTCGATGCACTGGATAATGATATTTCTATGGAAGAGATCACCAAAACAGTAACCATGCCCAAGTATAAGAAGATGAAACTTTATGATGTATTGCATAGCCGTAATGTCTTTGAAGCGTACCGGGAACTTGAAATGTATGATGAGGATGAAGAATGAGAATAGCTTTAGCTATGTTGTTATATTTACATGCACTCTATGCGATGGAAGGGAAGGAAGTGTATGAAAAAAAATGTGCTTCTTGTCATCAGGGCTATATCCCTATGTCTAAACTCAAAGAGAATTTTCAAGACTATAACAATACACTACTTAAGCTGACTGCTCCTACGTTAAACCAGCTCTCCTATAGATTGAAAAAGAGTATAGGAGATCCTAAAGGTGACAATGAGATACATCGTATGGAAGTGGCAGCATTTATCAGTGAGTATGTGTTGCACCCGGATAGCCAAAAAAGTCTCTGTTTAGACGAAGTGATGCAGTCTTTTCAAACCATGCCAAGTCTTGAAGGAAAGATCAGCGAAGATGAACTTGAAGCAGTAAGTACGTATATATACGACTTTGATGAGAAGGTTATAAAAGAACATAGTGTACGCTATGAAGGGTTTGAAAAAGCTCTGAAAAAGGCAAAGAATGAGCATAAAATCATCATGCTTAAAGTCATGACGAAAGATTGTTACTTCTGTAAAAAAATGGAGAGAGAGGTGATGGTGGAAAATGAGGTTGTAGCGTTGGTAGAAAAAGATTTTATCCCTGTCTCGATCGATATTTCTACTACGGAGCTTCCTTTAGGACTAAAAACGGAATTGACACCCAGTTTTATTTTTATAGACGAAAATGCTAAAGTGTTAATGAATATACCCGGAGCATGGAACAAAACGGATTTTCTTGAGATATTAAGAGAAGCCAAAAGAAAACAGAGGTAAAGGAGAAATAATGAAAAAAATATTGATATTATTCATATGTGTATTCAGTTTTACAACAGCAGAGACAGAGTTTGCCGAACCCAAACCAGCAATTGATAATCCTAGACAACTCGTATTTGGTATACCTAGCGGTGATCTCAAAGAGATAAACCGTATTTTAAGTACTGTCAATAATGTCATGAAGTTCTATAGACCGGAAAATACCGAAGTGGTGATCGTAGCCTATGGTCAGGGATTAAAGTCTTTACTGAAAAAAGGTGATGTCGAGGTACGAAAACGTATAGAAGCGCTCATGACCTATGATGTAGAGTTCATTGCGTGCGGAAATACTATGAGAACACTGCATATCGATAAAAAAGATCTGCTTGATGATATAGGTTTCGCAACTGCAGGTATCGTTGAGATCATAGAGAGACAGCTTCGGGGCTATACCTATGCCCAACCATGATTTAGCTTGAAACTTTTACATATTATTTACAGAAGATTGTTATATTACGGTATAAAAATCTAAAGGAAATAAAATATGAAATTGTTAGTTAAAGGGATGCTTTGTGCATCATTGATCGTTACGGGTGTAATAGCCCAAGAAACTGTAAAGGGTGCAGCTCAAGCACCTGCTGCTGTTAAAAGTACAGCTGCAGATATAGAGATATTCACTTCAGAAAATGCAGATGGGAAAATCACTCCGGCAAGCATAGAACAGGCATTTAAAGACGCAGGTTTTGTTATCTCAGCCAATAGGGATATGAATGGTCCTTTTGTGAAGCAGTTTAAAGAGTCAGGTTTTGATATCTATAATCTTTTTACATTGTACAAACCGGATACCGTTTTAGAACTGGTAAAAAAATATCCGAATGTGGGTCTTTTTGCTCCTATGAGTATGTCTATTTATACTAAAAAAGGTGAAAAAACGATCTCTGTCTCTTCTTTAACAGTAGAAGCGATGGCTAAGATCATGAAAACGCCAAGTGATGACAAAACCCTACATGACTTAAGAGCACTTGTCAAACAAACATTAAAAAAAGCAATGCCAAACGGTTCATTTGAAACATTACCATATGTGCAAACAGATCCAAAGGGTGAACTTGTTACGAATTTCACTATGGAGATGGATCCAGATGAGTGGGAAGATCAGTTAGAAGAGTTCAAAATGGGCTTTGAAGGTGAGCTTGCACCTAACGGATTTGTTATTGCCGGGCATAACAATTTAGGTGATGATTTTGAAGAATCTAACTATGAAGCATTTGATTTTTATGAAGTCTACTCTGTTTGTAAACTGCCGGTGATCTACACTATCGCTAAAACAAGACCGGAAGCAGGAGCCTATGCACCGTGTTCACTCTACCTTAGCAAGAAGAAAGATGAAGAAGAGATGAAGCTAGGATTCCCTTCTGTCTACAATTGGATGAGTTCTATGGCCATAGAGGATACAGAAGAGTTGGATGTGCTGGAAAAGGCACAGGCAGGCATGATCAAAATATTAACAGGGCTTACTGAGTAGTCTGACCATTGATGCTGAGATGCAACTAGTTTGATGAAATATAAATAGCAGATAGTGCTGATCAATTTTTTTTGATAAAAATGTTACATTTGCTACATTGAATTCAAAACGTAAAGTTTCTTTAAATAAATAACCATTTTTTAAAGCAAACTTTAATAGTATTAATCTAAGCATTTCCCTATGGTCTCATCGGATTAACGGGTACTTATAATTATTATAAGATAGCTAAATTTAAGGAGGAAGCATGAAATTAGGTTTCTTAGTTGACCTTAACCTATGTATGGGTTGTAAAGGTTGTGAGGTTGCTTGTAAAGTGGAAAATGAAGTTCCATTGAGTACTTGGCGTTTACGTGTAAAATATATTGATATCGGGACATTCCCGGATACTGCAAGATCTTTTACACCATTACGTTGTAACCATTGTGAAAACGCACCTTGTGAGCGTATCTGTCCGGTATCGGCATTACACTATTTAGAGAATGGTATTGTAAACGTTGACAGTGAGAGATGTATCGGTTGTGCTGGTTGTATGATGGCATGTCCTTATGGAGCGATCTATATGGACCCTGAAACAAATACAGCAGACAAATGTACTTACTGTGCGCACCGTATCGAGAGCGGTATGATGCCAGCATGTGTGGTTGCATGTCCTGTTGAAGCCAATATCTTTGGTGACCTTGATGATGACCATAGTCATATTTCACTGTATATTATGGAACATCAAGGTGGTGTACAAGTACGTAAACCAGAAAAACATACGAATCCGACACACTTCTATGTGGGTGGCGGTAACCAAACATTGAATCCTCTTGCACATCAGAGAATTGAAGGGTACAACCTATTTAACAATGTGACACACCTTGAACATGTTGGTGATCCAAACCATGGCGTTATAGATAGATTCCTTGCTCCATTTGTTGGACATGAAAAGACAGATAATAACAGTTTCTTAGATTTCGACAACACAGCACATGAACAAGAGGGAGGTCACTAATATGGTAGAAAGTTCAATTCACGCAACTCAAGCAGTTGTTACATTAGACGTCGCACTTCCAGGTATCATTTGGGGATGGATGATTACGCTTAATATGTGGGCAAAAAGTATTGGTACAGGTGTAATCTTCTTAGGTGCGTTCCTTCTTTATAGACATAAAAAAGAAGATATGCCAAACTTAAGATGGATCATGCCAGTGTTATCATTTGTATTTTTAAATATATTCTTACTCTTTACATTGACAGATCTTCACCAGCCGTACAGAATGGTAAATATTTTCTTACATCCACACTGGACATCAGCAATTACAGTTGGAGCATGGATGGCTTCATTGTTCCTCTTGCTTATTACTGTGATGTTGGTCATCGGTGTTGCAGACGCATTCCCAGGTCTTGGTGGTAAGAAATGTAAACTTACAGCAATGGCTAGAAATAACTCTGCTGTATATGAGAAGATCTTTCCATTTGTAGTATTTTTAGCTATTCCGGTGACACTTTATACTGCGATTATCATGGCAGAATCAAGTGCAAGAGAGTTATGGCAGGCACCTGCAGAAGTAATGCAAATGATGTGGGCAGCTCTTATGGCCGGTTCATCTGCACTTATTTTTGTATCAAACTCATGGACGAAAGAGGCTAGAAAAGATTTGGCTTTAATTCTTGCAATTGCTACATTCTTCTCTTTCATGATGTATATGGGTGAGTATTTCTTCTCATTCAAATCATCTGAAGCTGAAGCTACTCTTGCCTATGTACATGCTGGCGGTGAGTACAATATTGAGTTCTGGTTTGGTATGGTTCTAGGATTTATCATCCCGTTCTTTATCGCTATGGGCAATATGAAAAATGAGAATAAAACGCTGCTTAGATTTGCAGCTATATTGGCATTGGTTGGACTATACATGGCAAAAGATGTATGGCTTAAAATTCCACAAATGCTTCCGTTGAGTTAAGGAGAGATATATGACAAAATCAATGAATAATGAAAATCCTGCTTTTATCGAAAGCAGAAGAAGTTTCCTTAAAGGTACAGCATACTCTGTAGCAGGTGCGACGCTTGCAGCAGGTGTATTTAAAACTGTAGCTGATACGCCGGCAATGGCAGAAACGAAGTTCACACCTACTCCAAAGACACTTTCATTCTATCCGCCGTTGGAAGAGTGGGATAGCTTTACTGAGTTAAGTGGTGATGACTGGAAAAGAGGTGGTACAGGAAGACATGGTGTTCAGAGCGAAGATAATCCTGATGGGATCAAAGCAACTGAGTATATGCTCGTTCCTACATCATGTTCAAACTGTGAAGCATCATGTGGTCTGACTGCATGGGTTGACCTTTCAACCTATAAGGCTGGTGGACAACTTGCAGTACGTAAATATATGGGTAACCCGCTTCACTCTGGATCTCGCGGTAGAAACTGTGCAAAAGGGTATGCAACACAGTCACAAATGTATGATCCGGATAGAATTCCTTTCCCACTTAAAAGAGCGCCAGGTTCTAAAAGAGGTGAAGGTAAATGGGTAAGAACAACTTGGGATGAAGCGATGAAAGAGATCGGGCAAAAAATGCACGATACACTTAAAACAGGTGATGAGATCTCTAAAAAATCGATCATGTATCACGTTGGACGTCCAAATGAGAATGGTTTTGGTCACCGTGTACCGCACTCTATGGGAATCGATGGGTATGATTCTCATACAAACATCTGTTCTGCAGGTGCTAGACAAGGTACGATCCAGTGGACAAATGATGACAGAAACTCTCCGGATTGGTCAAATGCGAAGTTGATTTTCCTTCAGTCTTCTCACGCAGCGGATGCAGGACACTACTTCCAACAAGCAGCAGGTCGTATCGCTGAGGCACGTAAAAAAGGTGCAAAACTTGTTGTTATGGATCCACGTCTTTCAAACTCAGCTGGTATGGCAGACCTTTGGGTTCCATGTTGGCCAGGAACAGAGACAGCACTCTATCTCTATCTTGCAAACAGAATCTTAAATGAAAAAGGTATCAATGGAGAAGATCTAGTAAACCACAATTTCGTGAAGAATTGGGTAAACTGGGACCACCTCATGAAAGATAGAGAGTATCTTAACCTACTTGTAGAAAAAGGATACATCAAGTCTGTACCTGCAGGTAACTCTTATGAAGAGTTCATCGAAATGATCTCAGAGATGTATAGCCCTTATACACTTGACTTTGTTGCTGAAGAGTGTCGTATCGAAAAGCGTATCGTAGAAAAACTTTACGATATGTTCATTGATGCAGGTGCAAGAGTTGCAACATATATCTGGAGAGCAGGACCGATAGGTCACAAAGGTGGATGGATGATCGCTAGATCAGCATTCTTACCATTCGTTCTTCGTGGTGCTATGGCAGGGGATAAAGGTGGTGTTGGACTTCACCACTGGCATGTTATTTCTGTTAATGGTAAAGGAAATGCTGCAACTGTGGATGGTTCGGCGCCTGCAAAAGTTGACGTATGGAATGAGATCGCTTGGCCGCCTGAATATCCATTGAGTTCTTATGAAATGAGTCATATCATGCCTCACCTTCTTATGGATGACGAGTGGAGAAACAAGTGGAACGCTAAAGGACTTCAGGTTCCTGAAAAACTGGCTGTTTGGATCCCTCGTATGTATAACCCGGTTTGGATCAACCCGGATGGATTCAGATGGATCGAAGCGCTTAAAAGAGAAGATAAGATCGAAATGTCATTCAACCTTTCTCCGACTTGGTCTGAGACAAACTGGTACTGTGACTATATCTTGCCTGTAGGGCTTGCTGGTGAAAGACATGACCAGCACTCAGAAGCAACTGAACCGAAAAGATGGTTAAGTTTCCGTAACCCAGCACTTAGAGTTGCATTGGAAAAAATGGGTTGGAAGCCAAAAGATCCAACAAGAGCTACACTTGAAGCACACATTAAAGCAGGTCTTGGTGAAGTGTGGGAAGAGGTAGAGTTCTGGGCAAACATTATGACACATTATGTAGATCCGGATGGTTCATTGGGTATCAGAAAGCACTGGGCTTCAAAAGAAGACCCAAGCAGATGTGTGACGATCGCTGAGTGGTATCAAGCAGCGTTTGATAACTTGCCTAACCTTAGAAAAGCAGCAAAAGCAGCATACCCTGACTCTAAGTATCCAAACTATGAGATGATGAGAGACAGAGGTACATGGTTAGAAGAGGCTAATATCTATAAACCTCAAGAGAGACCACTGAAAAAAGTAGGTGATACATATATTGCGCATGGTCATGAGTATCATGAAAGTGAAGTCACTAAAGATGAGTTCGGTGTACTTCTTGCAACAGGGCATGATGGTAAAGAGACTGCAATTGGTGTAGAAGTAGACGGTGAACTGGTACAAGGTTTCCATACATTGACTAAAAAACTAGACTTCTACTGTGAGTGGTTCAAAGAGTGGAAATGGCCTGAGTACGCTATACCTATCTATCCGACAAATGCTGAAGATAGAAAGAAAATGACGCATGTTGTAACACAGGTTCACCATGACTTTATGCAAAAAGAGAATGAGTTTGCATTAAATACAGTCTTTAGATTACCGTACAACATTCACACACGTTCAGTGAACTCTAAGCACTTAATGGAGATCTCTCAAAACCATAACCCGGTATGGATCTATACTGAAGATGCGAAGAGACTTGGTATCAAAAGAGGGGATGCAGTGAAGGTAACGATCCAGGATACTGTATCTGGTCTTGAGTCAGGGTACTTCATCGCTATGGCTGTACCGACAGAAGCTACAATGCCTGGTGTACTTGCATGTTCACACCACGCAGGTAGATGGAAACTTAAAAATGCAGTTGAGATCCCTGGATTTGAGCATAAGCTAGGTGTTATGGGTCTTGGTGCACCGCTGTATGAAATGACTATGGATGGTAAAGAAGGAACACTGAAACCAACTGAAGGTCTTGATGACGGTATGCAGGCACGTAAAGATACATGGCAGTTTAAAGAGTATAACAAAGACCTTGACAACATTTGGTGGGATGGTCTTTCTGGTTCATGGCAAAATGCCGTAGCACCTTCACATCCAGATCCAATTGCGGGTAACCATGCATGGCACCAAAAAGTTGTGATGGAACTTGCAGGTAAAGATGATAAGATAGGTGATATTTATGTGAACTATGAGAACAACATGAAAGTGTATCAAGCATGGAGAGACAAATTAACACGTCCTCTTGACAGTACAGATACACTTAGACGTCCTCAACATATCAAACGTCCTTGTGTACCTTTGTCTGACAAAGCATACGCAGTAAAAATCAAGTAAGTTCACACTTACTGACATACTTCCAGGCATCTGCTTGGAAGTGTCTACATTATACGATTTCCCAGATAATTAATTCTCTTATCACTTATTTATCTTGAAAGTGGTATAGTGCCAAAATATTTAACATGAAAGCAGATATATAAAACATGGATTTAATGAAACAAGAGATAGAAAACCGTATCGCAATTTATGCTTTGATCTCACGATTGATGCTGGTAGAGGTAGATGAAACATTTTTGGAAAACATTGAAAAAGATGAAAGACTTTTATCTTTTTTTCCTAACTACAGGGATTGGTCTAAACGCAAGGAACTCTCAAGAAAAGACCTGATCGATCAATACTATAATGTCGACTTTACCAACCTCTTTTTAATGCACCTTGTACCGTATGAGAGTTTCTATACCAGAGATGATCAAATGATAGAAAGCGGTGGAGACAACCCTGTTGTTGAACTTTACAATGAGTTGGATTTTCGTGTGGAACTGGATGCTGCAAGGGTAGTGAGTGCAGATCATATTGGTGTGGAATTGGAATTTATGTATATGTTATGTGTTGCACTACAGAAGGCTTTGATCGCGGATGACAAAGACGGTATCTGTGAACTCCTTCAGGTACAACGAGCATTCTTAAAAGAACACCTTTTGGAGTGGGCACCGTTATTTCTTATCAATGCAAAACGTGAATCACGTACGCCGCTCTATCATGATGGTGCTGAACTGGCTTTAGAGTTCCTACTCAGTGATTTTGAATACGTGACAGAAAAATTAACAACATATTGTGGGGATGAAGCGTAGTTTATGGGGTTACATTTTGATGTGGGTGCGTGTGTAAGAGCGACAAGTAAATTTTCTCAGTGTACCAAGTGTGTGGATATCTGTCCGGACTCTATAAGCCTGGTAGACAATCTTCCTAGTTTCAGTGCGGCTACAGGTGTAGAAGCGGCTGCATGTGTGGGTATCTGTCCTACAGAAGCTTTTGCACTTTCGGATTTCTCTACGACAGAGTTCTTTTTTACTTTTTTAGAATCTAAAGTAAGACTCATCTCGCCAAAGTTCAATGTTCCTTGTATCTCTGTATTGAGTGTAGAACATTTGATCTCGTTGGCTTTGGCAAGCGAGGAGACGATCACGATAGATATGAGTTCTTATGATGAGGATTCCTTACTGTTTGAGCATATTGAAGATCGCATAGATGAGGCAAATTTCGTCTTATCGAGTTTTTCTACAAAACAACTAGCAACGAATCATGTCGAAGCAAAAGAATCAACAAAAGAGAGTGAGAGAGAAGATGAAGATGAAACTGTTTCAAGACGTTCTTTTTTAGGCAATGCTTCACTTGAAGGTGTGGTAAAACACAAAAAAGCATTTGATGATGCAGTAGATGAAGATGAATTGCAGCACTTTGAGATAGATGCTTCCGTCATAGCCAAGATCAAAGATAAAAATCTTCCAAATAAACGAAAGATACTCTTTACAACACTAAAACGTGCAGACGTTCCGGATGTGTTTGAGATACTTCCTGAAGAAGAGGTGAGTTTTACCTCTCAAAAGTTCGTGGATGAGAATTGTACCAACTGTCAGATATGTTATCGTATCTGTCCTACAGGGGCACTTTCATCTGACAATCGGTTCTCACTGATACACTTTGATGCAATGCTTTGCGTGAAGTGTCGCTTGTGCCATGACGTATGTGAACCTGATGCGATACAATTGCAAAGCGGATTTGAGATCAAAGAGTTCTTTGAACCTACACAAAGAACCCTTGCAACGTTTAATATCAAGCGCTGCAATGAGTGCGGTAACAACTTTACCTACACGGGAGGAGAACAGATGTGCCCGCGTTGTGCTGTGGAAGAAGAAGAAGCGATGTTTCTACATGAAAATGCCAAACGTATGAGAGGGGAGGAGTAGCTATGCAGCCCCATGAAATCAAACCTGACACAGGACTCTGTACGATCCTTGGATATAATGCACAAACAGGGTATATGAGAAAATACTTTAACAAGATCATGAAACGCAATGGTATCAATGCAACAGCCATTGCCCTGAACATTAAAGATGAACATTTTGATTTTACCATGGCAAATGTAGGGGAGTCAAAAGTGACGCAAATGATGATAGAAAAAGAGTTTGGCGAAAAGGCTGTGCACTATTGTGAAAGTCTGAACGAATGTGCTCAGAGAGAAGGACGTGTAGACTTTGTTGAAGTGAAAGATGGAAAGGTGCAGGGCTTTTGTCTGGATGATGAGGCCAAAGCACTTTATGAGAGACCGGAGTTCTTAGATGACCAGATCATTTTTGTAACAAAGATGATGCTTATAGCCCACAGATGGTTTGATGCCAAAATGAATGTGGATGATATTCCGCTACTAATAGGAGAGAAAGAATGAGAGACATAAACGACCTAAGAAAAGAGTTTGAAAACTTTAATGAGAAAAATTTCAATGGTAATCCGGCCTTTGGTCCTGATGGACAATGCGCTGCAGAAGAAGAGGTAGATCTTAAAGATTATCCTTCTTATACGGAAGCACTCTATGCGAAGCTTATCGCTCCGCATGTAAGCGGTATTTATATCTCAAGATGGGACATTAAAGATATCGCACTTGAAGCAGGTGATTCTATGGCCATCCATCCACGTAAACGTATGTTTGAGTTACTCATGAAGTTTGCAACGAGCAGAGAGAATATGCAGGCTGTACTTGATGCACTTGAAGCACACATGGAAGACAAAATCGCGATCTATACAGAGTGTATGACAAAGTTTCCTAACTCTGCAGAAGTCTTTCAGCCGAAGATAGACAAGGCCAGAAAAACGATGAAGCTTTTTCCTCAGATCATTGAAGAGTATTTCCCTGAATAACTAGAGTGGCCCTTATCATACTTTCAGTATAATAGATTATCTTGAAATCGTAAGGTAAACCATGTCTGAAATCAAAAAAGAAGAAGTACTCGCATACCATAAGCAAGGGAAGATAGGTATAGAGCTTACGAAACCCTGTGACACACAACATGAACTCTCACTTGCCTACACCCCCGGTGTAGCGATACCCTGTCTTGAAATAGCAAAGGATCAAAATCTCTCTTTTGAATATACCAATCGCTCTAATCTGGTTGCAGTGATCTCTGACGGTTCGGCTGTACTAGGACTGGGGAACATCGGACCTCTTGCATCCAAACCTGTCATGGAAGGGAAATCAGTACTGTTTAAAAAGTTTGCGGATGTAGATGCTTTTGATATAGAACTGGATGTGCACAGTGTAGATGAGATCATCACTGCATGTAAAGCAATTTCGCCTACTTTCGGTGGGATCAACCTTGAAGATATCAAAGCCCCTCAATGTTTTGAGATAGAAAAAAAGTTACAAGAAACACTGGATATCCCTGTGTTTCATGATGACCAGCATGGAACGGCTATCATTACGACTGCTGGATTGATGAATGTACTCGAACTGACAGGTAAAAAAGTCGATGAGATCAAAATAGTCGTCAACGGTGCAGGTGCTGCGGGTATCTCATGTGCAAAAATGTATAAGCGTCTGGGTGTCAAAAATATCGTGATGTGTGATAGTAAAGGGGTGCTTACCACAGAGAGAACAGACATGAATGTCTATAAAGCACCTTTTGCTATAGAAACAGATGCCAAGACACTCGATGATGCGATAGAGAATGCTGATATGTTTTTAGGTTTGAGTGTTGCAGGCGCATTGAGCAAGCAGATGGTAGCCAAAATGGCACCTGAGCCTATTATCTTTGCTTTAGCAAATCCGGTGCCTGAAATTTTACCTTCTGAAGTGAAAGAAGTACGTGATGATGCGATCATCGGAACAGGACGTTCTGACTATCCAAATCAGATCAACAATGTATTGGGGTTCCCTTTTATCTTCAGAGGTGCATTGGACATGCATGCAAAGAAGATCACAGAAGGTATGAAAATGGCAGCGGCTAAAGCACTTGCGGCTTTAGCGAAAGAGCCTGTACCTGACTATGTCAAGGCCGCCTATAAGAATGATACGATAGCCTATGGAAAAGAGCATATTATTCCTTTACCTTTTAACAAAGAAGCCTTGGTCTGGGTTGCTTCAGCTGTAGCAAAAACCGCCTTTGAAGAGGGAGTTGCACGGGTAGAACATTATGATCATGAGAGCTATAAAGAGCAATTACGATGTATTATTTATGGTTGTCCTGAGAACAAGTGATCCATGCATATAAAAACCTATGTAAATCTTTATGAACTATTGGCATTAGATCCTGCTACACGGGAAGAGAACCGTGCATTTGGTTTGACCCATGTGATGTTAAAAAACAAACCCATTGAACAACTTTTAGCATGGGTTGAGAAGCATCAATCCCGTCTGAAAAAACCGCTTTTATCCGACACTTTTTCCTCTTATCTCTACAGGGTCACGTTTGTACTTGTATTGATCGCATTTGCCTTGGGACTATTGTCCGGTGTGGCTCTGCTCTCTTACAGTGGAGATGAACCGGTCAATGTCATCTATTTTATGGCTGTCACTGTGTTTCTCCCGATCTTTACTATGCTGCTTACATTTTTTGCGATGTTTAGGACCAGGAGTGCTGAGAATGTTCTGATACACCTTTCGCCTGCTTTTTGGATGGAAAAGATAATGGGGGTTTTGCCCGGCAGAGCAGAAGAGCAGATCAAAGGGGTGAAGATAAACCCTTTACTTGCAAACTGGATCATCATTAAACGTTCACAGATCATTGTGTTGTTTTTTTCACTTGGGCTGCTCTTGGCACTTTTGGGTGTGATCGTGACTAAAGATATCGCCTTTGCATGGAGTACAACCCTGCATATCTCTCCTGAGGAATTTCAACGTTTTTTACATACGATAGCATTTCCATGGAGAGAATTTGCCGCGTCTGCCGTGCCGTCACTTGAACTCATAGAGCAAAGTCAATATTTCAGACTGGGTACTACGCTGGATGAAGAGATGATCGCACATGCATCCGATCTTGGAGAGTGGTGGAAGTTTTTGGCTCTTTCTACCCTGTGGTATGCCATTTTCTTACGTTTTTGTATATTCATCCTCGCTTCTTTTGGATTGAGAAGTGCCATCAAGAAATCGCTTTTCACGTTACATGGGACGGCACAACTCCTTAGAGAGATCAATGAACCTATCATCTCTACACATGCAGATAGAAATGAAAAGGTAGTGCTATCAGGAGATGGAAAGTATGGCCGGATCGTCAACACATTGGATGCCTCTTATGATGGGATACAAGGATGGGCCATACCGCATGATGCACTTTTGGTATTGGCTGAAAGTAGGAAGATCATTGCACCGGTACAATGTGAAGTCGGGGGTAGAAACACGCTTGAGGAAGATACGGAGATCATTTTTAAAAGTCATGGTGAAATACTTTTGTTTGTAAAGGCATGGGAGCCTCCGACAATGGATTTTGTAGATTATCTTAGTGAATTGACCCGCAGAGTTGATAAAGTGATAGTAGCACCCGTAGGCACGGCAGAAAATCATTATGAGGCATCCCCTAAAGCGCTGGATGTCTGGGAAAACAAACTTTCTATGCTTAGCGACAGGAAAGTGTGGTTAAAAAGATCCGGTACTGAAGCACCGGGCAAGGAGGCACACAATGCCTAGTCGTAGAGAGATCGATGTGTCCCACCCGACATTTGCAGTGGTGGGGCATCCGAACAAAGGGAAAAGTGCCATTGTCTCATCTTTAGCACTGGATGACTCTGTACAGATATCTGATATACCCGGGACCACCATAGAGAAACGCTCTTTCCCTTTAACGGTGGATGGAAAGATTTTATATGAACTGTATGACACACCTGGTTTTCAAAGGGCACGGAAGGTACTCGCTTGGCTGGAAAAACATGATGTCCCTGCAAATAAAAAACATGAAGTGGTAGAGGCATTTATTGATACGCATAAAGAGGATGAACGTTTTCATGATGAAATAGAACTTCTTGAACCTATCATGGAAGGGGCAGGTATCATTTATGTGGTAGACGGTTCCCAACCTTATGGAGAAGAGTACGAAACCGAGATGGAGATACTTCGCTGGACAGGGCAGCCCTCTATGGCACTGATCAACCATATTGATGAAACAGATTACAGTGAAGAGTGGAAGCGGGCACTGGAACATTATTTCAAGATGGTACGTACCTTTAATCCGATGCAGTCCGACTTTGGGCAGCATACCAGTATACTGGAGAGTATGGCCCAGATGAAAGAAGAGTGGATAGCCCCGCTCAAAGCATCGATCAAACTTTTTAAACAGTATCAGGAACAGATGCTTGAGCGCAGTGCGGCACACATTGCGAGATTGGTGTATGATGCTGTCAGTGCTGTGGAGATACTCTCTTTTGATACCCATGCGGCGAGTGATGAAGAGAGAGAAACAATTGAAACACGCTATAAAGACCGGTTACGTGATCTAGAAGTTGCAGCACAAAAGGACATAGAAGAGATCTGGAACCATGATCACCTTCAAAAAAAAGAGAAAGTCCTAACGTTTGAAGGGATGGATCTTTTTTCGGAAGAGACAGCTTCTGTGTTTGGATTGACACGTAAAGAACTACTTATGACAGGCGTCACCTCAGGTGCAGTCACGGGTGCGGGTATCGACCTACTGTTTGCAGGGCATACACTTCTTTTAGGTGGAGCCATAGGGGCATTGGTAGGTGGAACAGGTGCCTATTTCGGTTTCAACGAGCTTTCAGAGATAAAAGTCCTGGGGAAAACAATGGGTCGGCGCTATTTGGAGATGGGACCCATGGAGAATAGAAATTTTCCTTATATCTTACTGGGGCGTGCCATCTATCATACGATGAAGGTCGCACAAACTTCCCATGCCAAAAGAGAAGTGTTCGATATGGAAATGGATCAGACATTTAAAGAGAAATGGCTGGATGATACATCAAGAAAGTCCTTAGAAAAATACCATAAAAAATTTCGTTCAGGCGCTGCTCTTCAGCCAGGAGAACTCAAAGCGTATGAACTACTCATTCATCAACTATTAAAGCGTTTGATCGATGCCTGAAAAGGATCCTTTTCAACATTTACTTCAAGATCGCGATGAGGAAGAGCCGTCAGGATCCTCTTTGCACTCCAATACAGTGGCAAAGAGGGTCACATTAGGTATCTTTGTCGTATTTCTTCTGCTTTTCCCTCATTATGCACCATGGGAACCGGGTTATGAGCAGAGTGACTCTTGGGTACAGAGAATATTTACCCTTTATTTTTTTGTAGCAAATCAGACTTTGGGTATCGTGCATGAAGCAGGACATGGTGTCTGCTATATCTTACCTTGTCCAGAGTTTTTGACTATGGCCAATGGAACGCTCTTCCAGTTACTTTTTCCGGGATTGATCTCCTATTATTACTATCGAAGAGGCAAGCTCTTTGCTGCGCTGATCGCACTCTTTTTTGTGGGCTTCTCTCTCCAATACACTGCATGGTATCTCTCTACTGCCCACGAAGGACGTATACTCCCGGCACATAAATCCTTTTTAGGTGTCGATGCGATCCATGACTTTAACTATATGCTCAGTGCTATGGGGCTTTTGGCATATGAGTCTCTGATCGCAGGTTTCACAAGATTCATTGCCTATCTTATCATGCTTGCAGCGGTCATAGGAATGTTTTTTGAAGCGTTTCAAAATACGCATAAGAAAGGTGTAAAGAGGGGACGGCGTAGAGAAAAAAAGACTTTTAAATAAGTCTCTCGATCGCCATCAGTATCGCAGCACTTAAAAATCCACCGGCGATCCCGGCCAAGACATCATCGAGCATCACGCCAAGTCCGCCTTTAAGTTCTCTGTCTATCCAGCCTATGGTTGAGGGTTTCCAGATGTCAAAAAGACGGAATGCCGTAAAACTGAATATGAGTGCCAGGAGTTCGGCATAAGGGTAGTTCATGGTAACAGCGGTTGAATAGGCGATCATCAGGCTAAGCCACATACCTGCTGTTTCATCTATGACGATCTGCTGATGGTCATGGATCCCTGTAGCCTGTTCATATTTATTCACTTCAAAGATACCTATAACGGTAATGGCAAGCGTCAGCATAAAAAGTGTTTCTGTACCAAAGTAGTGAATCAGAGCCACGCCTACAGGAAGTGAAGCCAAGGAACCTACGGTACCGGGTGCTTTGGGGCTAAGTCCGGCACCAAAGAAGGTGAGAAAAAGTTTTTGTATTGTCATAAGATTCCTTCTTTTACGTCAGTGATGATGTTTGGTAGAGTTCAATGAGTTTCAGATAGAACTGTTCTTCACTCTGTTGTTCCAAGAGACCCGAACCCGGCATCAAAGAGTAATGCATCTCTTGAAGGTTTTCAAATCTATCGGGTAAAAGTGCTGCGAGTATATTTGCAGAGACCTCTTTTCTTACTAGGATAGAAGGGGGAATAAGCCCCGCCTGTATGAGTTTCATAATAGAGGCTGAGTCATAGTGTACATGGTGGTGTTGTCCATGGGGACAGGTCCGTGTGCTGACAAGTGTTTTACATGTATCACAATAGACAAGCTCATCGATGGTTTTGATCTCAATATTGATATCCTGGCATCGATCAAAGACAGAACTTAGACGGTTTTTATCATAATATAACCCCAGTCCACCATGGTTTTTACCTATGACCAGCTGGTTACATCCATAATTTTTTGCTAAAAGCGCATCCAAAATGAGTTCATTATAACCCGCAAAGATATAGGTGTTCTCAAATGGAATAATAAGGACCTTGTTGCGTGGTAAAAAGTTATCGACAAAAGTCGTGAGTGCATTATGGCGTATGTCATAACGAAGCCCTTCAGAAGTAAAAGGTTTTCGCAAAAAGATCACAAGAAGATCGGAATTGGTGATGGCTTCACGTATCATTCTTTCGTGTGCACGGTTCAAAGGGTTCGCTGCAAGCATCATCGATGAGATATGTTTGGCCCCTGTCTTTGTAATCATGTTTCTGATGCGCTTCATATTGTCTTGTATCAGTGGATAAGTGACAGTATACTCCCCGGATACAGCGATTTTACCTAGTCTCGATATGGTGTTTCTCACGCCCGGGTGTGTCGTGTCCGAAGTTCCATAGATATTCTGTAGACGCTGCGCAGGGTCTACCTCAAATGTCTCTTCCACTATCAGTTCACCCACGATATTCCCATCATTGATGAGTGAAACAATGTCATTTTTTTGTAGCGTCTGCAAGGTTTGATGATTTTTTTTACCCTGAGGTGCAAGTATAAAAGAGAAAGGAAAAGGTACGCCTTTGTACATTTTGGTCTCATCCACATTTTGGGCCTCTTCTTTATTCATCAGCTTCTCTACAGGAGAGATAAGCCCTGCCTTTACCAAGGCTAGGGTAGAAAGGGCCTCAGTATCTATATAGAGTGATTTATTTCTTTTTGAATAGGCCATATTTCTTCCTTTTCTCCCATAAACTTTTTCTTGAAATCCCTAACTTTTTAGAGAGTTCTGTATCTGGAAATTTGTATTGAAAACTGTTTACAATGAATTTGACATAGTCATCAATGGTCAAGATCTCATTTTGGTCATAGAGTTTAGAATCCGTATTGAGGGTAATGGTCTCAAAATCCGACTCCAATTCCGTGGTACTGCATAAAATGAAATCATACTCCTTAATCATATCCAGCAGCGCCTCTTTGTCTGTTTTCTTGAGTTGATGGATCTCGGTAATATAAAGCAGGGCAGAAGGACTGCTTTGTTGTATTTTTTCTTTCCAGTTCTTATCGCTTAAAGGGACAAAAGTAAGCAGCGTATTGGTTTCTTTTGCATGTTCAAAAACGACCTTGTCTACCAGTCTTTGATAGTTTGTCTCTATCACAAGCGGCGTAGTGATCTCTGAGATATCAAAGTCAGTTTCTATATCATGCAGAAGGTTTTGCATATACTCTTGGTAGAGAGAGGTCTGTTTCTTGAGGGACTGGTACTCTTTATAATGCTCTATCTTACGCATCAGGTCTTCTAACATAAATGGTTTAACGATGTAGTCTTTTGCCCCCAGCTTCAGTGGTTCTCCCACCGTATCATTATTGATATAGTTCACCATCAAAATAATGATCTTGTCCTTAAACTGTTTGATCAGCGGTGATGTGTTCTGTCCCGGTAAATTCGTCGAAAGCAGATAGGCATCACCCTGACTGTCCATAGCCTCTTTAATGGAACTATATATTTCAGTCTCATAGCCATTTTCGTTGAGTTTAGAGGCGATACTTTGCGCCAAATAGAGTTCATTTTCTACAATGATTATTTTCATGTGTTTTTCCAATTCAAATAAGTTAAGTTTGCTACGGCATGCACTGTCACACCTTCTTTTCGTCCTACAAAACCAAGTTTTTCCGCTGTGGTAGCTTTGATATTGACAAAGTTTTTTCTAACACCGAGTATGGAAGCAAGTGTTGTTCTCATCTCTTCCTTATATGGTAAAAGTTTGGGTGCTTCAGCCATGATAGTAAGATCTACATTGCCTATGCTATATCCAAAAGAGGTTATCTTTTTTACGGTGTCATGAAGCAAGACTTTAGAGTCTGCTCCGGCATAGGCCTCATCCGTATCCGGGTAAAGTTCACCGATATCACCCATGCCCGCAGCACCCAGTAGTGCATCTATCAGTGCATGGATGGCAACATCACCGTCACTGTGCGCCTTAAATCCATAGTCAACATCTATCTTTACACCGCATAAGAACATCTCTTTGTTTTTTTCAAAAGGATGTATGTCGATGCCAAAGCCGGTAAGTGTTTTGGTTGAAGGTGCCTGAATACACGAGAGTTTTTTCAGATCTTCAAGAGTTGTCAGTTTATGTGCATCTACTGAGCCCTCCACAAAATGTACCTTTTCTCCAAGAGAGGCGATCGCAGAACTGTCATCTGTGAATATCGTTTCAGTTTCGAGTGCTTTTTTGAGCATTTTTGTAACAGAGAGTTGAGGGGTTTGAATGATCTTTACCTTCTCCCTGTCTATGGGTGTACTATCGAGATAGAGTGTATCGGCTACAGGGAGTACAGGTACGATGCAGGCACCTTCCCCTTTCGCTTCCATGATGCGGACTATCATATCTGAAGGCACACAGCATCTGGCGATATCACTGACAAGTACATACTCTGAAGTTACCTTCTGAAGCGCATTGTTAAGTGATGCCTGCCTGCTGTCTCCCCCTTCTATATATGTAAAGGAAGCAAAATTTTTCATAAGACGTATCTCCTCTTGTGTCGATACGATGATGATCTGATCAAAAACGGCACTCTTTTCAAAGTGTTCGGCGACATGCAACCATAAGGGTGTATCCCCAGTATAGAGCCACTGTTTTTTCATCTTCATTTTAAATCGTGAGGAGCTTCCTGCACCTAAAAGTATCAAAGTAGTGTTTGACAAGTTTATTCCTAAATATCTATACCAAAGTATAGTGTGTATCAAATTGTAACGAATTATACTCATAGAACCCTTTTAGAACCCTTTAGTCAACATTATCGGACAAATTTACTCTTAATTACGATATTAGTCGATTTTTTCAATCTAATTTAAGATTCAAGTGGTATAACTCGTATATCAGTCACGAAATAAAAAATTAAGTTAGGAACAAAGAACATGACACAAGAAAATGTATTAGAAGCGTTGAAGAACGTAACATATCCGGGCTTCACGAAAGATATCGTAACATTCGGTTTTGTCAAAGATATCCTTATTGATGGAGATACTATAGGTTTGACAATAGATATTACATCATCGGCAGATGAGGTAAAAGCACAACTGAGACTTGACGCAACCAATGAACTCAATAAACTCGGGTTTAAAGATGTGAACATCAATATCACTGCACCAGAGGCACCAAAACAAATGTCTAACTCAGTCAGTGGTAAGAACATCGCACCGCATATCAAGAACTTTGTAATGGTAAGTTCAGGTAAAGGTGGTGTTGGTAAATCTACAACTTCTGTAAACATTGCAGTTGCTATGGCAATGCAAGGTAAAAAAGTAGGTCTTCTTGATGCGGATATTTATGGACCGAACATTCCTCGTATGATGGGTGTTGAAGATCAAAAACCAGAAATCCAGGGGAACAAAGCGGTGCCATTAAAAGCCTATGGTGTTGAGATCATGTCTATGGGTTCATTGATGGAGCCAGGAACATCTCTTATCTGGAGAGGTTCTATGATCATGAAGGCGATCGAGCAGTTCTTGAGAGATATTCTTTGGTCTGAACTGGATGTACTTGTGATCGATATGCCTCCAGGAACCGGTGATGCACAGCTTTCACTTGCACAAGCTGTACCTATCACTGCAGGTATCACAGTAACGACACCACAAGAGGTATCTCTTGATGACAGTAGACGTTCATTGGATATGTTCCAAAAACTACATATCCCAACTGCGGGTATCATTGAGAATATGAGTGGATTCATCTGTCCTTCATGTGATGCTGAGTCTGATATCTTTGGTATGGGTACAACAGAACCGGTTGCTAAAGAGTACGATACAAATGTGATTGCTCGTATCCCGATTGAACCAGCGATCAGAGTAGGTGGAGATACTGGTATGCCAGTAACATACCATAAACCAGATTCTGAAACGGCTAAGCGTTATCAGGAAGCTGCATCGAACCTTCTTGCATTTATCGATAAAGTTAATGCTGAAGGTTTAGCAGATAACTCTGGTGTACAGCCTACCACACCTCCAGGTGTAAGTGCTTGTAGTACAGGTGCTGGAGCTGCTTCTGCACCGGCAAAATCAGAAGGTGAAAGCTGCGGAACAGGCTGCGGCTGCCACTAAATCTTCACTTTTATGACCTCTTTGACCGAACTGCTTTGTTGCGTTCGGTCATAAATATTCAACTATACTCTCTCAATTCACTTATACAATTCAATCTAATCTATATTAAATACCATTTTAAATAATCTACTTGCAACTTAGTCGCATTTAATAAAGTTTCCGTTATACTCCCACCATGAAAATAGAAGAACTGATCAAAGATAAAAATATCAAGCTTACCACAGCAAGGGTAAAGCTTTTAGAGATATTAAAAGAAGCGGACAGACCTTTATGTTATGAAGAGATCAAAAATGATATCTCTATGGATAAAGCGACTTTCTATAGAAATATTTCCAAGTTTGAGGAAGAGGGCATATTGAATGCTTTTGAATCCAATGATAAAAAAAGATACTTTGAGGTCAGATTGAGTCCACATGCACATTTTGTTTGTGTAAAGTGTAATAGTGTAGAGTGTATTAAAAATATTGATATCACATTGCCAAATTATGAAATTAATAATGTAATTATCAACGGTACATGTCCATCATGTTTGGCGTCAGTGTAATCAGTAAATAGTTTAACACTTTATTGAATTTAATCATACGAAAGGAGACAATTTTTATGAAACTAAAACACTCTGTAAAGTTACTGCTTATTGCTCTTTTTGTATGGGCATCTCAGAGTACAACAATTCACTTTCAGCATCATGAACTGGAGGAGATCTCAGAATGTAACGTTTGTGACACATCCCAGAAGATCAAGCTTTATCAACACAATCGACATGTGGTTGTGAGTAATGAGAACCTTGCTGTAAACATAAGAAGAGAAGTGGAAAAAGTTCTTGTTAATTCAAGCTTTGACTATACAGATGTACCACAATGTAAGCCGATTGATATTGTAAAAAAATCACAATATACCGACAGTTCTATAGTATTAGGGTTTAATGCTACTGCACCCCCGGTATCTTTTTCATAATCAAAAAATAATTCAACCAAAACCATTTTTAAAAACAAAATATTAATAATTAAAGGATCATAGACTATGAAAAAAATAGTATTAACAAGTATGCTTTGTGCAGGTTTATCTTACGGTGATATAGCACAACTTTTAGATGAAGACAAAAGAACGTTTGACAATTCAAAATATATTCCGGATATCTCGCTTATTACGGACGTATCTTATGTAAACCGTAGTATCAAAGACGACGAGCTCTCTCATCTTGGACTTCCCGGTATTGCACATGGCCTCTATACAGAGCATGCACACGGTGGCAGTAACGAGGCTACCTATAATGCAAACCAGGGGTTTAACTTTAACTACGCGGAGCTTATACTCTCAAGCAGCGTGGATCCGTTTTTCAGTATGGATGGTACGTTCCACTTCAGTCAAGAAGGTGTTGAAGTAGAGGAGGCTTATTTTACCTCGACCGCATTGGGACATGGACTGAGATTAAGAGGCGGTAAACTTCTCTCAAATTTCGGATATATCAATGCACAACACCATCACTATTGGGATTTTGGAGATATGCCACTCGTCTATGAATCATTTTTGGGAACGCACGGAATAAATGAATTGGGTGCCCAGTTGCAATGGACAGCACCAACGGAGTTTTACCTCATGGCAGGGCTTGAAGTACTTCAGGGTGAAAATGAACAGATGTTTGGAAACGAGTCTGTTAGTCTTGAAGAGTTTACAGGTGTTGAAGAGGACCGTATAGAAGGTACAGATGCACCGTCTCTTTATGTAGGTTATCTTAAATCTTCGTTTGATTTTGGTGATACGACGATCTTCGGTGGACTCTCTTATGCACAAGGAGATACACTTTTAAATCATAGTGAAGATGAAGAAAACCCTCATGTATTTAAAGGTGATGCAAAGCTTTATGGTGCTGACTTGGTCGTATTGCATGCATTGGATTCGTACAGATCTTTTAAGTGGCAAACCGAGTGGTTAAGCAGAGAGCTTGATGGTGTCATATATGGGGATCTTACAACGCCTGAAAATTATAGCAGTATGAATAAAAAACAGAGCGGCCTCTATTCTCAGTTGATCTATACGCATGATAAAAATTGGAGAATGGGTGTGAGATATGATACAATTTATCAAAATGACATTACAAAAGATGGTGTTGATACAAATGAAGTTGATGATTTCAACAAGTATTCTGCCATGATCGAATACCATACGAGTGAATTTGCACGTTTTAGACTTCAATATAATTATAATAAGGCAATGTATAATGAAGCTGATGAAAGAGAAAATCTCCATACGATCATGTTACAGGCAAATATTGCAATCGGTGCGCACGCGGCACATGCATTTTAAGATGAAAAAGTTATTTGTTTTACTGGCGCTTCTTCCCTTATCATTGTTCGCACAGCTCAATATTGCGGTGAGTTATCCCTTTATTGGTGCATTGACCAAAACGATAGGAGGAGAAGATGTTAAGGTAACGGTTTTGGCAAAAGGAAAGTGGGACCCCCACTTTATCATTCCTCGTCCTTCGCTCATCAGTAAAATGAGAAATGCAGACGCGATGATCATGAACGGCGGACAGCTTGAGATTGGTTGGCTCCCGCCGATCATCAATCGTGCCGGCAATCCCAAAACAATGCCCAATACGAAAACATTTTTAAATCTTTCGCACCATATTAAGCTTATCAACAAGCCAAAAAGTGTGGACAGAAAACATGGAGATATTCACCCTGACGGGAATCCCCATTTTCATATCAGTCCTAAAAATATCTTGATACTGGCAAAGACCATAGAGAAGTTTCTTGGCAGCATAGATGCAAAAAACAGTGGTATTTACAAGAAAAACTATCAGGATTTCTCCAAGGTCTGGCAGCAGAAAATGGCTCTTTGGAAGAAGAAAATGAAAGACAAAAAAGGGTTGAAGGTCATTCAGTTTCATGATAATCTTGCCTATTTTAACAAAGAGTATGGTCTTGTGAACATAGGAACGATCGAACCGCTTCCGGGGATCCCTCCCTCTTCAAAACATACGATCGAGATCATTGAACTGATCAAAAAAGAACAGCCGTGCTGTATCTTGCATGATGTCTATCACTCAACAAAAACAGCTGATTTTATCAGTCAAAAAACCGGTATCAAGATCATTCTTATGCCACATGACATAGAAGCACTTGAAAATATCGATAACCTGAGTGCCCTGTTTGACTACCTGACAAGTGCCATAAAATGATAGATATTTTACTTATTCCGATTGTTTTGGTTATTGTACTTGTGATGCTTCATGCCTATTTTGGTATAGAGATCTTAAAGCGAGGGATCATCTTTACAGACCTTGCTATTGCCCAGTTCGCAGCGCTTGGTTCATCGATCAGTCTGGGGTACTTTCATGAAGAATACTTTTACCCTTTGACCCTCAGTTTTGCTTTGCTGTGTGCTTTTTTGATCGCTTTTGCTTCGACGAGAAAGCTTCATTTGGAAGCCTTTATAGGGATTCTTTATATTTTGGGTGCCAGCGGGATCATGATGGTGCTTTCACACTCCTCTGAAGGTATGGAGCATTTCAAATCGCTTCTTGCAAGCGATATACTTTTTACACCTCTGAATGATGTGTTACAAAGTGTGATTATTTATGCCTTCATCGCCATGGCACTCTACTTTGTCTATCCGAGACTCAAAGGCTTTTTCAGGGAACTCTTTTTCTTTTCACTTCTTGCAATCACAGTGACCTCTTCGGTTTCCCTAGCAGGTGTTTTTGTTGTCTTTGTACTTCTGATCGCACCGCCTTTTGTTTCTCTTTCTCTCAATGTGAAAAAGCCTTTACTTGTAAGCTTTATTTTTGGATGGTTCTTTAGTATCGGTGCGATCGTGATCTCTTATTTCTATGATCTACCGACAGGGTACAGCATTGTCTTTATGGGTGCGCTTCTCACTGTGGTTATCGTGATGATGGCTTCCAAAAGCGAACAAAAAAAATGATCTGTTTGATCATTTTTTGAGTGATTGCACATTAATTTCGCTACAATACAAAAAATAAACATACGGGAAAGACAATGACATCAGCAGAAAAACTCAAAAACCTATTAGAACTTGAGATCATTCCAGATTTGGAAGTAGCCATTGATGAACTTTTTGCAGCCATAGATAAAGCAAAATCTGCTTCAAAAGAACAAAAAGAGGACCTCGAAGAGATGAGGGAGATGCGTACAGAGTGTTTTGCTATCATTGAAGAGCTTGGACGCAATGAGCTTGAAGAAGAAGAGATAGAAGAGCTCCTGGCAGAACTAGTCGATATGAAGACGGAAGAATAGGCAGTCATTACCTTTTTCAAAAGGAATGGAGCCCAGTTTTTAGCCAGAAAGTGAAAAAAATATCATTCGACTATTGACATTTTAATATTAATTGATATAATACTGCCACTTTTTCAAGAATTTAAAATATAAGGAAGAAAAAATGAAAAAAGTTTCACTATCAATCGTTGCCCTGTTGGCAATGAATACATTCGCATTTGCAGGTGGAGATTTCACTACTCCGGTAGAACCGCAAGTCACTATACCAGAAGTTGATGAATCAACCGGGTCTTTTTATGTAGGTGCAGGGTATACATATATAAATTTAGATGCTTCAGGGAACTTTGGTGAGCATGATGGTGATGCAACACTTTTACTGGCAGGTTACAACTTCAACCCATATATCGGTGTAGAGGCTAGATATGCCGGTTTAACTGATTGTCTTGAAAATGCTGCTATTTATGCGAAGCCGATGTATCCGTTCGGTGATATAAAAGTATACGCACTGCTTGGATACGGAGAAACTACATTTGATAAGGGGCCTTCATTTTCAGAAAGTGGCTTCCAATGGGGTCTAGGTGCAAACTATGCAGTGACTGAAAATATTGGCGTATTTGCAGACTATACAACACTGTATGATGATACAGGATTTGACAATGTTGCCGTGCAAGAAGATGTGACTGTAGATGCTATCAACGTAGGTGTAACGTATACTTTCTAAGCAAACCGGTGGCTGGTTAGATCTTTTCTGACCGCCAAAGGTTGAATTCTAAAACTATTTTTAATTTTCTATATATAAAGAAATCTTTCTCCTAAACATTTATCTTAATCCTTTATATAGATCTTTTTCTCATCATTTTATACATTTAATTAAGCCTATTTTTAGCCTCTTTAAACTATAGTACGGTTTCAACCTCTCGGGGGGCTTTGATCATTTATGGAACACATATCTGATACATAGCTGAGATAGCAAATGCTTGACCCGTCGAACTTGAACTGGACAATACCAGCGTAAGGAAGAGACTTGTATCTAATTATTAACTATAAATACTGTGCCTAGAGGCCTTTTTTATTTATAACTTCTTTAATTTCTACACCTCTTCCCTAAATATAACATTTTAAGGGAACATTATGACAAAAGCATATAAAGACACATTAACGACATCCAATGAACTTTTAACGAGAGACCCATTTCCTGCGTCTCAAAAAGTGTATCTCAAGGGTGAGATACATAAAGATATCAGAGTACCGGTACGTGAGATCACTTTGGGTGATGAATCAAAACTCAGAGTTTACGATACATCGGGTCCCTATACAGACCCAACTGTAGATATTGATGTAGGTCAGGGAATTCCTGCTATCCGTAAAGAATGGATCGTAGGGCGTGGCGATGTAGAAGAGTATGAAGGACGTATTATGGCGCCTGAAGACAATGGTTACAACACTGATGAACAGCTTGAGTTCGTTACAGCAGGTGCAAAAGGGCTCGTACGTACACCACTTCGTGCTAAAAAAGGGAAAAATGTTTCTCAGCTTTGGTATGCAAGACAGGGGATCATCACGCCAGAGATGGAGTTCATCGCAATTCGTGAAAATCAAGACAGAGCGATGAATGAAGCCTACCTTCAAGATGAAGAGAGAGAAGCAAGACTTAAAGGTGAAGATTTTGGTGCCAACTTGCCAGAGGTGATCACTCCTGAGTTTGTACGTCAGGAAGTAGCAGCGGGTCGTGCAGTTATTCCATGTAACATTAACCACCCGGAAGTTGAACCTATGATCATTGGGCGTAATTTCCTTGTAAAAGTCAATGCAAACATTGGTAACTCAGCAACGACATCAAGTATCGCTGAAGAAGTAGAGAAGATGGTATGGTCAACACGCTGGGGTGGAGATACAGTAATGGATCTCTCAACAGGTAAGAATATTCACACGACACGTGACTGGATCCTCCGTAACTCACCGGTACCTATCGGAACAGTGCCTATCTATCAAGCACTTGAAAAAGTAAACGGTATCGCTGAAGATCTTACATGGGAAGTGTTCAGAGATACACTGATCGAGCAGGCAGAGCAAGGAGTAGATTACTTTACGATCCACGCGGGGCTTTTACTGCACCATGTACCAATGACGACAAAACGTGTAACGGGTATTGTTTCTCGTGGTGGAGCGATCATGGCAAAATGGATGATCCATCACCACCAAGAGAATTTCCTCAATACGCACTTTGAGGAGATCTGTGAAATTATGAAAACATATGATGTAACATTCTCACTGGGTGATGGTTTACGTCCGGGAAGTACAGCGGATGCAAATGATGAAGCACAGTTCGCTGAACTTAAAGAGCTGGGACGTTTAACACAAATTGCCTGGAAACATGATGTACAAACGATCATCGAAGGTCCGGGACACGTACCGATGCACATGATCAAAGAGAATATGGATAAGCAGCTTGAGTGGTGTCATGAAGCGCCATTCTATACACTTGGGCCGTTAACGACTGATATCGCACCAGGGTATGACCACTTCACATCAGGGATTGGTGCAGCGATGATAGGCTGGTACGGATGTGCGATGCTTTGTTATGTAACACCTAAAGAGCACCTGGGACTTCCAGACAGAGAAGATGTAAAAGAGGGACTTATTACCTATAAGATCGCTGCACATGCGGCGGATGTTGCCAAAGGACACCCTGGTGCACGTGCAAGAGACGATGCGATGAGTAAAGCAAGATTTGAGTTTAGATGGGTAGATCAGTTCAATATCGGTCTTGACCCTGAGCGTGCAAGAGATTACCATGATGAGACCCTTCCTATGGAAGCGGCTAAAGTGGCTCACTTCTGTTCAATGTGTGGACCAAAGTTCTGTTCGATGAAGATTTCTGCAGATGTACGTGAATATGCAGATTCACTGGGAACAGATGTAGAGAGTGCAAAACAACAGGGAATGAACGAAATGTCCATGAAATTTAAAGAGATGGGTTCAGAAGTCTATGTTGAAGCAGCTAAGATAGAAGAAAAGTAAAAACATGAATATAGGTATTGCAGGTGCTGGTTTAGTAGGTAGAGTGCTGGCACTTAACCTACTACAACGTGGCCACAAAGTAACTCTTTTTGATGAAGACACGGCTTATGGCGATAAGGCAGCAGGGATCACTGCTGCAGGTATGCTCGCTGTCTTTGCGGAATTAGAAAGTGCAGAGTCTGTTATTTTTGATCATGGAAATCGCTCTATTGCGCTTTGGCCTGGTCTGTTGGAACAGGTCGGCATTGCAGATGCGTATCAGCAGGAGGGCAGTATCATCACTGCACACCCTCAAGATTATAATGAACTGGATCACTTTATCGATACATTACAGTCCAAGGTAGAAGCAGCATCAGAGATAAAACTTCTGGACAGACAAACATTGACAGAGCTTGAACCGGATCTGGATCAGCATGCCAAAGCGTTCTTTATACCACATGAAGGACAGGTGGATGCACAGCGTTTTATGAAAGCATCAAGTGATTATCTACTTGCACATTCAGACGTTACGTGGCAGGAAGAGACTAAAGTGACTCATATCTCAGACGGTACGATTACAGTAGCTAATGAGAGTAAAACATTTGATTGGGTATTTGATTCGAGAGGACTTGGTGCTCAAGATGACATCAGTGATCTACGTGGTGTACGCGGAGAAGTATTTTGGCTAGATGCGCCTGAAGTAAACATAAGTAGACCTACTCGTATGCTGCACCCGCGCTATAAAATCTATATTGTCCCACGGCCGAATAACAGATATGTTATCGGTGCGACTGAGATAGAGAGTGAAGATAAAAGTCCAATGTCTGTACGTTCAAGCCTGGAGCTGCTCTCGGCAGTTTACAGTATGCATTCTGGATTTGCAGAGGCACGTATCGTTAACATGCTTACAAATTGTCGTCCGGCACTCAGAGATAATTTGCCAAAGATCGAACATGGGACAAAGATGACACGTATTAATGGATTATATCGACATGGTTATCTATTGGCACCTGCAGTCGTGGAAGAAGCGTTAAATGGAGGGTTAAACAGATGATAAAAGTATCAGTGAACGGTGAAGTAAAAGAGCTTGAAAACAATTTAAATGTAAGTCAGATGATAGAAGCACTTGAATATAAAGTCAAAGGTTTTGCTGTCGCTGTCAATACTACGTTTGTTCCCATTGCCAAGTATGATGAGACAATTATAAAAGAGGGAGACACCATAGATATTTTGGCTCCCGTACAAGGTGGATAAAATGACCAAACAGTTAGAAACCAACAACACATGGCAGATAGGCGGAAAAACCTTAAGCAGTAGACTGCTCATAGGTTCTGCACTCTATCCGAGTCCGGCAAATATGGAAGATGCTATTAGAATCTCAGGTGCCCAGATAGTCACCGTATCTTTGAGACGTCAAGCAGCCGGCGAGGGAAGAGGTAACCCATTTTGGGATATTATCAAATCTTTAGGCATAGAAGTTTTGCCCAATACAGCTGGTTCACATTCTGCTAAAGAAGCCATCACTACAGCACAGATGGCGAGAGAAGTCTTTGGTACAAATTGGGTAAAACTCGAAGTGATAGGTGACCAGTACAATCTGCAGCCAGACCCATTTGAAACAGTAAAAGCTGCTGAAGTGCTTATAAAAGACGGATTTGAAGTATTCCCTTATACTACAGATGACCTGGTCGTTGCAAAACGTTTGGCAGATGTGGGATGTAAGATCATTATGCCGTGGGGCTCCATGATAGGTTCAGGCAAAGGATTGATGAACCCTGATAATCTTATCGCGATTCGTAAGCAGTTTCCGGATCTACAGTTGGTTGTTGATGCAGGTATAGGTAAACCTTCTCATGCAGCACAGGCAATGGAACTTGGTTATGACGGAGTACTGTTGAATTCAGCCATAGCCTTGGCACAGGATCCGGTAAAAATGGCAGATGCTTTTAGATTGGCTGTTGAGGCCGGACGTTTGGGGTATGAAGCAGGTGTGATGAAAGAGCGTGAATTCGCTTCACCTTCCACACCTACTGTCGGTACACCTTTTTGGCATCAGTTTAATTAATATAACTCTTTTCTACGCTGATTTAAGCATTATAATAGCTTATTTTTAGTATAAGTAGTCATCAATCTCTCGGGGTGCTGGATCTTTTAAGATCTAAGCTGAGATAGCTGAAAAGCTTGACCCGTTGAACTTGAACTGGATAATACCAGCGTAGGGAAGAGAATCGTATATAATCTACTTCGATACATTATGTATCACTTTTATCTACTTTTCCTCCCTTTTTTCATATACATATTTTAAGGGGAATACAATGAAAACAAAACTTTTAACTGGTTCTATGATGGCAGCTTATGCATTATTGAACACACCTGCACTTGCAGAAGAGGTAACACTTGATCCAATTGTTGTTAGTGCTGATTTTAGGGAGAAGACACTTTCTCAAACAACCAATAGTGTTACGATTATAGGAGAAGAAGAAATTTATGATAAAGCTTCACAATCATTTATTGAAGCCCTATCTGAAATACCGAATGTCAACTTTAGTACAGGTGCATCTAAAGCAAAATATATTCAAATCAGAGGAATCGGTGAGAGAAGTCAATATGAAACACCGATAAACCCATCTGTAGGTCTTATCATAGATGGTATTGATTTTTCCTATGCAACATTGGGTGCAACACTTTTTGATGTTAATCAGGTAGAGGTACTTAAAGGTCCTCAAGGAACAACATTCGGTGCAAATGGTCTTGCAGGTGTGGTTAGTTTACAAAGTAATGAACCTACAAAAGAGACTGAAGGACATATTGAAGCAACAGTTGGAAACTACAATACCAAAGCAGTCGGAGCAGCTATTGGTGGGACACTGGTAGATGATGTACTTTTGGGAAGATTTTCCATTTATAAAAATACCAGTGACGGTTATATGGAAAACAGCTACTTAAATCGTGATGATACTCAAAATATAGATGAATTGACAGCAAAAGCTCAACTTCGCTGGATGGCATCAGATAATCATACGATTGATCTTAATGTAATGCATGTGAATATAGACAACGGTTATGATGCATGGACATTAGACAACAGTTGGGATTCTCATTCTGATCAGCCTGGGCAAGATACACAGAAAACCAATGCATTTGCCCTTAAGTCAACGTATGAGCTTGATACAATGAGACTGATCTCAAAAATAAGTCATTCATCATCTGACATGACATACAGTTATGATGAGGACTGGAGTTATGTAGGTGAGTTTGATGCGAGCTTATGGCCATATATGGGATTTGATGAGTATAATCGAGACCAGAAATTAACAGATATAGATATACGTTTGGTTTCAGATGAAGATGGACGTATCTTCGGTGGTAAAACAGATTGGACAATAGGTGCATACGCGAAAAAATTTGAAGAAGATCTAGACAGATACCATCCAACCGATTATGGGGCAGAAGAGAATTTTGACAGTAGTTATGAATCAAGAAATATAGCACTGTATACACAGTTAGATACACATATAGATGAGAAACTGACTTTTGTAACAGGATTAAGAGTCGAAGATTGGAACGCTGAGTATAGTGACTCTCATAATGTAAATATAGATAATGATGAAGTGATGGTCGGTGGAAAAATTGGATTGAATTATGCTTATGATCAAAGCACACTTCTTTTTGCAAATATATCTAGAGGGTATAAGCCAGGTGGGGTAAATCCAGGTTCAACACTTAGTGTAGAAGATAAAACATTTGCCACTGAGACACTATGGAACTTTGAGACTGGAGTGAACTCTTCTCATTTTGATAACACACTAAAAAGCAGATTGAATCTATTTTATGGAAAGCGTAATGACATGCAGGTAAAACTGTATGATTTAGCGGGACACAGTTTCACGGATTATCTTTCAAATGCTGCCAAAGGAAGTTATTATGGGTTGGAATCTCAACTAGATTATTATCCAAATGATGATCTTCACCTCTATTCAAGTATAGGATTATTGAAAGCTGAGTTTGATGAATATAGCCCAGAATTAGAAGGAAGAGCACCAGCTCAGTCACCTAAGTATCAGTATAATATTGGATTTGACTATGTATTGGCCGAGGCTTGGATATTTAAAACCAATGTAGAGGGAAGAGGAAGCTATTATTTTTCTAATACACATGATCAAAAATCAGAAGCATATGCATTATTGAATTCTAGTTTAGAGTATACTAATGGTAGTTTTTCTGCGACAATTTGGGTGAGGAACCTTACAGATGAAGAGTATGCAGTAAGAGGGTTCTTTTTCCCAAATAACCCAGGCAATGGTTACATTGATGAACTTTATACTCAAAAAGGTTCACCAAGAACATTTGGTTTAACTGTTGCGTATGATTTTTAATCAGGATTGATAGATGGAAATCTCCGTAGACATCAGTATGTACCCGCTTCAAAAAGAGTTTGAAGCACCTATTTTAGCTTTCATCGCTGAACTTGAAAAAGAGCAGAGTGTTGAGGTTGTTCGTAACGAACTCAGCACTCAGGTGCATGGTGACTATAAGGTAATCATGGCACTCTTGGAAAAAGAGATGTTTTCGGTTTTTACAGAGATCCCGGATTCTATTTTTGTCATAAAGTTTGTGGGTAATAATAGACAGGGGATATATGGGGTATAATCCTTTATGATTAAAATACTATACGCACTCCTGCTCATTACCGTCATTGCACTCAGTAATGAAAAACCCACACTCACTATCTATACCTATGATGCGTTTGCTGTCTCCTGGGGCCCAGGACCTAAGATAAAAGAAGCTTTCGAAAAAGAATATGACTGTAATGTAAAGTTTGTAGGGATGTCCAGCTCCATAGGTGCATTGAGAAAAATTCAACTTGAAGGTAAAAATACCAAGGCAGACATTATACTTGGACTAGATACCAACATTGCACAAGCTGCCAATAAAACGGGACTCTTTGCCAAACATGATATGAATACCTCCAATTTAGATTTGCCTGTCCCCTATACAGATGAGAATTTTGTACCGTTTGACTACAGTTATGTGGCTTTTGTCTATGATTCAGATAAGCTGAAAGATCCTCCAACGTCATTTGAAGCACTCGCTTCTATGCCTGAAGATTTTAAGATCATCATTCAGGACCCCCGTTCATCCACACCTGGGCTCAGTTTACTTTTATGGGTCAAGGAGATTTATAAAGAGAAAGCAGGAGAGTATTGGAAGAAACTTTCTCCTCATATATTGACGATTACTAAAGGTTGGTCAGAGTCTTATGGTCTGTTTTTGAAAGGTGAGGCAGATATGGTTTTATCTTATACGACTTCCCCTGCTTATCACATGATAGAAGAGAACAGAACAAACTTTAAAAGTGCACGTTTCGATGAGGGACATTATGGACAGATAGAAGTGGCGGCTATGCTCAAATCTTCCAAACATAAAGATCTAGCGAAACAGTTTTTACGTTTTATGTATAGTGAAACATTCGCAGAGATCATTCCTACAGCAAACTGGGCCTATCCTGTGGTAAAAACAAAACAAGGGTTGCCTAAAGTATTTGAGACACTGACACAGCCATCCAAAATGATCTTACTGGATGGTAAAACAGTTGAATTACACAGAAAAGCGATCATTAATGAATGGCTTCAATCATTGGAACGATAAAGATGTTGCAAGATGTAAAGCGATTGAAACATTCATTATTGCCTGGAGGGTTCATCTCTCTTTTATTACTGGGGTTTGCTTTCTTACTATTTTTCATATTTTTTCTCTCGCAAGAGGATACTAGTGTAATAGAGCTTGACAGTAGAGTCTTTTCTCTGTTACAGTTCACACTTTACCAGGCTTTTTTATCTACACTTTTATCACTATTGGTAGGGCTCTCTTTAGCCTGGAGTCTGGCTCACCAGTCAAATTTTAAAGGGCGTTCCCTCCTGGTGGCACTCTTCTCCTCTTCCTTGGTCTTGCCGACGCTGATTGTTGTCTTTGGACTGATAGCTGTACTTGGACGTAACGGATGGGTCAATCAACTGAGTCTCTATCTATTTGATCAATCTTTTGGCGCTTATCTGTATGGATTAACGGGTATCCTGGTAGCACATGTTTATTTGAATGCTTCTTTTGCTTCACGATCTTTGCTGCATGTTTTTGAATCGATTCCCAAAGAGAAGTATAAACTTGCAAAAAGTTTGAACTTTACAACATTTCAACGGTTTATCTATGTAGAGTGGCCGGCTATACGAACGACACTCTTAAGCATTGCATCGACCATATTCCTTTTATGCTTTACCTCATTTGCCATTGTACTTGTACTTGGTGGTTCACCTGCCTATAACACTTTGGAAGTGGCGATCTATGAGGCAGTGAAACTTGAATTTGATATTACTATGGCATTAAAACTGGCATTGATACAACTTGCAGTGACTACGTTTCTGGTACTCTTTTCATCGAACTTCAGAACCAATATTGGCAATGTAAGAACAGGTACACTACACATACCATGGTCTGAGTCCAAACATGTCAAACGATTTCAGGTAGCCATTATCACTCTGTTCTCCCTGTTTTTTACCTTACCCCTGTTGGCTATCATCGTTGATGGGTTGGGTGCAGAATTTAAAAGGATTCTCGCAGAACCTCTTTTTATCAAATCATTTTTTACCAGTATGGGGCTCGCAACAGTGTCAAGTATATTGACCGTACTCTTTGCCCTCTTTTTAAGTGATACAAAAAGAAATTTTACCTTGAAACACCGTTTACCTTATAACACTTTCTCAAAAGTCCTGAACACGATCGTTTCCTTCTCTGGAAATCTCTACCTAGCCATTCCGTCATTGATCATGGGGCTGGGATTTTTCCTTTTATCACAAACCTATGAAGCCCCTATAGCTGTCTGGTCAACCCTGGCACTTCTTACTGCAAATGTATTGATGTCATTGCCTTTTGCCTTGGCCGTTTTAGCACCGGTGATGCAAAAGACAGGCCAAAGATATGACAAGCTTGTCTTTTCGTTAAACTTGACTCCATTGCAAAGGTGGGTCTATTGTGAATATCCCTATTTGAAGTCATCTATCGGCTATGTTTTTGCCTTGTCTTTTTGTTTTTCATTAGGGGATTTAGGTATCATTGCATTGTTTGGATCCGATGATTTTTTAACCTTACCCTGGTATTTGTATCAGCTTATGGGTTCTTACCGTACCAGTGATGCTGCCGGGGTTGCTTTGATACTCTTGGCTATCACACTGTGTGTATTTGTTTTGTTACCAAGACTATTTAGGAGAAGCGTTGCTAAAGATAACTGATGTAAAATTCCAGTATAAAAATGCTGATGATATTTATACGTATTCCATGTCTGTGAAGCCCAAAGAGATTGTAGCGATACTGGGTCAAAGCGGGAGTGGGAAATCCACATTGCTTGACCTTTTGGCAGGATTCTTGCCTGCAAAAAGCGGTAGCATCATGCTGGATGAAAATGAGTTGATCGATCAGACTGTTGAAGCAAGGCCTATCAGCATCTTATTTCAAAATCATAACCTCTTTGAACACTTAACGGTACAAAAAAATATACTTTTAGGTATCAGCAAAACACTTAAAAGCACGCATGAAGAGTTAGAAAAAGTAAAAACAATACTCAAAGAAGTGGGGCTTGAAAAATATGAGCATACCCTTGTCTCATCACTTTCAGGCGGGCAACAACAGCGTGTTGCGCTTGCACGGGTGCTGTTAAGAGATGCACCTATACTACTTCTGGATGAACCCTTTACCGGCTTGGATGCCCATACAAGAACAGAGATGCTTGATCTGGTCAAAAAGATCACAGATGAAAACCATTTACACACCATCATGATCACACATGAGATAGAAGATTGTGAACGTATTGCCAATAGGGTGTATAAAATAGAGAATCAAAAGCTTGTGGAACAATGATAGATCAACTGAAACAATACACACTTTTTGAAAACAGAACGATAGACTCATTTGAACTGATGGAGATGCAGGGCTACTGTAACGAAAACTATCTGATCCACAGCGAAGAAAAAAAATATATTTTACGCAAGTTCATCCGGACAGATGTAGACAGAAAATTTGAATTTGCAGTACAAACATTGGCATTTGAAAAAGGTGTAGCATCAGAGCCTTTGCTTCTGGATGAAGAGAATGTATTGGCAATATCAGCATATGTAGAGGGTATACATAAAGAGAGTTTAGAGAAAAACGATCTACATCAGTTCGCAGAAGTCTTGAAAAAGGTCCATACGTTAAAAATAGACAGCGACCCTCTGGTGCTAGAACCACTGTTCGAGACAAAATCAAAAGCAGTGCAGGAGGCTTTCGTAACTTTAGGGAATTTCCCATCTGAATATGTATTGTGCCACAATGACCTCAATCCCCGTAATGTACTCTTTTCAGAAACGATCCAGTTGATCGACTGGGAAGATGCAGCGATCAATGATAGGTATTTTGATCTGGCATCGGTATGTGTTGAATTTAACCTGGATCAAGAAAGTGAAGCCTATTTTTTGAGACGTTACTTCACCGAAGAAGATGAAATCAATGATCAAAAGCTGAAAGCGTATAAGATCATTTACAAAGCTTTATGTACACAATGGTTTGAGAATCTAGAGAGTCAAAAATCAATTCAGCAGACGCCTCCTCCGCAGGGTGATTGACCTGTCGCAAAAAATCGGGCAGTCACGGTATCCATCGTTGAGATATGGTTGTGTAGCCATGCAGGTAACGTCTCTATAAAATAGATTTTAAGTGCCTTGATATCTCTATGCTGCTTCCAGTGAGAAAACAGATCACGCATCTCTTGAAGTGCCCTGTCATGTTCCCCTTTATGTGCAAGGTAAGGAGGAAAATGCATCTCCTGCATCTTTATCTCTTCATTTTGAAAATGGTTTACTGTATGATCTATCCATTGAGTATAGAGTTCATCTATAGCGGCAGCACTTTTTTCACTTCCGTCATAGGCAAGTATCTGTTCAAAAATAGAGTTGATGATATCAACATCTTCTTTATGGACCTCATTCATAAAGTCCATTTCTACCTGTGGTATCTCATCATACTCTATAAGCATAGGTTTTTCTTTACTCTACAGTCACAGATTTAGCCAGGTTTCTAGGCATATCTACATCATTGCCAAGCCTTACAGAAATTTCAAGTGCAAGCAGTTGTGTCACCACCATCATCTCAAAAAACTCTAACATCGGATGCGCATCATAGGTCGTTTGTATGAAGTCATCCGCGAGGTCAAAAGGTTCTGGAGAGATAGCACAGATCGTCGCATCTCTGGCACTGAGCTCTTCTACATTGGATTTGATCTTGTCATAGTGCATCGTCTTTGGCATCAGTGCAATGGTGAAAAGTTCACTGTCCGCAAGGGCAATTGGCCCGTGTTTCATCTCGCCGGCAGGATACCCTTCTGCATGCATATAGCTTATCTCTTTAAGTTTTAATGCACCTTCTAGCGCAAGAGGATAGAATATATCCCTGCCTATGAAGAAGAATCCGTGTCCATGCAGATAACGCTTGGAGAGTCGAGTGAGTTTGGCATGCAGGGTATCAGTGACGATCAATGCTTTTGGGGTCTGCAGCATCGCAGTAATCTCACTTGTGAGTATCTCTTTTGAAACCGTACTTTTTTCTTGACCCACATAAAGAGCCAGCATCCAAAGTACCATGGTCTGTGTTGCAAACGCTTTGGTACTTGCAACCCCTTTTTCTATACCGGCTCTTGTGAGGATGGCAGCATCACTTTCACGAACAATAGAAGAGTTGTCCACGTTACAGACACTCAGACTCTTCAGCCCAGCACGCTTTGCCATTTTGAGGGCTTCGAGTGTATCGGCGGTCTCACCACTTTGAGAGATGGTAATGAAGAGTGTATCTTTTGTCAGTAGAGGCTCTTTGTATCTAAACTCAGAGGCGATCTCTACATCACATTTTACTTTGGCGATACGTTCAAAGAGATAGGCTGAAGCCAGAGCAGAGTGGTAACTGGTGCCGCAAGCGCAGATCTTGATCGCTGAGATCCCTTCGAAGAATTTTTCATCGAGTTCATCAAAAGCAATGCTCTCATCAAGCACACGCCCCATCATCGTTTCACTCATCACACGGCTCTGTTCATAGATCTCTTTTTCCATGAAGAACCTGTATCCGTCTTTTTGGGCAAGTATCTTATCCGCGCTCAGTGCCTGTGTAGTGAAACTCGTGCTTCCATCTTTGTTAAAGAGATGCACCGTACCATCCTGGACATAGCCATACTCACCATCTTCAAGATAATAAACCTCTTTTGCCTTACCTATCACAGGGGTGTCAGAAGAAGCAAAATAAACTTCCTCATCATCAAACCCTATCAGCATAGGAGAACCGTTCTTGGCAAAGAAAATAGTATCAGGGGCTGCTTTTGTGATAAGGAGTGTGGCATACGCACCTTCCAGCCTTTTGATCGTTTTTTCAAAGGCACTAAAAGCTTCATTGCTTGCATTATAATATTTTTCAAAGAGATGTACGATCGTTTCTGTATCGGTTTGACTAAGAAATTTTACACCTTCACTCTGCAGCTCATTTTTAAGCTCTTGATAATTTTCGATGATCCCATTATGTACCACATAAGAGTATGCACCTAAGTGTGGATGTGCATTGAGTTCCGTTGGCTTACCATGGGTAGCCCATCGGGTATGACCTATAGAGATACCAAAACCCTCGCTTTCATACTTTTTGGTTTTTTCACGTAAATTGTCCAATTTACCTATGGCTTTATACTCAGAAAGTTTATCCCCTTCAATAACAGCGATACCTGCAGAGTCATATCCTCTGTATTCAAGCTCCTGTAAGCCTTCAAGCAAGATCTCTTTTTTCTCTTTTGGTCCTATATATCCAACAATTCCACACATCTTATCTATTTCCTGTAAGTTTATCTATTATCGTATCGACATTATGACAAAACTTTCCATTCTTTTCGATGAGGAACATGTCTCTTACCCGGCTTTTGAGTGTATGAATTTTGGCAGTAGCTATGTCAATACCCATCTCATCAAAGATGTTGATAATATAGGCAAGCAAACCTTTTTGGTCTTTACAGTTCAGGTACATGACTGCATAGGATTTAGAGTGTTCGCAATCGATCTGAAGTTCACCTTTTTCTATCACAGGTACACTCAGGGTACTCTTTTTTGTCTCATCAAATGAGTCATGAAGGATCTCTTTCACATGCGGCATATCTTCAGCATCCACTTTGGTAGAAAAATCTATTTTAAAATATTTAAGATCATCAAAAAGTTTACATATATCCATATGCACCACACCCAATGTGGAGAGTTTCCCTAAGAGATAAGAGATATTAAATGGTTTTCTGCGAGTCACTTCAATGGTTAGGTAGTTTATATTGCTTATTTTGAAGGTATAATCTTCGGTTTGAAAAGCATTTTGGGTGATAGAAACAATTTTTTGAGGACTGTAACGTAAAAAGAGCAGATCTGAAGGGATCTGTAATACTTTTTTCTGCTGTATTGGGGTAAATGTTTTAAATGCTGCATTCCGTTTGAGTGTCTGTTCTTTTTTAAGTCTTTTGGCTGCTTCGTCCAGCATGCTCTTATTGCCTAAGATCTCAAGTGATTGCTCGTAAAGTATCCTGATCAGTCTTGCATTAAATGAATTATAGATGTCTTTCCCCACACCGTTCATATCTGCATAGGTCAGGATATAGATGAGATCCAAAAGTTTTTTGGTTTGAAAGTGCGAGGCGAAATGTACCACTGTTTTTTCATTGTAAATATCTTCACGCTGGGCTACTTTGCTCATCAAGGTATGATATAAAATGAGTATTTCACCCATGACGATATGTTCAGGGTCTAAGTGCAGCTTCTCTGCAAACACTTTAAAGAGAGATGCACCTACAGCGTGATGGTCACGCTCCCGACCTTTTCCTGCATCATGTAAGAAAGTGACAATTTTAAGCATGACCTTCTCTTCATCACTCAGTGTATCAAAAAGTTTTTTGATAAAAGGATCCTCTATATGTTCTAAGTGGTACATACAACGTATCGAGTGCATATCCACTGCAAATTGGTGGTATCCGTCAAATTGGGGAAGATCGATCGCTTTTTTAATCGGCGGAATGGTATAGCTCAGGAGTCTTGCATAAGAGAGCACCTTGAGAATAGAGTGACTGTATGGCTGATGGAATATACTCTTGATCGTCTGATAGAGTGCTTCATCAGGACGTTCAGGTTTTTCTGAACTGATCAACTTTTGTATAAAAGTAGGGTGGGCATAAAAAGGTTTTTTTGCATGTGCAGAGAGCTGCTGAAGCAGTGCATTGAAGTTCTGTTTTCCTTTTTTTGGATAAAGATAGTTTTTTTCAGGATTGTCAGTCATGTACTCCTGGGTCAGAATATTGATCCAGATCGTACTGTAGAGTCTGATGATCTTTAAACTTTCAGTCACTTTTTTGGCACATTTCATTTGACCTTTTGACCCCTCTTTATAACCGAGTAGCTGGGCTATCTCCGGGATAAGCTCAAGGCGTAACTGATCTTCTTTTTTTTGTGCGATCAAATGTAAAGCAGAACGTACACGGAAAAGAAATTCCAATGCGATCCGGAAGGTACGATACTCTTTTTCATCTACCACATTCTCAGGAAGATTTTTGATATTATCCACATTATAGAGTATCTTCCCTATCCAGAAAACAAGGTTTGCATCACGAAAACCACCTGACCCGTCTTTAAGGTTTGGCTCCATGGTAAGAGGAAATCTACGGTGTTGCAGTTCACGTTCTTCCAGTTTAAGTTGTATGAACTCTTTGATATTATCATGACGAATGTGAGCGATGGCATTTTGTGTCTCTGTCCAGATGAAAATGGAACCTTCGATCATACGTGATTCGATCAGTGCGGTTTTGATCGTAATATCGGTTTTAGATACTTCATAGAGTTCATCGATCGTGTGTACCCTATGTCCCAGTTTTAAGCCTGTATCCCAAAGTATATAGAGTATTTTTTCGATGATCTCTTTTACATTGTACGCAGGAATATCCTTATAGACGAGCATGAGGTCTATATCGGAGTGTACACAGAGCTGTTCTCTCCCGTAACTACCCAGTGCGACAAGCCCCAGAGGAATGGAGTTTTTCATTGGAAGATAATCACCGAACATATCTCTGGTAGCCACCTTGTAGATGATCTTTAAGATACTGTCTATTTTTTTCGTATGCTTGACAAGAAAGTCTTTACCCCCTGAAGTTGCAAAGGTCTCTTCAAGTGTCTCAAAGTAGCTTTTTATATCCTTCTTAAGCACTTTGGCGATCTCGAAATCTGCTGCTTTATTATAAAGTAATTCCTCTATTTGGGTTTCAAGCGTATTCAATTATTCTCTCCATAATGTTATATTGGTATAATACCCAAAAATAACTATGGATGTTCTCAGAATGGATTTGATACAAAAGGTACGCAACAAAGAGAGACTCACTCAAGAAGAGGGTGAAGCACTCTATGACTTAGATCTCTATACGCTCGGTGAACTTGCCGATGAAATTCGTAGAGAGAAATACGGCAACAAAAGCTACTTTAATATAAACCGGCACATAAACCCTACCAATGTCTGTGCAGATATCTGTAAATTCTGTGCCTACTCTGCAAGCAGAAAAAATCCCAACCAATATACCATGACCCATGAAGAGATCCTGGATATTGTAAAAAAATCTGTCCAAAACGGTGCAAAAGAGATGCATATCGTCTCGGCACACAATCCCAATGACGGTGTAGAATGGTATATGGGAGCATTCAGAAAGATCAAAGAAGCATTTCCCGACCTGCATGTGAAGGCGATGACAGCAGCAGAAGTAGATTTTCTGACAAGAGAGTACGGACACAGCTACGATGAAGTGTTGGATATGATGATCGAAAACGGTGTAGATTCTATGCCAGGAGGCGGGGCTGAGATCTTTGATGAAAAGGTACGTGAATACCTATGTAAAGGAAAAGTCACTTCAGATCAGTGGATAGAGATACACCAAAAATGGCATGAGAGAGGAAGAGAGAGCAATGCTACCATGCTTTTTGGACATGTAGAGACACGTGCCCACCGTATAGACCATATGATAAGACTACGTGACCTGCAAGATAAAACAGGCGGATTCAATGCTTTTATCCCCTTAGTCTATCAAAGAGACAACAACTTCCTCAAAGTGACAGATTTTCCTACAGGACAGGAGATACTCAAAACCTATGCCATCAGCCGTATTATGCTGGATAACATTCCTCATATCAAAGCATACTGGGTCACGGCATCGGTCAATCTTGCACTGATCGCTCAGGAGTTCGGCTGTGATGATCTGGATGGTACGATAGAAAAGGAGTCCATTCAATCTGCCGCAGGTGCGAAGAGCAGTCAGGGGATGGACCTGAATGATTTTGTAGCCTTGATCAAAAACTCCGGTTTCCAACCCATAGAGCGTGACAGTCTTTATCATGAGCTCAAAGCCTATTAGTATGGAAAAGCGCTATTATCCCTATGAAGATTTTGTAGCTGATACAAGATCTTTGGCTCAAAAGATCGACTGGAAGTTTGATACGATCATCGCGATCGCCAGAGGAGGGCTCTCCCTAGGCCATCTGCTTGGAGAATCTTACGATATCCGAGAAGTCTTCAGTATCAATACGATCGGGTATGAAGATACCATCAAATTGGACCAAGTGAAAGTCTTTAATATCCCGGAGTTATCAGAGGCTAAAAATGTACTCATTGTGGATGATATCGTAGACAGCGGTGACACATTGATAGAAGTGTTGAATGTGTTGCATAAAGCGTATCCGACTGTGAACTTTAGAACAGCTTCACTTTTTTATAAGAAAACTGCTAAAATAGCCCCAGATTGGTATGTACAAGAAGCAGATAGATGGATCGAGTTCTTTTGGTCTGTCGATTTAAATAGGAAAAAATAAATGGTATTAATGATAGACAACTATGACAGCTTTACCTACAATGTAGTGCAGTACTGTAGAGAGCTTGGAGCAGACCTAAAGGTCATACGTAATGATGAGATGACGATAGATGAGATCAAAGCATTACATCCTGACAAAATCATTCTTTCACCAGGGCCTTCCACCCCTGATGATGCAGGAGTGACTCTGGATGTGATCAGGGAATTTGCAGACACTACGCCTATTTTTGGTATCTGTTTAGGTCATCAGAGCATTGCACAGGCATTTGGCGGAGATGTGATCAGAGCCAAAAATATGATGCATGGAAAAACTTCTCAGATCATCGTGGATGCCGAAACACCTATTTTTAAAGACCTTCCACATGAATTCAGGGCCACACGTTATCACTCTTTAACGGTGAAAAAAGAGACACTGCCAGAGAGTGTCATCGCTACGTCACACAGTCAAGATGATGGTGAGATCATGTCGTTGCAGATCAAAGACAAACCTATTTATGGTGTGCAGTTCCATCCTGAGTCTATTATGAGTGAATATGGGCATGAAATGTTAGATAATTTTTTAAAACTCTAAGATACTAAAATGAAAAAACAGCATTTCTTTTTAGCATTCTTTTTTTATGCTATCGCTGTTTTTTACCTTGCTGCCACTACACCCATCAGTCCGCACGAGGCAAAGATACTCTATACTTCAGATGATATTGTAGGTACTTTGATGAGGTGGGGTGAAAGTCTTAATATAGGATTTTTAGGGCTAAGGGTTTTCTTTCTCTTTTTTGGATTTCTGACTATTGGGCTTTACTATGAACTGAGTCGACGTCATTTTCAAAAAGGTAAAGATGTCTATCTCTCGACACTCATCTTTATGCTGTTACCCGGTATCCTCACCGCAACCACCTTGGTGAATGTCGCTATTATTGTATTGCCGCTTGTGTTACTTTTTGTATTACTTTATGAAAAGGGACATACTCTTTTACTCCCTCCGATCATGCTTGCGCTTTTTTTCATTCATGAAGCTTCCATCATTTTCTTTATTGCCGTTCTATTTTATGCAGTGATGCACAAAGAGAAACCATTGGTTATTTTTTCTCTCAGCTTTCTCTTGGCCTTTCTCTATTTGGCTAAAGGCATTGAGGTAGGAGGAAGACCCTCAGGACACTTTGTGGAGATATTCGGATTGTATGCTACGGTTTTTTCACCTTTGCTGTTTCTCTATTTTTTCTTTGCGATGTATAGAATTTTGCTGAGAGGTGAAAAAACACTTATCTGGTACATCTCATTTGTTGCATTGGCTTTCTCTTTACTCCTGTCCATTAGGCAGCGTGTCTATATCACTGATTTCGCACCCTATGTGATGATCGCTATCGTGCTTATGCTGGATGTATTTAATCACTCTATAGGCGTACGTCTGCCAGAGTTTCAGAAACGGTACAGACAGGGTTTTATCGTGGTGATGTCGTTTCTTGCCCTCAGTGTTCTCTTCATTGTAGGACATAAGGTGCTCTATTTGGTTTTGGAAGATCCCAAACATCATTTTGCAGATCGTATCTACAGACCGTACCTGTTGGCAGAGAAGTTAAAGTCTCAGGGTATCAAGTGTTACGATGGGGCACATGGAAGAGAACGTTATCAGTTAAGATATTATGGCATACGATCCTGTACGCAAACAACTACTCAATAGCCCTAAGAACTGTTTCTATACTACACAATATTTTTTTTATACTTATAGTTTATATTACTTTTACGAAAGTTAAATTTATCTAATGGTAGACTACCAAGAACTAAACTAAAGGAGAACTCGATGGCTCAAAAGGCGATTAGAGAGTATGACGCAAAGTCAATTCTAGCAAAACATTGGGATAAGTATTTCCCAGATTTTACTTATGCATACCAAACTGTAATGGTTCAAAACGGATCTGAACTAGCAGAAGCTGCAAAAGAGAACACATGGTTAAATGAAAAAGCGTTGGTTGCAAAACCAGATATGCTTTTCGGTAAAAGAGGAAAAAATGATCTGGTACTTTTCAAAGATGCTAAGCCAGGTGATGTTTCATTAGCAAAAGCGATCAGCTGGATCGATGAAAAATCAAGTAAAGAGCAATCAGTATACTTTTCATTTGACGGTGACACACCAACAGGTGAACCATCAGTTGATATGTTGACTCACTTCGTAGTTGAGCCGTTTACTCCACATGCACAAGAAGAAGAGTATTATATCTCTGCTACATGTGTAGGTGATGATGATATGCTTTATATGTCTGCTGAAGGTGGAATGGAAGTTGAAGAGGGTTGGGAAGAGAAAGTAACTGAAGTTGCTTTCAAGATCACTGATACTGAAGAAGAGATCGCTGAAAGAATCAGAGCAAACGTACCTGCGGATGTTGCAGACAAAGACAAAGCGGCATTTGCTGAATTTGCTATCGGTTTCTTTAAAGCATACAGAGAGTTGAACTTCGCATACCTTGAGATCAACCCGTTCGTAATGCAAGGTAACAAGATCGAGCTTCTTGATATGGTTGCAAAACTAGATGACACTGCCGGATTCATGATGGTAGACCAGTGGGGTGATGTTGAGTACCCGACTGCATTCGGTATGGAAGAGAAATCTCCGGAAGTATTGGCTGTTGAAGAAGCAGATGCTAAAACAGGTGCATCACTTAAATTGACACTTTTAAAACCAGAAGCTAGAATCTGGACAATGGTTGCCGGTGGTGGTGCTTCAGTTGTTTATGCTGATACGATCGCTGACCTTGCAGGTATTGATGACCTTGCAAACTACGGTGAGTACTCAGGTGGACCGACAACAGGTGAGACGAAGTTCTATGCAGAAACACTTCTTGATCTTATGACAAGAGAAAAAGATGCACAGGGTAGAGATAAGATCCTTATCATCGGTGGTGCGATCGCTAACTTTACAGATGTTGCTAAAACATTTACAGGTATCATCCAGGCATTTGAAGAGTATGCAGACAAGATGAAAGAAATCGGTATCAAGATCTATGTGAGACGTGGTGGACCAAACTACGAAAAAGGTCTTAAAGATATTAAAGAAGCAGCAGATAGACTTGGTCTATGGATCGATGTATACGGACCGGAGACACACGTAACTGATATCGTTAGAATGGCAGTAGAGGCATAAGGAGAGAAGATGGCACAATTATTTACTAGAGATACACAGGCTATTTTTTGGAACAACAACAAAACAGCGATCCAAAGAATGTTAGACTATGATTACACAATTAAAAGAGAAAAACCTTCAGTAGCAGCGATCGTTGCTCCAACTGCATCTGGAAAATTTGAGAAATTCTTCTATGGTGCAGACGAGGTGATGATCCCTACATTTAAAACGACAGCAGAAGCAAAAGCTGCTCAGCCTCAAGCTGACGTTCTTTTGAACTTTGCATCATTCAGAACAGCTTATGATGTAACAATGGAAGCATTGAACATCGGTGGATTCAAAACGATCATGATCACTGCAGAAGGTATCCCTGAGAGACTTGCACGTGGTATGAACCAAGCTGCACGTGATGCGGGTGTTGTTGTTATCGGGCCTGCTACAGTTGGTGGTATCGCTCCTGGTGCATTCAAGATCGCTAACGTTGGTGGTACGATCGAGAACATTGTAAACTCTAAACTACATAGAGCAGGTTCATGTGGTCTTGTAACAAGATCAGGTGGTCTTTTCAACGAGCTTTCTAACATCATTGCTATCAATGCTGACGGTATTGCAGAAGGTGTTGCGATCGGTGGAGACAGATTCGTTGGTTCTGTATTTATCGATAACCTTCTTAGAATGGAAGAGAACCCGGATGTGAAGTATATGATCCTTCTTGGTGAAGTAGGTGGTACTGAAGAGTACAAAGTGATCGATGCGGTTAAATCTGGTAAGATCACAAAGCCGATCATTGCATGGTGTATCGGTACGATCGCTAAATACTATGATTCAGGTGTTCAATTCGGTCACGCAGGTGCATCTGCGAATGCTGAACGTGAAACAGCTGAAGCGAAAAACAAAGCGATGGCTGAAGCAGGTATTCATGTACCGGCAACATTCAATGACCTTCCTGCGAAGATCAGAGAAGTATTTGAATCTCTTAATATCCCAGCGATCCCTGAGCCAGAGATCAATGTAGTACCTAAAGTAAGAAGAAGCAAGCAGTTCATCTGTACGATCTCTGATGACAGAGGTGATGAAGCGACTTACGCTGGATTCCCAATCTCTTCAGTGGCTACACCTGATACAGGTAAAGGAATCGGTGATGTTGTATCACTTCTATGGTTCAAAAAACAGTATCCGAAATGGGCGACTGACTTCATCGAGACTGTAATGAAAACAGTTGCGGATCACGGACCGGCAGTATCTGGTGCACACAATGCAAAAGTAACAGCAAGAGCAGGTAAATCAGTGGTTGAATCATTGGTAACTGGTCTTCTTACGATCGGACCGAGATTCGGTGGTGCGATTGATGGTGCAGCGCAGTACTTCAAACATGCAGATGACAACAACATGACACCTAAAGAGTTCTTGAATTATATGAAAGGTGAGGGTGTGCCAATTCCGGGAATCGGTCACAGAATCAAATCTCTTAAAAACCCTGACCTGAGAGTGAAAGGTTTGATGGATTATGCAGCGGAGCATTTCCCTGCAACACCACTTCTTGACTATGCAAGAACGGTTGAAGCATTGACAACATCTAAAAAAGAGAACCTTATCCTTAACGTGGATGGTACGATCGGTATCCTTATGGTTGATATGTGGAGAGCACTTGGTTACTCTGAAGAAGAGATCAATGAGTTTATCGCTTCAGGTACGCTCAATGCATTCTTTATCGTAGGTAGATCTATCGGATTCATCGGTCACATCCTTGATGAGAAGAGACTTGCTATGCCTATGTATAGACACCCAATGGATGACATCCTTTACGATGTCCAAATGGCAGAAAAGCTCTAATTTCTTTTCAGCACCAGGCACAACTTCACCGTTGTGCCATTTTCTACATTTTATTTACTCCCAAACATTCACTTTCTAACATATATTCACATTTCATACAAGAAATCTACCTGCTTTTTAACACGACACATCGCACTAATATAAGTACAACAAAATTAATAAAATAATATAGATAGTTCTCTATATTTTTTTAGGAAAATAAAAGAAATTTTAAGCCATTTTTGCATATATAATGTAAGTAAAATGTGATAAAAAAATTTTTTTTAACAAATTTCAAATAAAACGCAAAAAACCCTTGACAAGGAATTAAATTTTGTCTATAATTCCCGTCCACAAACACAGAGACCTAGGCTGAGTTAGCCCAGAGAGTGAGAGTGAATGATCTTTGACAACCAAATAATAAGTAAACAAATCAACGTCTATTTGAGTTTTAATTTTACCAATTTTTAAAAAATTGGGATAAAGATTAAACTTAATTAGAGATAGTTAAGTGATTCTTTGACAATGGTTCAAACCATTTCATTTTTATGGAGAGTTTGATCCTGGCTCAGAGTGAACGCTGGCGGCGTGCTTAACACATGCAAGTCGAACGAGAACGGTCCTTCGGGATGTCAGCTAAGTGGCGGACGGGTGAGTAATGTATAGCTAATGTGCCCCTTGGAGAGGGATAACAGTTGGAAACGACTGCTAATACCTCATACTCCTTCTATGTTAATCATAGTTGGGAAATGTTTTTTCGCCAAGGGATCGGGCTATATGGTATCAGCTAGTTGGTGAGGTAATGGCTCACCAAGGCAATGACGCCTAGCTGGTCTGAGAGGATGATCAGCCACACTGGAACTGAGACACGGTCCAGACTCCTACGGGAGGCAGCAGTGGGGAATATTGCACAATGGAGGAAACTCTGATGCAGCAACGCCGCGTGGAGGATGACGCATTTCGGTGTGTAAACTCCTTTTATATAGGAAGATAATGACGGTACTATATGAATAAGCACCGGCTAACTCCGTGCCAGCAGCCGCGGTAATACGGAGGGTGCAAGCGTTACTCGGAATCACTGGGCGTAAAGCGCGCGCAGGCGGGCTAATAAGTTGGATGTGAAAGCCTACGGCTCAACCGTAGAACTGCATCCAAAACTGTTAGTCTAGAGTGTGGGAGAGGAAGATGGAATTAGTTGTGTAGGGGTAAAATCCGTAGAGATAACTAGGAATACCAAAAGCGAAGGCAATCTTCTGGAACATTACTGACGCTGAGGCGCGAAAGCGTGGGGAGCAAACAGGATTAGATACCCTGGTAGTCCACGCCCTAAACGATGAATGTTAGTCGTCGGGTAGCTAGTCTATTCGGTGATGCAGCTAACGCATTAAACATTCCGCCTGGGGAGTACGGTCGCAAGATTAAAACTCAAAGGAATAGACGGGGACCCGCACAAGTGGTGGAGCATGTGGTTTAATTCGAAGATACGCGAAGAACCTTACCTAGCCTTGACATATTTAAGAACACTTTAGAGATAGAGTGGTGCCTTCGGGAGCTTTTATACAGGTGCTGCACGGCTGTCGTCAGCTCGTGTCGTGAGATGTTGGGTTAAGTCCCGCAACGAGCGCAACCCTCGTCACTAGTTACTAACGGTTCGGCCGAGGACTCTAGTGAGACTGCCTTCGCAAGGAGGAGGAAGGTGAGGACGACGTCAAGTCATCATGGCCCTTACGGCTAGGGCAACACACGTGCTACAATGGCCAGGACAATGAGAAGCGATACCGCGAGGTGGAGCAAATCTATAAACCTGGTCTCAGTTCGGATAGCAGTCTGCAACTCGACTGCTTGAAGCTGGAATCACTAGTAATCGTAGATCAGCTATGCTACGGTGAATACGTTCCCGGGTCTTGTACTCACCGCCCGTCACACCATGGGAGTTGATTTCACCCGAAGCGGGGAAGCTAAACTGGCTACCCTCCACGGTGGAATCAGCGACTGGGGTGAAGTCGTAACAAGGTAACCGTAGGAGAACCTGCGGTTGGATCACCTCCTTTCAGAGTATAGATGATATTTCCTCACAGAATATCATCACAAACACAAATAAGACTTGGTTTGTTTTATGTTCGATCATAACTTACTGTTTGGTTGTCAAAGATTATTAGGATCTTTGACGTAACAACCTGGGGAATTAGCTCAGCTGGGAGAGCGCCTGCTTTGCACGCAGGAGGTCATCGGTTCGATCCCGTTATTCTCCACCATTTCTGAAAAGAGATGATGGATTGGAAAACTTAATAGAAGTATTCATGAGAATGTTTCTATTAGGTTTTACACCTAAAAGTTATTTAACTTATTATTGTTAAGAGTCTAACGTAATGTTGCATGATATGGATTTATTCATATTATAAACAAATTACAATTTAACAGAAAATTATCAGAAATGATAACTTTCATGTGCAAACTTCAAGAAATTGAAACTCATAAATATACATTATTAAACGAGTAACCATAAACAGAGAGATCTGTGAATGACTTATTTGCATTTAATAAGGTAGTACCTTAGAATTAAATAAATTAATCTAAGGGCAGATGGTGGATGCCTAGACCAGGAGAGGCGATGAAGGACGTACTAGGCTGCGATAAGCCAGGGGGAGCTGCCAAGAAGCTTTGATCCCTGGATTTCCGAATGGGGCAACCCGGCATGTTGCGAAGCATGTCACTCTTAGGAGAGCGAACGTGGGGAAGTGAAACATCTCAGTACCCACAGGAAAAGAAATCAACCGAGATTCCCTTAGTAGCGGCGAGCGAAAAGGGAGTAGCCCTAAAGAGTTTAAGGTGTTAGTAGAATAAGCTGGAATGCTTGACCGTAGAGGGTGAAAGTCCCGTATACGAAAACTAATTAGACTTTATTCGAGTAGGTCGGGACACGTGAAACCCTGACTGAATATGGGAGGACCACCTTCCAAGGCTAAATACTACTCCAGGATCGATAGTGAACCAGTACCGTGAGGGAAAGGTGAAAAGAACCGCAGTGAGCGGAGTGAAATAGAACCTGAAACCATCTGCCTACAATCATTCAGAGCCCTATGTTTTATACAGGGTGATGGACTGCCTTTTGCATAATGAGCCTGCGAGTTATGGTGACTAGCAAGGTTAAACACACGTGAAGCCGTAGCGAAAGCGAGTCTTAATAGGGCGTTAGTTAGTTGCTGTAGACCCGAAACTAAGTGATCTATCCATGGGCAGGTTGAAGCTGGTGTAAGAGCTAGTGGAGGACCGAACGGGTGGAGGTTTAAAACTCCTCCGATGACCTGTGGATAGGGGTGAAAGGCCAATCAAACTTAGTGATAGCTGGTTCTCTCCGAAATATATTTAGGTATAGCGTCATGTTCGAAGCTATGGGGGGTAGAGCACTGATTGGGCTAGGGCCTACACCAAGGTACCAAACCCAGTCAAACTCCGAATACCCATAGTGAATTCATGGCAGTCAGGTGGTGGGTGATAAAATCCATCATCGAGAGGGAAACAGCCCAGACTACCAGCTAAGGTCCCAAAGTTCTATTTAAGTGGAAAAGGATGTGGAGTTGCTTAGACAACCAGGAGGTTGGCTTAGAAGCAGCCATCCTTTAAAGAAAGCGTAACAGCTCACTGGTCTAGCGATTCTGCGCCGAAAATATAACGGGGCTAAAATAGACACCGAAGCTGTAGATTTAGTATTTATACTAAGTGGTAGGAGAGCGTTCTAGTCAGCATTGAAGCCATACCGGTAAGGAGTGGTGGAGCGGCTAGAAGTGAGCATGCAGGCATGAGTAGCGAGAAAACAGGTGAGAATCCTGTTCGCCGTAAACCCAAGGGTTCCTACACTATGCTCGTCATTGTAGGGTTAGTCGGGTCCTAAGCTGAGTCCGAAAGGGGTAAGCGATGGCAAATTGGTTAATATTCCAATACCAACTAATAGTTTAGTACGAAGGGGGGACGCATAGGGTTAAACGAGGTCACTGATGGAATAGTGGCTCGAAGGGTGTAGATAAGCTGGATAGGAAAATCCGCCGGCTGTTTTCGAGACCTGACAGGCTGATGACGCTCTTCGGAGCTGATTCAGAATCGTTGATACCGTCGTGCCAAGAAAAGCCTCTAAGTGTATTATTAGTTGCCCGTACCGTAAACCGACACAGGTGGGTGAGATGAGTATTCTAAGGCGCGTGGAAGAACCCTGGTTAAGGAACTCTGCAAACTAGCACCGTAACTTCGGAATAAGGTGTGCCTCCTCTTGTATTAGAACTTGCTTCGAAAGCGAGAGAGGTTGCAACAAAGAGTCCCTCCCGACTGTTTATCAAAAACACAGCACTTTGCTAACTCGTAAGAGGATGTATAAGGTGTGACGCCTGCCCGGTGCTTGAAGGTTAATTGATGGGGTTAGTACTTCGGTGCGAAGCTCTTGATCGAAGCCCAAGTAAACGGCGGCCGTAACTATAACGGTCCTAAGGTAGCGAAATTCCTTGTCGGTTAAATACCGACCTGCATGAATGGCGTAACGAGATGGGAGCTGTCTCAACCAGGGATCCAGTGAAATTGTAGTGGAGGTGAAAATTCCTCCTACCCGCGGCAAGACGGAAAGACCCCGTGCACCTTTACTATAGCTTGACACTGCAATTGGGATATATTTGTGCAGGATAGGTGGGAGGCTTTGATTCATCGGCGCCAGCTGGTGATGAGCTATCCTTGAGATACCACCCTTATATATTCTGATTGCTAACTTGCGGCAATTATCTTGTCGGAGGACAATGTCTGGTGGGTAGTTTGACTGGGGCGGTCGCCTCCTAAAAAGTAACGGAGGCTTACAAAGGTTGGCTCAGATGGGTTGGAAATCCATCGCAGAGTATAATGGTATAAGCCAGCTTAACTGCGAGACGTACATGTCGAGCAGAGACGAAAGTCGGTCATAGTGATCCGGTGGTTCTGTGTGGAAGGGCCATCGCTCAAAGGATAAAAGGTACGCCGGGGATAACAGGCTGATCTCCCCCAAGAGCTCACATCGACGGGGAGGTTTGGCACCTCGATGTCGGCTCATCGCATCCTGGGGCTGAAGCAGGTCCCAAGGGTATGGCTGTTCGCCATTTAAAGCGGTACGCGAGCTGGGTTCAGAACGTCGTGAGACAGTTCGGTCCCTATCTGCCGTGGGCGTTGGATGATTGAGGAGAGTTGCCCCTAGTACGAGAGGACCGGGGTGAACGAACCACTGGTGTACCAGTTGTCCTGCCAAGGGCATCGCTGGGTAGCTATGTTCGGATGTGATAACCGCTGAAAGCATCTAAGCGGGAAGCCAACTCCAAGATGAATCATCCCTGAAGATCCGCAGAAGACTACTGCGTTGATAGGCTGGGTGTGTAAGTGATGAAAGTCATTTAGCTGACCAGTACTAATAGATCGTTTGTATTTACTTTATTCTTCAAATAGGTACTACCTTATTAAGTGCAAGCTTAATAATGAGTATGCAATTGTAATCAACTTACCTAGGCTCTTAACAATACTAAGTTACTCAAAGCTTACGAGCTGAGAGAAACATGAACACATCGGTGTTTATCTTTCTCTTAGTGGTGGGGCTAGAGGGAGGGTCATACCCAGCTCCATTCCGAACCTGGAAGTCAAGCCTCCCATCGCCGATAATACTGCAGGCTACGCTTGTGGAAATGTAGGTCGCTGCCACTTTGAGTTTATAACACCCTTCATTTTTTAACAATCAATCAATTAACTCTTTACAATTTTAATTTATCACAAAGCCTTTTATTTATTTACTTTTAACAATCTCATTAATCTTTTACATCTATTTACATTTTTTTAGTTTTTTTACAACGCTTAGACCCCTATATAACGAATCATAGCTACTTTATTCACACGATTAACCCTTTATTTACGCCCCATTAACTCCCATACCTTATAATACTTCTAGAAAGGTAACCATCTCCCTTTCCAAGAGATTAGTTTTACTCCTTGTCCAATATTTGTAATAACTTCCTTGTTCTCTTGGTCCCCGGTTATCTTTTTATAGAAGAGCCTATCCCTCCCGATATAACTCCCTTTCTTAGGCTCTTCGCAAATCATCTTTGTACTTTCTGCCTATATTACTTTTTTCTGTGCTTTTCACATTTTATTTTATATGCGTTGTCTCTTAAGTCTATATTATAGAAAATAGTACATTTAAATATTGGATTAACACTCTATTAACACGCCATTAACACACACTTTCTATAATCATATAGAAAGGTAACCGTCTCCTTTTTTCCAAGTGACGTGTTTTACTGCTTGTAAACTTCCTTATTTCTTGGAACTGGTTATCTTTTACTGAAGAGCCTTCACTCCTCCCTTCCAACTCCCTTTTTTAGGCTCTTCTGTTTTTTCTATAACTGTCAATCCTTCTTAAACGTACTTTACGATAAAATACTTTTAATTAACTACATTTCAGGAAACAATCATGTCTAAAAAAATTGCATCTGCAAGAATCTCTGAAAAGAGTTCACAACTCCTACAAGATCTCAACAACTCACTACCATTTGACAAAGTGCTGTATAAAGAAGATATAGAGGGTTCACGTGCCCACGCCTATATGCTGTGTGAGCAGGGTATCATCTCTAAAGAGGATTATGAGAAGATAGAAGGCGGACTCTATGAGATACTGGGTGAGATAGAGTCTGGTGACTTTAAACTGGACGGTGATGATGAAGATATCCATATGGCGATAGAGGGAAGACTGACTGAAAAAGTAGGGGATGCAGGCAAACGTCTACACACAGCGCGCAGCCGTAATGACCAAGTGGCACTTGATTTCAGACTCTATGTACAGAACAACACAAAAGCCATTGCTGATCTACTTTTAGAGAACATCACTACGCTTGTAAAAGTTGCAGAAGAGAATGCTGAGACGATGCTTCCTGGTATGACGCACCTGCAGCATGCTCAGCCTATAAACTTCGGTTACCATATGATGGCCTATGCAAGTATGTTTAAACGTGATTATGAGCGTTTTATGAGCTCATATGAGCGTAATAACTACTCCCCTATAGGTTGTGCTGCATTGGCCGGTACACCACACCCGATCAACAGACAGACCACGTCAGATAAACTGGGTTTCAATGCACCGACTCTGAACTGTCTTGATACGGTAAGTGACAGAGACTTTGCACTGGAGATACTCTTTAACATAAGCACGATGATGATGCATATGAGCCGCTTGAGTGAAGAGCTCATCTTGTGGTCTGCGAGTGAGTTTAAATGGGTGACACTCAGTGATAGACATGCGACAGGTTCTTCCATCATGCCACAAAAGAAAAACCCTGATATCCCTGAACTTCTCAGAGGAAAAACAGGACGTGTAAACGGTAACCTCGTAGCACTTCTTACTGTGATGAAAGGGTTGCCACTGGCCTACAACAAAGATATGCAAGAGGACAAAGAGGGTGTATTTGACTCTGTAAGAACAGCGATACTCTCACTACAGGTTCTCGAAGAGATGATAGCAGAGATGACCGTCAACAAAGAGGCTATGGAAGCTGCATGTATGATAGGCCACCTCTCGGCAACAGATCTTGCAGACTACCTCGTAAAAGAGCAAGGACTCCCGTTCCGTGATGCCTACCACATCACAGGTAACGCGGTGAACCTGGCAGAAGAAAAAGGACTGGACATCTCAGAACTAAGCTTGGAAGATCTGCAAAGTGTAGACGCACGCATAGGTGAAGGTGTAATAGCACTACTTGATAACCGTGCCTCCATGAATGCTCGTCAGTCAGAGGGTGGTACAGCAACTGTGAGGACTTTGGAGCAGGTAGAGAGTATGAAAAGTTGGTTAGAAGGACAAAAATAAGTCTCTTATTTTTTTTTAAAACTTTTCATAGTACAATGTAATTACTTATTAATGTTAAAAGCTAAACTTGTTGTGAAGCAAGGACAGAAAGTCATGGGTCTTTATGGTAAAGATCGCCAGACCGCACATTTTCTTATATACAGATGGATAGTTCTACCTTCTTTACTCCTCAGTTTTTGACAATGATATGATTTAAACCCAATCAAAGGATCATTGTGAAGAAATATCTATTTTTTTATATCATCACCTCACTTTTACTTTTAGCAAATACTTCATCTTCATCGAAATTCAAGGGTCTCAAAGCAGATCTGGTTACAGTGGTAAAATCAAAAAGAAAGATGTACCTTTCATGTAAAGGCAAGATCTTAAAAAAATATGACATCGCTTTAGGTGGCAACCCTGTAGGGCATAAGAGAGTAAGAGGTGACCAAAAGACGCCTGAGGGAAAATATAAACTTGATTATTTCAAACCCAACAGTTCTTTTTATAAAGCTTTGCATATCTCGTACCCCAATAGAAGAGATCATCAAAATGCAAGGAGATTGGGTAAAAGTCCCGGAGGATCGATCATGATCCACGGACAACCCAATAACAGAGAAATCAAAAAGTCATTTTTCCAACGCTATAATGACTGGACTGCAGGGTGTATCGCATTAGAAAATGATGAGATGGATGAAGTCTTACGTCTTGTGAATGTGGGAACCCCGATCCACATTAAACCTTGAGTTTCCCATCCTCTTCTTGGCTAAGACGAGCAGGAGAGGCAAAGGTTTTTATGCTCCTCCGGTGTTTCCTCTGCAAAACGTTCGAACTCAGGCAGTTCATCGAATGGATGGGCTGCGATATGGAGCAGTGTTTCTACCATAGAAAAATCCCCTTTTAGCGCAAGGTCTATCGCTTCTTGGAGCATATAGTTTTTCAGGACATATTTCGGGTTGGTCTTTAGCATTACTTGTTGACGCTCGTTCTGTGTTCTTGTCTCTTTAGCCAAACGTTTATCATAGAGAGTAAGCCAGCTGTCAAGGGGGACTGGATTCATGGCGAGTTCAAAGATGGGCATCCTGTCACCGTCATAACGGCTGAGTGTTCGGAAAAATAGGGTATAGTCCACGTAGGCCTCCTGCAGTGTACCTACCAGTTCTGTGATGAGTTCCACATCTTCATCCAGCTTCATTACTAACCCTAGTTTTTCACGCATCACATCGATATAGGCATCAGGGTAGAGGAAGTTGCCAAAATCATCGAGCTTTTTCTGCATTCTGTTCTTATCGATCAAAGGGGTGAGGGCCTTTGAGAGCATAGTGAGGTTCCAGTAGGAGACATTGGGTTGGTCACCGTAGCTGTAGCGGCCCGCCTTGTCGGTCTTGTTGCAGACAAAACCATAGTCAAAATCATCCAGCATCGCATAAGGCCCATAGTCGATGGTGAGACCTGCAATGGACATGTTGTCTGTATTCATGACGCCATGATTAAAACCTATCCCCTGCCACTGAGCGATAAGCTTTGCCATACGCTCAACGACCTCACAAAAGAATTTGTAATAACGGTCTTCATCATCCTGCAAGTGAGGGTAGGATTCGGCGATGACATAGTCGGCAAGGGATCTGAGCTTGTCGTACTCTTTAAAGTAGTAAAAGTATTCAAAGGTACCAAAACGCACCCAGCTTGGTGACATGCGCATCACAATGGCCCCGCGTTCTATCTGGTTGCGTAAGATCTTCGTTTGTGACCCGATGATGCCAAGAGCCCTTGTGGTAGGAATGCCAAGATGGTGCATCGCTTCGCTCATCAGGTATTCACGTATAGAAGAGGGGATGGCTGCCCGGCCGTCTGAGGTGCGGGAGTAGAGTGTCTCTCCGCTCCCTTTGGTCTGGAGGTGCCAGCCGTTGATGCTTCCCAGATTGATAGCCCTGCCATCTCCCAGACGCGGTGCGTAATTACCGAACTGATGCCCTGCATAGCACATGGAAAAAGGGCGTGCCCCTTTGGGAAGGTAGGTACCGTTGAGCAGTGCTACAAAACGGGGATCCTCTTTGGCACTGTCATCAAGGCCTATAAGTTCTGCCGCTTTTGGGTTGAAACTGATCAGGTAGGGATCATCCAACGGTGTGGGTTCGGTCATGTCGTAAAATTCACTATCGAGCGAAAGATACGGGGTTTCAAAATTAAGGTTATCAAGTGTCATACAGAGGTTTTACATTGCTTATCCTTAAGATCAGATAAGATTTTACCAGGATGTATAGGGCTCCTCCACCAAATTGGCATTAAAATACCGCACATCCTCCGTCACCTCTTCACTGACCCACTCGGGTAGAGAAAAATCCTCCGCTTCACTCTCCAGTTCTATTTCGGCAAGGGTGAGCCCTTGATTGGACCCTTCAAAGATATCGACCTCCCATGTATGGCCCTCATACTCTACAAGGTAGCGTGTTTTTTCTACAAGTGAGGCATGGCAGAGGTTTGTGAGCATCTCCTGGGCATCACTCAGCGGGATGGGGTACTCGAACTCTAACCGTGTGGCACCCTGGCTTTTACCCTTGATGGTAAGAAAGGCTTCTTTGTCACGGATTCGTATACGCACGGTGGTATGATCTACGGTCTGGATGTAACCCTGTTTGATGATGTAGCCGTTTCTCAGTGCGGGCAGTTTGGTTTCGTCTATGAGGAATTTTCGTTCTATTTCTACACCCATGATATGCCTTTTGCAGTTAAATATAAGTCATATAGTGTACACTATCACAAATAAATCTTAGGAATGAACATGAACGTATCAGTAGAGTATCTTGGCGATAAAAAATTCAAAGCGAACACTATAAAGTCCTCTTTCACTTTGGACTGTAAAGAGATCACACCTGTGGAGTATTTTGCAACAGGGATCATAGGATGTACGGGGATAGACCTTGTAATGATGGCTGAGAAAGACGGTTTTGAGGTGACGAACTACTCTGTCAAGGCAGAGATAGAGAGAACGGAATCCGTACCGATGAAATTTGCATCTATGCATATCATTTACACGTTTGACGGAGCGTTCGATGCGACAAAAGCAAAGCGCTATATAGGCGCATCATTGGAGAGTTACTGTACTACGGTGAACTCTATCCGTGATTCGGTGAAGGTGAGCTATACGATCATCCAAAACGGTGAGAAGATAGCCGACAAGGAAGAACTTGTCTCTATGAGCGTGCCGCTTGAAGACGGTTTCGGAGGGGCTTGCTGCTCGTAGGGGTTAAAGCTCGTCGATCTTCTCGATGAGCGATGGGATACGCTTGGCTTTGAGCTTTTTCCCATCTACTTTTGCTACAGGCTGTTTCTTGCACCGTTTGCACATATCGATACAGGACTTCACTGTGACCGTATCATCAGGAAATGCCTTGATGAGTCTCTTCTGAAGCTTATCGACTTTCGAGAATTTTTTACATATTTGTATCTTCATAACCTACTATAGCATATTTTTTCAGCTTCAGATACTTTTTACTCTTAGGGGAGTATCATAATAGTATCTTATAAAGTAAAAGGACGTAAGATGAATCCTGTAGAACAAGATATTGAAAGAAGAAAAAATGAGATCGTTGTAGAAGTGATTGCACTTTTTAATGCCAATATGAAGTTTACCGATTGGGATGTACCTGAAGCGGATAATGCTCTTGCAGCAAAACTGATCATAGAGACCATGCAAGAGGCGCTTGATGGGTTGAAAGCAAAATTGGACGCAGGTGAGTTCAAATAGTACCCATTCTCTCCTTGTCAGCGAGGAGAGAAGATCTTAGATAAGGCCAAGTTCTGCAAGTAGTGCTTTGATCGTAGGTGAAAGTTCACTGAGCTCCTTGAGGAAAGTCCCTGAAGCCATATCTTCTCTGTACCACTCTTCGATACGTTTCATGGAGTCACTTTTCTCTTCTTCCGTCAATGTTTGAGATTTATCAATAGTGTCTTTGATCTTTTCTAAATGTTTTAAATTAGTATCGCTCATTTTCTATCCTTTTAAAAGATGTCGTAGGATTATTATAGAATGATAATACTTTCAAACATATATTATATGTTTACTTAGAATAGCACATATATGATGAGAAGACGAGCTAAAACACTTTTCGATATAATTGCAACCCAAATTACCCCATACATGGATATATAAATGATACAACTTACAAACCTCTCTAAAAGCTTTGGGGGACAAACCCTTTTTAAAGATATCAACCTCAAGCTTTCACCGGGACAGAGAATCGGACTTGTCGGACGTAACGGGTCTGGTAAATCGACGCTTTTCAAGATTATTCTGGGTGAAGAGGGTTATGATTCGGGGGATGTGAGTATCCCGAAGAACTATATGATAGGCACACTTCGCCAGCATTTGGAGTTTACGGAAAAGACAGTACGTGAAGAGTGTGCACTGGTACTTCCTGAAGATGAACAGTGGAACTTTTACAAGATAGAAAAGCTGCTCTTTGGACTGGGGTTTACCGCAGAAGATCTGGAGAAAGACCCTATGAGTTTTTCCGGAGGGTACCAGATACGTATCAATCTTGTAAAACTTTTGGCAACAGAACCCAATATGCTGTTGCTCGATGAGCCTACCAACTACCTTGACCTGCCTTCTTTGCGATGGTTGAAAGGATTTATCAGGGAGTTTGAGGGTGAAGTGATACTCATCACGCACGACCGTGACTTCATGGACGCTGTGACGACCCATACGATGGGCATACAGCGTAAAGGACTTCGTCTGGTACAGGGTGACACGCATAAATACTACGCGACACTTGAGATGGAAGATGAAACCTATGAGAAAACGAAGGCAAATCAAGATAAAAAGCGTAAAGAGCTTGAAGAGTTCGTCGCACGTAACAAAGCCAGAGCCTCTACCGCCGCACTCGCACAGTCAAAGCAAAAAGAACTCGACAAAATGGATGAGATGGAAGATCTGCAGAATGATGCGACGTTATCCTTTGATTTCAAATATAAAGAGACACCTGCAAAAATTGTTTTACGTGCGGAAGATCTGGGTTTTGGATACAACCCGGATGAACCGCTGTTTCAAGGTGTAACTTTTGCTCTGGAGAAGGGAAAACGTCTGGCGATTATCGGTAAGAACGGTAAGGGTAAGTCAACACTGCTGAACTACATTGCAGGAGAACTGCCGCTCCAGCAGGGAAAGCTTGATTTTCATCCTGCTACCACGTTTGCGCACTTTGGACAGACAAACATCGAAAGACTCAATGTCACATCAACGATCATTGATGAGATCGCTTCGGTCAATAAAGACATAGGGATACCCGAATCACGCAGTATCGCGGGGCGTATGATGTTCTCGGGTGACCTTGCCGATAAAAAGATAGAGGTACTCTCGGGAGGAGAACGCAGCCGTGTCATGCTCGGAAAGATCATCGCAACACCCGCTAACCTTCTTTTCCTGGATGAACCTACCAACCACCTGGATATGCAGTCTATCGATGCGCTGGCAGATGCCATAGATGCGTTTGAAGGTTCTCTCATCATGGTCACGCACTCAGAGATGCTTTTACGAAGATTGGCTGATGCGCTGATCATCTTTCATAAAGGTGGGGCAGAGTATTTTGAAGGTACCTATGATGAGTTTTTGGAAAAGATAGGCTGGGAAGAGGAAGAAGGGGCAGCCCCTAAAAAGAAAAAACCCAAGATCAACCATAAAGAGCGTAAGAAATTGCGTAAAGCTGTGACTCAGGAGCGTAATGAACTGCGTAAGCCTTATACCAAAGAGATCAAGTTTTGTGAAGAGAAGATCGAAGCGCTTGAAGAGGAGCTTGAGGTTAAAAATGCAGCACTTGAAAAAGCATCAAACTCAGGAGATAACGATGCCATCATGGAACTTTCACGGGAAGTGGGTCTGGTACAGCAGGAGGTGGATGCACTCTTTGAGCGTTTGGAGATCGCTACGGAAAAAGATGAGGAGATCGTGGCGGAGTATGAGCTCAAGCTTGAAGAGATTGATGCTTAGCATCTGATTTTAATTGATTTGTTAGATTTCCTTAACAATCGAACTGTGGTGATATTACCCTCTTCATTTTTTTAGAAAAAACGAAGCGATTTGAGAATAGTGACGACTTTTGCTCACTTTTCTAGAAAAGTAAGAAGAGAGACAAGTTCACAAGTAAAATATTGAGGGAGTTTTTTAGCCCAAGGAAATAAATTCCCCAAAAGAGTTTTATAAACTCTTATGCGGGTCTTCGTGGCTGTGATCCCAGGTAAGTTTTCCTCCGCCCAAGAGGTGGAAATGTAAGTGAAATACCTCTTGTCCTCCGTCTGGACCGTTATTGGTGATGAGTCTGTAACCGGACTCATCTATACCTACTTTGGTAGCTACTTCTTGTGCAAATTCTGTGAGTCCTGCCATCGTCTCGGGTGTCACATCCTGAAAACAGTCGACATGTGTTTTAGGGATGATGAGAATATGGATAGGTGCTTTAGGGTAGAGGTCATGAAATGCTAAAAAATGTTCACTCTCATGGACAGTGTTGTTGGGGATTTCTTTGTTTACGATTTTGCAGAATATGCACATGCCGTGGTCCTTTGATCGGTTGATTTATTTTCTTTTTTTATTATCATATCAACTTGCGGATATTCATGTCAAGCACGAATATGACGTGGGTATGGTCAAGTTTAATATAGGCAAAGTATAGCACAGATAAGTAGTAATAAATCCCATTGTTAGTAATTTTTCGATAAAATCACAACAATACACAGAAGTCATATAGAGGTTAAATGGAAAATTTAGAAGAGAAGATCATTCAGGCCGATTCGCTTGAAGCATTAGAAAAAGTACGTGTTGAACTTTTCGGGAAGAAGGGTGTTTTGGCAGCAGAGTTTGCCAAGATGAAAGATGTACCCGGTCCGGAGAAAAAAGCATTTGCAGAGGGTTTGAACAAAAGTAAGGCCGCACTGCAAGCGAGTTTTGATGCACGTTACGCAGTGTTGAAGTCTGAAGAGATAGAAAAAGTACTTAAAAGTGAAGCGATCGATGTTTCACTCTATGGCACATTGGCACAAAAAGGTGCACTGCATCCGGTGATGGAGACGATGGACAAGATCATTGACTATTTTGTGGCGTTGAATTTTGCTGTGGAAAGCGGGCCTATGGTAGAGGATGACTTCCACAACTTTGAAGCCTTGAACCTGCCTAAATACCACCCTGCGCGTGATATGCAGGATACATTCTATTTTAAGGATGGGGGACTTTTACGTACACATACCTCTCCTGTACAGATACGTACGATGATGGAGATCAAACCTCCTATCCGTATGATCGCTCCGGGAACAGTGTTCAGACGTGATTATGACCTGACACATACACCGATGTTCCACCAGGTGGAGGGTCTTGTGGTAGATGATAAAGGCAAAGTGAGTTTTGCAAACCTCAAGTCTATATTGACAGATTTCCTACAGTATATGTTTGGAGATGTTGAAGTGCGTTTCAGACCGAGTTTCTTCCCGTTCACTGAACCGTCTGCCGAAGTGGACATCTCTTGTATCTTCTGTGCAGGTGAAGGATGCAGGGTCTGTTCACATACAGGCTGGCTGGAAGTACTTGGATGCGGGATCGTCGATCCGAATGTCTTTAAGGCAGTAGGATACGAAGATGTGAGCGGCTATGCCTTTGGTTTGGGTGTAGAGCGTTTTGCAATGCTGATGCATAAAATACCTGATTTGAGATCTTTATTTGAAGGTGATATTCGTTTGTTGGAGCAGTTTAGATGATAGTAACAAGAAGTTGGTTAAGTGAATTTATAGACCTTAGCAGTGTCTCTAATGAAAAGCTGTATGAAACGTTTAATGCCATAGGACTTGAAGTTGACAGTCTGACACAGATAGAGATAGCTGAAAAAGTAGTCGTAGGAGAGATACTGTCTTGCGAAAAACACCCTGATGCAGATAAACTCAATGTATGTAAAATCAATGTGGGAAGCGGTACAAGACAGATCGTTTGCGGTGCTGCCAATGTTGTGGATGCCGAGTATGTGGCTGTAGCGACCATAGGTGCTGTACTGCCTGGTGACTTTACCATCAAACATGCGAAACTCCGCGGTGTCGAGAGTGAAGGGATGGTCTGTTCCTCTTCTGAACTTGGACTCCCTGATACGGGGGAAGGGATCATGATACTCGATGAGAGTATCGGTGAACTGGAACCGGGTAGAGAGTTACGTACCTATGAGAAGGTCGCAGACACGATCATCGAGCTTGAACTTACAGCCAACAGAGGGGATTGTCTGAGCATTTACGGTGTAGCAAGGGACTTGAGTACCGCACTTGATATCGAGATGAAAACATTTGAATATAAACAAGAAGATAAGATAAAACTCGGCATCGCCAGAGAAGCAGAACTTCACCATACCGGTGAAATGGATGCAGACCTGCATTATAAACTTGCAACGATAGAGCAGATATCAAACAATTTTCTTGTACAGTTACGTTTAGCGATGGTAGGTGTAGAAGCTGAAGGAAGACTGGCAAGTATGCTGTCGTATGCAACGCATACGACAGGAGTCGTGTTACGTGCCTATGACAGTAAAATATTCCGTAATGAGGAAAACAAGATCTCTGTACATACGGCAGCGAAAACAAAAGGGATTATCGAGATCATCGGAAATGAGAAGGTGCTTTCTGTTGTAGGTGTGCAACAAGAAGCAGAGTGCACGGCAAATGACAACACCAAAGAGCTTCTCATAGAGGCGAGTTATATCAATCCCGATACTTTGGTTGAGGCGGTTGCAAACACTTCTTTGAAAACAGATGAGCTGTATTATAAGACATCCAGAGGTTCCAATCCTGATCTCCAGTTCGGGTTATCGTTCCTGGGTTCTATGATGGACAGTTATACAGATATCTCCTGTTATGAAGGTTCACTGATCGTAAGTGCCGAAAAAGAACATGATACGGTGATCGTTGATGCCAAAGAGGTTTCTGCTATCATCGGTATGGATATTGAAATAGGGAAGATCGTAGCGATACTTCAAAAACTTGGATTTGAGATCAATTCTATGGGGCATGATCTTATCGCAGCAGTGGTACCGCATTTTAGACATGACATCAAACATTTACAGGATATCTCAGAAGAGATCGTACGTATCATCGGAATCAATAATATAGAAGCCAAACCTTTTGTATTTGCTGAGAAACCGCGTCTTAATGACACATCCGATAGATATAAGGCAAAAAAAGAATTTAAGAACCGTGCAGTGGGTGTCTCATTCTATGAGAACGTATCGTATGTCTTTTCTGAAAGAGCACTTTTGGAAAAATATGGTTTCTCTACGGTAGATGAAGACTTGGAACTGGCAAATCCTATCGCAGAAGAGCTCAATACACTGAGATCTACGATCCTGGTCAATTTGCTCAATGCAGCGAAGCGCAATGTAAGTTACAGTAAAAAATCGATTCCTCTCTTTGAGATCGGTGCAGTATTTGGAAGCCAAAGAGAACAGAAAGAGGTGATCTCTTTTGTCTTCTCTGGACAGGTCGAAGGTGAAAATGTAAGAAATGCGGGTAAACCGAAGATGATCGATTTTGCCACCTTTACACAAAAAGTAGGTGCTGTTGTCGGTGCCTTTGAGCTGGAACCTTGTACCTATGAGAATGGGCTTATCCACCCTTATCAATCTGCTAACATCATGGTAGACGGCAAAGTGTGCGGGTTCATTTCAAAGTTGCACCCGACCGTGCAGGAAAGTTTTGATCTCCCTGTGACATTCATCGCGGAACTTGATTTTGATGTGTTGTTACCGACACATATCAATGCCACACCTATCTCCAAGTTCCAAGGTGTCTATAAAGACCTCTCTGTAGTGATCGATAAATCTTTGAACTACTATGAAGTGGCTAAGGTACTCAATGCACTGGAACTTCCAATGCTTAAAGATACCTATCCTGTAGATATCTATGAAGATGAAAAATTGGGGGATCAAAAGAGTCTTACGATACGTTTCTTCATCCAATCTATGGAAAAAACACTTGAAGATAGTGATATAGAAGCAGTGATGGGTCAGATTATGGCTGCACTTGAAACAGAATGTAAAGCTGAATTGAGATAAAGATGAAAATACAATTAGCTTCCAGTTACGGATTTTGTTTTGGTGTGAAACGGGCTATCGAGATAGCGGAAGAACACAGAGGGTCTGTGACGTACGGTCCTCTGATCCATAACAAAGATGAGATCAATAGACTTAAAGAGGGTTTCAATATCGGTCTTGCTGAACGTCTTGAAGATATCGAGACGGATGATGCTGTGGTGATCCGTACCCACGGTATCCCTAAAAATGAATTGGCTGTGTTGAAAAGCCAAGACCATAAAGTCATTGATGCAACCTGTCCTTATGTAACAACCCCGCAGAATATCGTACAAAAGATGAGTCTAGAGGGGTATAGCATCGTGATATTCGGTGACAAGGACCATCCGGAGATCAAAGGCGTAGTGAGTTATGCTGAAGATCCGGAAGATGCGTTCATTGTGCTTGAGCCTGAAGAGCTGGAGAGCCTTCCTCTTAAAGGAAAGGTTGCCGTTGTTTCACAAACTACAAAAAAACCCGAAGATTTTGCAAAGATCGTGACAGCCTTGATGGAAACACGTAAAGAGATAAGGGTATTCAATACGATCTGTAATGCAACATTTGAAAACCAGGACGCAGCTGCAGAACTGGCCAAAGATGCTGATGTGATGATCGTCATTGGGGGGAAACACTCTTCCAATACAAAACAGCTGCATAGTATCTGCGAACGTGACTGTAAAGACAGCTACCTCATAGAGAATGAAACAGAGCTCGAAGCCAGCTGGTTTGAAGGTAAAGAGCTTTGCGGTATCTCTGCGGGTGCTTCTACCCCTGACTGGATCGTGCAGAATGTGATCAATAAGATACAGGAGATCAAAAAGGTGGATGAGGTTATATGAACACATTGACACTCAAACCCATCTCCAAAATAGAGGGAGAGGTTAATCTTCCGGGATCTAAAAGTCTCTCAAACAGGGCTCTGCTACTGGCAGCCTTAGCAGAGGGCACGACTAAGATTACCAATCTTTTGGAGAGTGATGATACAAGACATATGCTCAATGCCCTGAAACAGCTGGGTATCACCTATACTCTCTCAGCAGATAAAACAGAATGTACGGTGACCGGTAATGCAGGGGCGATACAGAGTGATAATCTGCAAGAACTCTTCTTGGGGAATGCTGGTACAGCTATGCGTCCGCTTTGTGCGGCATTGTGTCTTGGTAGAGGCTCTTATCTGCTTACGGGTGAGCCTCGAATGAAAGAGAGGCCCATAGGGCACTTGGTCGATGCGTTAAGAGAAGCAGGTGCAACGATCAGCTACCGGGAAAATGAAGGGTATCCGCCTCTTTTGATAGAAGCCAATGGACTCTTAGGGGGTGATGTGAGGATCGACGGTGCTATCTCAAGTCAGTTCCTAACGGCACTGCTGCTTGCAGCACCTCTTGCAAAAGAGGATATGACCATTACTATTATCGGGGAGCTCGTCTCCAAACCCTATATCGATATCACACTGCATATTATGAAAGAATTCGGTGTAGAAGTTGAGAATGACAATTATCAAACCTTTAAAGTAAAAGGCGGACAAAGCTATCAAGCCGTAGAAACCTTCATGGTAGAGGGAGATGCCTCTTCGGCTTCTTATTTTTTAGCTGCTGCTGCGATCAAAGGCGGTACGGTCAAAGTCACTGGTATCGGGAAAAAGAGTATCCAAGGTGATGTACAGTTTGTCGATGTCCTTGAAAAAATGGGTGCGATCGTAGAGTGGGGTGATGAGTATGTAGCGGTAAGCAGGGGTGAATTGCACCCCATAGATATGGATTTCAACCATATACCTGATGCTGCAATGACCATAGCCACAACAGCACTTTTTGCAGAGGGTACGACAACACTTAGAAATATCTATAACTGGCGTGTCAAAGAGACCGATAGACTCTTTGCAATGGCAACGGAACTTCGCAAGGTGGGAGCAGAGGTAGAAGAGGGTGAAGATTACTTGAAGATCACCCCGCCTAAACAACTTAAACATGCCGCTATAGACACGTATGATGATCATAGAATGGCCATGTGTTTCTCTCTTTTAGCACTCGACCCGGTCTCTGTGACTATCAATGAACCCGAATGTACTGCTAAAACTTTCCCTACTTATTTTAAAGTATTAGAGAGTATTTCTTCTTAAAAAAAACTGCTAAAAACAGTGTCACGAACATACCAAAACAGCAAGGTGCGTAGGCAAAGAGCCTATATCGGCCTGCTATCCATATGGCTTGTGATACTTTCTCCTATAAGCCATATTTATGGTTAAAATAGTATAATAACGCAAAATTAGGCACACATAAGGATAGGTATGAAGTTCGAAGATATCGAAATAGAAGATGTAGATTTTGAGGCGATGCTCGAGGAATCGTTTAAGAAGTCAGAGTCAAAAAGTGATTTAGTTACAGGTACAGTTGTTAAGATAGATGAAAAAGATAATATATCAGTCGTCGACATTGGTGGTGGCAGAGATGCAACACTTTCACTTGATGAACTAAGAGATGAAGAGGGTAACCTTGCGTTTAACGTGGGTGATACAATCGATGTTGTGAATTTGGGAAGAGGTCGTATCTCTCATAAAGCGGCATTAAGCAGAGCAGCACTCAATGAATTTATCGCTGAGTATGATGAAGACCAAGAGTATATCATCGAAGGTGTAATAACAAAGACAAACAAAGGTGGTTATGTTGTTGACTGTGATGGTCTAGAATTCTTCATGCCACGTACACTCTCTTACCTCTCTTCAAAAGTGGATCCAACAGGTAAAAAAGTAAAAGCGGTTATCGTTAAAGTAGATAAAGACAAAGGTTCAGTCGTTGTTTCTAGAAAAGAGCTTATTGAACGTGACAAAGCAAAAACAGATGAGATCGTTGCGGAACTTCTTGAGAAAAAAGAGCCGGTAGTAGGTACGATCAAGAAAATCACTTCTTACGGTATGTTTGTAGATGTTGGTGGTATTGACGGTCTTGTTCACTATTCACAGATCTCTCATAAAGGTCCAGTGAACCCATCTAAATATTTCTCTGAAGGTGATCAAGTGAATGTGATCGCTTTAGATTATGACAAAAAGAAAAGACATCTTTCACTTTCAATTAAAGATGCAAATCCTGATCCTTGGGCTGATATTGATTCTATTATCGGTGTGGGTGATACTGTAACTGCTACAGTTTCTAACATTGAACCTTATGGTGTATTTGTTGATCTTGGTGAAGATCTTGAAGCATTCCTTCATGTATCTGAGATCTCTTGGGATAAAAATGTTAAACATCCGAAAGATTACCTTGAACTTAATTCAGAGATCAATGTTGAAGTGATCGAGATCGATAAAGAGGGTAGAAGATTAAGAGTGAGCCTTAAAAATCTTCTTCCAAAACCAATGGATGCATTTACGGCTGAAAACAAAGTAGGTGACGTAGTGACTGGTACTGTAACATCGATCACTGATTTTGGTGCATTTGTAAAAGTGGGTACAGTAGAAGGTCTTCTTCACAATCAAGAGATCTCTTGGGATAAGTCAAAGAATGCAAAATCAGAACTTAAAGTCGGTGACGAAGTTGAAGTGAAGATCATTAAAATTGACAGAGATGCAGGTAAGATCTCATTGAGTAAAAAAGCGCTGGAAGATTCACCGGTAAAAGCATTTGCTCAAACACATAAAAACGGATCTATCGTAACAGGAACTGTAAAAGATAAAAAAGATTTCGGTGTGTTCATTTCACTTGAAGACAACATTGATGCACTTATTAGAACAGAAGATCTTCATCCGCTTAAATTTGACGAGATCGAAAAAGGTCAGGAGATCAAAGGTGTGATCAGCTTTATCGATCCTAATAATGATAGAATCAGAGTATCTGTAAAAAGACTTGAGCGCCAAGAAGAGAGAGATGCAATGGAGCAGCTTAATCTAGAACAAGATGATAGCATGACTCTTGGTGATGCATTTGGCGATAAATTTAAAAAATAATTCTAAAATAAAGTTTAACTTATCAAAATAAGGGGATGTGTAATTGACACATCTTCTTAGATTTGATCCTTAATATTGAGTTGCCTGCAGTAGGTGGTTCATACGATTAGTCGTATCCTCACGTACTTTATGGTACTTAAATTTCACAAAAAATAAAGGTTATAAGATGTCAAAAAAGACGATTGTTGTTTGTGACCATATCCACCAGGATGGATTGGATATTCTTGCTAACGATAGTGAAATAGAATTTATAAATGCAGCAGATGAGCCTAAAGATAAGCTTCTTGCTGAGTTTATCCCTTTGGCAGATGTTGCTATCACGCGTTCTTCTACAGATGTAGATGATGCATTTTTGGCACAAGCTAAAAAAGTGACAGCAGTTGTACGTGCAGGTGTTGGTGTGGATAATGTAGATATCCCTGGATCTAGTAAACAGGGTATTGTTGTAATGAACGTACCTACGGCAAATACTATCGCAGCAGTTGAACTTACAATGACACATATGCTTTCATGTGTAAGACAATTTCCGTATGCACATAACAATCTTAAGCTCGATCGCGTATGGAGAAGACAAGATTGGTATGGTACGGAATTGAAAGATAAAAAACTGGGTATCATCGGTTTTGGAAATATCGGTTCACGTGTAGGGAAAAGAGCGAAAGCATTTGAAATGGATATCGTCGCATATGATCCATACATTGACTCAAGCAAAGCAACAGATCTTGATATCGGATACACAAAGAACTTTGAAGATATTTTGGCATGTGACATTATTACAATCCATACACCTAAAAACTCTGAAACGATCGGTATGATAGGTAAAGATGAAATAGCGAAGATGAAAGACGGTGTGGTGCTTATCAACTGTGCAAGAGGTGGTCTTTATGACGAGGATGCACTTTTAGAGGGGCTTACTTCCGGTAAGATCGCTATGGCAGGTATCGATGTGTTTAACAAAGAACCTGCAACCGATCATCCACTTCTTGATCTTGATAATGTGACTGTAACACCTCACCTTGGTGCGAACACAAAAGAATCACAAAAAAATATTGCGATCCAGGCAGCTGAAAATGCGATCGCAGCTGCAAAAGGTATCTCATATCCGAATGCACTCAATCTGCCGATCAAAGAACATGAACTGCCTGATTTTGTAAGACCATACCTTGAACTGATACAAAAGATAGGTCACCTTTCTGCACAGATCACAAAAAGTGCTGTGAAGTCTATCAAGGTAAGTGCGGCGGGTCCTGTGGCTGAACATTTGGAATCTATGGGAACATTTGCAACGGTAGGTGTGCTTACAGAGTCTTTAGGTGATCAGATCAATTATGTCAATGCCGAATTCGTTGCAGAAGAACGCGATATAGAGATCACAAAAGAAGTGAAGCCGAATAACAGCGGATTTACCAATAAAGTCGGTGTCAAGTTGACAACGGCTGCAGGGACCATATCTATCGCAGGTACGGTGTTTGATGATACGGAACAACGTATTATCGAGATCGATGATTATATCCTGGATGTTGATCCAAAAGGTACCATGATCTTCTTTAGAAATACAGATACTCCGGGTGTGATCGGTGATGTAGGTAGGATCATGGCAGAGAATGGTCTGAACATATCTGACTTTAGACTGGGGCGTGACAGCAAGAAACAAGCACTGGCTGTTGTACGTGTGGACGGTCAAGTCAAGAAAGAACTTCTCGAACAACTTGCTTCATTGGAAGCATGTATCAGTGTTGCTCACGCAACACTTTAAACACTAAGTGGGCCCTCCACTTAGTCTCTTTTTTCTCCTTTTTTTATTTATAGGTACACTATTCCCCACTGTTTTACTCCTCAATGTATTGTCTTCATGGTGAATATGATATAGTATCTATTGTACAAAGTTATATATGTTATAATAACAAGTTATTTTATTTTTGATTGTGGCAAACAAGTGCTACTTTAGTTATAATATAAGATAATCTTGGATACATGGAGTCTCTTTTATGAAAAAATATCTCATTTTTCTTTTTGCATGGCCCTTATTTGCCGGCTTGGAAAATCTGGACATTGATCAGGCTATTTCTATGCTGAAAAACAGAAACCTGGAATTAAAAATTTCCCATTTCAATGAACAGATGAAAGCGTATGAAACTGCTGCTGCCAAAGGAAATCATTACGGGAAATTGGATCTAACAGTTTCGGGGATGCGTTCGAATGATGCGGGGAATGTATTTGGATTTAAATTACAAAGCAGAGAAGCGACTTTTGGTGATTTTGGTGCACAAGAGTTCTTTGAAAATTATAATTCCGGTGCAGACCCGTTCACACCGCCACCGAAAGCATTAAATTACCCGGAAGCAAGAAATCACTATCAGTCAAAGATCTCCTATATGCTGCCACTCTATACAGGTGGAAAACTTTCAGAGTACGGACGTATCACGGATGCTATGCATCGTATGAGCCAATGGGATACACAAAAACTCATTAATGAAAAGATATTTCAGACCAAAAAAGCATTCTATGATATCTCGTTGGTAGAGAACTATATTGTCAATCTTTCCAAGATCATAAAAAACATCAGTCGTTTGGAAACGATCGTCAAAAGTATGGGCGAAGAGGGGTATGCACAAGCTGTTGATCTGCTTGAAGTTCAGGCCCGCAAGGCAGAAGCAGAGAGTATGTACAACCAAGCCAAACTCAATAAAGACCTGGCTTACCAATTCCTTTCATTTTTATTGAACACAGAAGTCAGCTCTATCAAAAAGGTCAACGATATGGCACCGATACCTGAGGTTGACAGGTTAGAAGTGGAAAAACATAATATAGATATTCAAAAAGCACTCTTGGGATTGCATATCAGTGAAATGGCAGTAAACGTCGAAAAATCGAACTATTTGCCTACGGTTGGTGCCTTTGGGGAGTATGGCAGTGCAGATGATGAAATGTGGAATGAATTTAGGGACAAAGACGCTTATACCGTCGGGATCCAGTTGAAGTGGAATATATTCAATGGCGGTATAGATGCAGCAAATCTTGAAAAAGCAAAAGTGAATCATCTTAAAGTGCAAAATGAAGTTTCACTGGCAAAATCCGGAATTGCGCTGAAAGTAAAAAAGCTTGAAACGGAGATATTGAGTAGAAATGCAGATGTAAAGAGTTACCAGAAACAGTTACGTTTTGCAGAAAAAGTCTATGAAAATTACCGTTCAAGATATCAAGAGGGTATCGTTTCTATTTCAGATGTACTCATGAAGCAATCCAAAGAGCTGGAAGTCTTACTTAGGCTGCTTACCCTAAAGAATGAACGTAATACAAAGATATTTGAACTTCATAGCATTTTAAATAGAGGAGGAGATGTATGAATTACTTTATGAGGCTAATCGTTTTGGCATTGATGGTCACGTCTGTGCATGCTATAGAGATCGAATTAAGCGGTTCTGTTATTTCTGATAACCAAAAGATACTGACCAGCCGTTATATGGGGTATGTGAAACATATGGCCGTATCCGAAGGTGACATTGTAAAGAAAGGACAACTGCTGTATGAGATTGATTCAAAAGAGATAGAGTCCGCAGAGAGACAGGTGGAACTTGCTATCTCCCAAGCAAGACTCTCTCTACAGATGAATGAAAACCAATACAATAATGTGCTGACCAATCTTGCAAGGCATGAAAGACTCTATGAGAAGAAAATGGTTTCCAAGTATGAGTTTGAAATGCTGCAACTATCTGCCAAAAATCTTAAAGACATGGTTTCCATTGCCGAACAACAGGTGAAACAGGCATTGGCAAAAAAAGATGAAGTCTTGAATCAGTACAATTATTTGAAGATACATGCGCCCAATGACGGCGTCATTGTCGATAAGCGTCTCAATGAAGGTGAAATGGCCATTCCCGGTATGCCTGCAGTCACGTTAACAGACCTGAGCAAGTTGAGCATTGTGGCAGAACTGAGCGAAACACAGTTAAAATATATCAATTTAGGTAAAAAGGTTGACATAGAGATACCCTCTATCGGTTTTAGCACGGTAGGTGAAATAAGCTCGATCATCCCTAGTTCAAACCCTATGACCCATAAATTTAAGATCAAAATGAAATTTGATCGTGAGGAGAGCTCTTCTGTTTATCCTGGTATGTATGCCAAAATCATGATCAAGTAGGCAATAATGGAACAGACACAAGCGTATCAAATAGTCAATATAGCAGGAAGACTTGCAAAAGGTTTTTTACGTAATCCCTTAACGATCGTTCTGGGTGCCATGTTACTTCTTATCGGATATATAGCACTTACTACAATGCCCAGAGAAGAGGATCCGCAAATTGCTATATCTGGAGGAGCTGTGATTGTTGCAATGCCGGGTGCTACACCTCAAGAGGTAGAGAATATCATCGTAAATCCCTTAGAGCGTAAACTGCGTGAAATACATGGGATTGAACATATCTATGGCATGGCCATGGAGAATGTAGGTATTGTGAATGTCATGTACTATATTGGTGAGGACAGGGAAGATTCCAATTTAAAGCTCTATGATAAAGTAATGCAAAATATGGACCTGATGCCTAAGGGTGTCATGCAGCCCAGTGTCAAACCTTTTGATATTGATATCGATATCCCGATCGTTACGGTGGCATTCTATCCGAAAACAAAAAGTACTATAGACGAAGTCGAACTCTTTAAAGTGGTCAGAAAGGTCCAGCAAAAGATCAATGCTGTCGACAATGTGGCCAAAACACTGCTCAAAGGTGAGAGAAAAGCACAATATAATATCGAGGTTGATATGGGAAAACTCTCAGCCTATCACCTCTCTTTGGGACAGATCATGAAAGCAGTACAATCTTTGGCTGTCTCTGTGCCTGATGTAAAGGGTAGAACCAAAGAGAACCACCTAGTGGTCTTTGGTGTCAAAAATGCCATTGAGAGTGTCGACGATGTGGGGAATGTGATCGTAGCACAGTATATGGGATCACCTATATACCTCAAAGATGTTGCGGAAGTAAGCGAGGGCGTTGATAGACAAAACTTTCAAACAGCAAAGATATTATTAAGAGAGGATATCACTCATGAACAGAGTGAAAACCGCGTTTCATCAAAGGGGAAAGCAGGTTTGAGCGAAGAGAAAAATCAAATCACACTCACCGTGGCAAAACTTGCCGGGACCAACGCAGTGTTCGTTGCTGAAGATGTACTTGATATTCTCAAAGGATATGAATCTGAATTTGAAAAGTTGGGTATCGGGTATCTGATCACAAGAAACTATGGTGTACGTGCAAATGAGGCGGTCAATGAACTGATGCATCACTTGATCATTACTATCGTGATCATTGCTCTAATGCTGGTCTTTGCTTTAGGTTGGAGAGAGTCGATCATTGTGACATTTACGGTACCTGCCATTTTGGCCGTGACACTCTTTACTGCATGGATGACAGGTCAAACCATGAACAGGATCACACTCTTCGCACTCTTATTATCACTGGGATTGCTTGTAGATGCTGCCATTATCGTGATCGAAAATATCCACAGACATCTACACAGCCACGGGGTTGAAAGCAAAGAGATGGATGCATTGCTGGTTGAAGCAACGGATGAGATCGGTGCACCGACAAATATAGCAACACTGGCGATCATCTTAACTATGGTCCCTATGGCATTTGTCGGTGGAATGATGGGATCCTTTATGAAACCTATCCCCTACAATGTACCGGTGGCATTGATCGCGTCTCTGTTCGTAGCCTATATCTTTACGCCTTATTTGAGTTTAAAGCTATTGAAAAAACCGGAGCACGGAAAGCATCATATAAGAGATGATGATGAAGGATCGAAAGAATGAAAAAACTTGAAAGTTTTATTTATGATATTTTGGACAACAGGTCAAAGAAAAAACTGGTGATCGTTTTAACTGCAGCAGCATTTTTCCTGGCGCTTTTAATGTTCCCAACCAAATTGGTACTGGCAAAAATGTTACCGGGGAAAAGTGATAATACATTCTCTGTCTATATAGACACACCTACAGGTTCATCGATACAACAGACAAAAGCTGTAAGTGACTGTGTGATCGATTTTATCAAACAAGAAGATGAAGTGATGAATATAGAGCTTTTCCTGGGACAGGGTATTCCGCTTGATTATGCAGGTCTGGTCAAAGGTGCAAGTATGAAACGAACTGAAAATGTTTCAGAAATAGCGGTGAACCTTACGGACAAGCACAATCGTAAAGAACCCTCATTTCTTATGGTGCAACGCTTAAGACCTAAGATCCAGGCAGGATGTTCCTCTTTAACCAAAGGTACGAACATTAAATTTATAGAGCAGCCGTCCGGACCTCCGACTATGGCATCCATCGTGGTTGAAGTGCATGGTGATGATCTGCAAAAAATAAGAGATCTCGCTGCGGATGTTGCAGATGTCCTATCAAAAACAGAAGGGCTGGTCGATATTGACCTGATGGCAGATGAGCGATATGAAAAATATGAACTCATACCTGATAAAGATAAAGTTGCAAGAAGCGGGTTGGGTGTGGACCAGGTGAACAATATCATCTATCTTGCTTTTGAGGGGATGGTCATTGCACACAAGAATTCTCAAAATTCACCCGACCAGATACCTATATTTTTGGTATTGGACAATAGCAGTAAAAAATTACCTGTCTCAAATGAAGACGCCTTGCAAAGTAAACTCTCTTCATTGAACTTAATGAATAAGCAGGGGATGATGGTCCCACTGAGTGAAGTGGTTACGATTCGTAAAGTGATGTCAAATCCTATGATCATGCATAAAAATCTTTCCCGTATGGTCAATGTGATCGCTGAAACTGATATGGTTTCACAGGTCTATCCTCTTATGGAGGCTCGCAGTATGATGCTTGAAAAGTTTGAAAAAGAGTATTTGATCACTACCGCAGGATTATCAACCCATATGTTTGATTTTACTTTGGAAGATAAAAAAACACATGAAAAATTCCTCATCTCCTGGGATGGTGAAATGAAAGTGACCCTCGATACTTTCAGGGATCTAGGTGCTGCATTTATCGCTGCTTTGATATTGATCTTCTTGTTACTGGTCATTTACTATAAGAGTTTTGCCATCAGCGGTATGGTCCTGTTGGGTTCATTCCTCTCTCTTATAGGGGTGATCGTAGGGCACTGGGTGGCAAACTGGTTCACTGCTGAGACCTTTTTTCTGACAGCGACCTCCCTGATCGGGTTTATCGCCTTGATAGGGATAAGTTCGAGAAATTCACTGCTTCTTATAGATTTTGCGAAGTCTTTGATGGAGATGGAGGGTATTAAAAAACGTAGAGCGATCGCGATTGCAGCAGCGACCAGGGCAAAACCCATTGCTTTGACCGCGGTTGCTATTATTTTGGGTTCTGCACTGCTTGCAGGGGATCCGGTCTTTGGTGGGCTTGGTGTTTCGCTTATTTCAGGTACGGTTGCAGCGGTATTTGTTTCACTTCTTTTTATTCCCGTACTGATGGATAATGCAAAAGCGATGGATTTTGAACCAGTGGAGTATTCTGAAGAACATCGTAATATTTCTATTACCAAGTGACCTTCTTTTGGCACCTGTTCAGGGTGCTATTACAATATTTTACCAAGCATTTGCTATAATCATGCATTATTTTTAAGGAGCTACAATGGCTACAGTCGGAATGGGCGATATCAAAAAAGGCACAAGACTTGAAATTACAGGAAACCCGTATAAGGTAACAGATTTTCAACATGTGAAACCAGGTAAAGGTGCAGCATTTGTACGTATGAAGATCAAAAACCTTGCTACAGGTAAAACCATCGAGAAGACAGTACATGCAGGGGATAAATTTGATGTACCTGAACTTGAACAAAAAACGATGCAATATCTTTATGATGATGGAGAGTTTTTACAGTTTATGGATACGACAACATTTGAACAGATCGGTCTTACACATGAACAAGTAGGTAAAGATACGTTTGATTTTATGATAGACGGTATGGAAGCGGAAGTCCTGTTTCATGGGGGTCAAGCGATCTCTGTTGAGATACCGCAAACCGTTGTTCTTAAAATAGTGGAAACACCACCTAACTTCAAAGGTGATTCACAAGGTGGAAAAAAACCTGCTACACTGGAAAGTGGTGCTGTCGTACAAGTACCTTTCCATGTACTTGAAGGTGAAATGATCAAAGTCGATACGGTTGAGGGTAAATATTTGGAGAAAGCCAAATAGATACTTTTCAGGCCTTAGCCTGAAAAGCTACCCTGACACTGGGTCACCATCCAAAGGTATCTCTTTTGGATGGTTGCACTCATTTATCTTTACTCTTCTTCAATACTTTTAAAAATCACTTATCATTATATTTTGTATGGTAGTTATATATGTGTACTATGAAGTATATAGTTCGGTCTTAAACCAGTACTGGTTTTTTTAATCTACTTTAGAGAGTTCTGGAATCATAGTAGAAGATAGAGAGAAGGATATTTTTTGATGAAGAGTTACATGTTGCCAATAGTCACTGTTTCAAAGTAAAGATTAGAAAGTAATATTTCCCACTCTATCTGAAATCAATGACTATTTTCTATAGCAATGATACTTAGCTGTGTTTAGCTGCAGAATCTTCACTTGTTTTAGCCTCAGCAGAAGCTTTCACGGACGTCTCTTGAGAATCTTTAGTGAGTGTAAGTGCAGCTTGTTTCATATCTTCGAACATCTCTCCAAAGCTAAAGTCTGCTTGTACATTTGTTAATAACGCTGCGAATGCTACTGTTGTGACGATGATTTTTTTCATATGTGTAACCTTTTTTATAAATTATTTATAAATACTAGCAGTAATTATTTTATAAATATCTTAAAATTAAAGATTAATTATAATTTTTACAAATATAATATCATTAACTAATAACTATTTTAACTTGAAACTATAAGTTATATTTGTTACTGGTTCGTATCGGACTTGTCATTATGGTTTACTCATAGGTAAGTGTGTTATAATCGTGTCATAACAGTGTTCTTTTAGAATGCATAGCGCTAAGAAAAGGATGAAATATGGCAAGTGTATTATTACCGATAGCAAAAGGTTTTGAGGAACTTGAAGCAGTGGCTCTCATAGATGTGATGCGCCGTGGGGGAATAGAGGTGCGTGTAGCATATCTGGAAGATGAGTTCCAGGATGACTTGGTCTTGGGAGCAAACGGCATCACACTGCAGGCTGATACTTCTATCAAAAATGTCATCAGTGATGATTTTGATATGATGGTGCTTCCAGGTGGTTGGGGCGGTACACATGCCTTGGCCGAAAATGCAAGGGTGATAGAACTCCTGCAAGAGTTCAAAGCGACAAAAGTGGTCGGTGCCATGTGTGCTGCACCTTTTGCACTTAAAAAAGCCGGTGTTCTAGGTAATGAGTATACGTGTTACCCAGGTGCTAAAGAGGATATAGACCATCCTGGATACAGAGAGGATATGAAAGTGGTGACCGATGGGAATGTCATGACTTCACAGGGTCCTGGAACAGCGGTCTGTTTCGGGCTTGCCATCGTAGAACGTCTGGTAGGGAAAGAGAGCATGCAGCCTGTAAAAGATGGTATGCTTTTGAGTTACTGTTAAGAAATTACCCGTCAGTCCTTTTTTCTACTTTATTTCAATCTATTTTTACCTAACCTTTGCTATATTGGACTCAATATTTTCAAAGGTTATCCATGTCAGAAGAACCAAAAGCCAAACCTCAATTTACCCATCTTCATTTACATACCGAATATTCGCTGCTTGATGGCGCAAATAAGATCAAGGCTCTTGCCAAAAAGATCAAAGAGCAGGGGATGACCTCTGTGGCTATGACGGACCATGGTAATATGTTCGGTACCATTGACTTTTACAATACCATGCGTAATGAGGGGATCAAACCGATCATCGGGATGGAAGCGTACGTACACAACCAGCCGGACCTGGGAGATAAATCTATACGACAGCGTTTTCACCTCTGTCTCTATGCCAAGAATGAAGTGGGGTATAAAAACCTGATGTACCTGAGTTCACGTGCTTATATCGACGGGTTTTACTACTACCCCCGTATCAACTGGGACCTTCTTAAAGAGAACAGTGAAGGGCTTATCTGCTCTTCTGCCTGTCTGCAAGGGGAAGTCAACTGGCATATGAACCTTTCAAAGAGAAATGTGAAGTTCGGTGCCAAAGGGTATGATGAGGCAAAAAAAGTGGCCTTGAAATATAAAGAAGTCTTTGGTGATGATTTTTACCTTGAGTTGATGCGTCACGGAATTGGTGATCAGCACCGAATCGATAAGCAGATCATACAACTCTCGCAAGAGACGGGTATCAAGATCGTAGCGACCAATGATACACATTATACAGAACAGAAAGATGCCGATGCCCATGAAGCATTTATGTGTATTGCCATGAACAAACTCTATGATGATCCCAACCGTCTACGCCATTCGGTCCATGAGTTCTATGTGAAATCACCAGAGCAGATGGCGGAACTTTTTGCAGATATCCCTGAAGCTATTGAAAGTACCCAGGAGATCGCGGATAAATGTAACCTGGAGATCAAACTGGGTGACCCTACACCGCCTAACTTCAAATTTGCAAGGGAACGTGCAGCAGCCATTGGTCTAGATCTTCCTGAACCGGATAAAGAGTACTCTTTAGAGAATGACAAAGTGCTTTTCATAGAAGAGTCACGCAGAGGACTTGAAAAACGTTTGGAGATCGTGCCTGAAGAGAAGCACCAAGAGTATAGAGATAGACTGCAGGTGGAGATCGATATCATCAACAATATGAAGTTCCCGGGCTATATGCTGATCGTTTGGGATTTCGTGGACGCGGCTAAGCAGATGGGTATACCGGTAGGGCCTGGACGTGGGTCAGCTGCAGGTTCACTTGTCGCCTATTCGCTAAAGATCACAGATATCGACCCTATGCCGTACGGCCTGCTCTTTGAGCGTTTCTTGAATCCTGAGCGTATCTCCATGCCGGATATCGATATGGATTTCTGTCAGGCGCGCCGTCAGGAGATACTTGACTATGTGGTTGAAAAATACGGACGGGTCAATGTGGCGCAGATTATCACTTTTGGTAAACTGCTTGCCAAAGGGGTGATCCGTGATGTTGCGCGTGTTCTTGATATGCCTTACTCCAAGGCAGATGCCATGGCCAAGCTTATCCCGGACGAGCTGGGGATAGATCTGAAAAACTCTTATGAAAAAGAGCCTAAGATCAAAGAGCTCTTAGAGAGTGATCCTCAGGCAAAACGTACCTGGGAGTATGCACTCGCACTTGAAGGTCTGAACCGTAATGCAGGAACACATGCCGCAGGTGTGGTGATCTCCAATGAACCGCTTTGGCAGAAAACACCTCTATTTAAACCTACAGGTCTTGATACACTTGCAACACAGTACAGTGGAAAATATGTAGAAGATGTGGATCTCATCAAGTTTGACTTTTTGGGGCTGAAAACACTTACGGTCATAGAAGAGGCACTGAAGCTCGTAGAGAAGAGACATGGCAAGCGTATCAACTTTGTCGAAGAGAATATTGAAGACAAAGAGGTCTATGATTATATCAGTACCGGCGAGACCCTAGGGCTCTTCCAGATAGAATCAGCTGGTATGCAGGACCTGGCCAAAAAATTGAAGCCGAATGGATTTGAGGATGTGATTGCGATGCTCGCACTTTACCGTCCCGGACCGATGGAGTCAGGAATGCTTGATGACTTTGTCGAGCGTAAGCACGGTCGGGCAGAGATCACGTATGCTTTCCCTGAACTTGAGCCTATCCTCAAACCGACCTATGGGGTGATCGTATACCAGGAGCAGGTTATGCAGATCGTGCAGACCATTGGTGGGTTTAGTCTTGGTGGTGCGGACCTGGTACGTAGGGCGATGGGTAAAAAGATCAAAGAGGAGATGGATAAACTCAAAGGACAGTTTGCTGATGGTGCTGCTCAGAAAGGTTTTGACAGAGAAAAAGCAGCAGATCTTTTCGATCTTATCGTAAAATTTGCAGGCTACGGTTTCAACAAATCCCACTCGGCTGCGTATGCGATGATCACATTTTATACTTCTTACTTGAAGCATTACTATCCTACGGAGTTCATGGCGGCTATCCTTACACTGGAAAAGAACAATACAGACAAAGTCGTTAAATATGTAGATGAACTCAAACGTATGGGTATTCAGCTTCTTCCACCGGATATCAATAAATCCGGGCTTGTATTTGAAGCACGTAAGGTGGATGGTGATGAGGTCGTTATGTTCGGTATGGGTGCCATTAAAGGTGCAGGAGATATTGCCATCAAGAGTATGCTTAAAGCACGGGAAAATGGGGAGTTCAAAGACTTTTCTGACTTTGTTTCACGTATTGATTCGAGTAAAGTGAACAAAAAGGTCATTGAATCGCTGATCAAGGCAGGGGCATTAGACAGTTTTGGATACAGCCGTAAAGCGATGCTTTCACAGATCGAAGAGATCATTGAGGCTGCAAAAAAAGCAGGAGATGCGAAAAAACAAGCTGTAGGCTCTCTTTTTGGTGAAGGCGAAGAGATGACCGCGGTGACACTGGACCTTTCCCATATGGGTGAATTTGAACCCATGGAAATCCTGGAGATGGAAAAAGAGTCGCTAGGTTTCTATGTCTCAGGCCATCCACTTGATAAGTATCGTGAAACACTCGATGAGATCAACTATACACTCAGTTCGGAGATAGATGATCTGGCTGATGGATCACAGGCAATGTTCATCGGTAAAATTGAAGAGATCACAGAGAAGATAAGTAAAAAAGGGAACAAGTTCGGTATCGCCAATATCATGGACCTGCACGGTAACATTGAACTGATGCTCTTTGAGAACCGTCTGAAAGAACTCGAAGAGGATTTTGATCTCAGCAAACCGATTGCGTTTAAAGTGAAGATCACCAAAGACGGTGATTTTACACGTATGAATATATTGAAGATTTCAAGTATGAAAGATGCGAAAAAGACCAAGGTTAAAGTAGAAAAAGAGGTCAAACATGTCGAAGAACCTGTACAACCTCCGCTGATTCTCTCGCTAAACCTCATGCCTGATGCAAAGATCGTCGAAGAACTGATGTGTCTGGTTGACAAATACCCTGGAAAACGTCCGTTAGAAGTTCATATTAAATCGAAGCTTGCAGATGTAGTGATAGAGTCAAAGTTAAAGGTGAGTGAACTGATTATGGAAGAGGCAAAAGAGCTTGGGGTTTATTTGGAAGAGCCTTTAGCTGTCGAAGGATAAACTCATTCAACAAATATGTTTATAATTCAAAAGGAAAGAATATGCTCAAAAATATGTTAGTGGTTTTATCTTTATTTACTTTTACGTTTGCAGAACAAAATAGAGCTATGATACATGCACATAGTATTGATATCAGCTACACTGCAGAAGATGGAACAGTTAAAAAAACAACAATCGCTAGAGATTCTGACTTAAGATGCCGTAAGATACCTTTTAATGCAAGAGAGTATTGGGATGGCTCGTATGCCAGTAGAGATGTGGCAGAATATTGTAAAAAAACATTTATTACTGCTGCTGGAAAACTCTCTCCGATGAAGATGCATAAAGATATTGAAACTTTTGGAGAGCTTGAAGTATTGGAGTTTCTTGAAGAGATGCAGGATGACAAGGAGATGCTGTTCGTAGACAGCAGAAAGACACAATGGTTTAATAGTTTGACCATACCTTCGGCGATCAATATACCTTTTATCTACTTTACCGAACGAGACAAGTGGATTGAAGAGAAGAAAGAAGCATTCAAACGTTTTGGGGTTAAAGGTGATAAAGCTCCTTATGATTTCTCAAAAGCTAAGACTATCCTATTCTTTTGTAATGGTGTTTGGTGCAGACAGTCACCACAAATGATAGAAGCTCTTTTAGAGTTAGGCTACCCACCGAAAAAGATGAAGTGGTATCGTGGTGGTATGCAAAGTTGGTTGAGTGTCGGTATGACCTCTACACGGACAGCAGAGTAACCAGTTAATAATCATTGATATTAGGTAAGATGATAAAAGCGTATCGCAAGTTATCAATGAAGGTTATACCAAGCCTTTAATCTTGTTTTTATTCATATGTATTATAATAACCCCTTATTCATACTAAAGGACAATAATGAAATTTATTAAAGGTTTGTTTACATTTGTAGGAGCAGTCGTTGTTATTGGTTTTATTTTTGCATTTGTGAAGTTTGATCTGGGTATAAAGATCGGACAGGTAAGTAAACTTGATCCTCAGGCATTACCGGAGTACATGAAAATGTTTGATAAAGTACTCGAAACAGGAGATCCGGCAAAAGGGATGATCCGAAAAGTAAAAATGGTGATACCTGAAGGCATGACAAAACAAGAAGCCTTCGAGAATGCTTTAGAGATCATGGATGAAACAGCAAGTGAGTATGGCATGGCATTGGTAGATAGTAAAACGATGCCTAGACACGGGAAGCTGTTTAAAGATGGTGGGCTTCTTACCCATATTCGCTCCTACTGTTCTCCTTATATTGCAGATAAGTTTTTAGGGCATTCTCCAGAGTTTATCGGTTTTATGCCATGTAGAATTGGTTTTGTTGAAGAGCCAAACGGAGATATCTATATTTATACGATGAGTATGGAGCTGATGATCAGTGGAGGATATAAGTTATCCTCTGATCTTTATGAACTTGCGAATGAAGTAAGAACAGGTATGTATACGATGATGGAAAATGCTGCTGCGGGAGACTTTTAGCAGATGCGTACATCTTTATCAGGAATGCTATGTCTAAGTTAGAAGATGAAAAAGCATTTACACTCTTAGAACAAGCAGTCTATCGGGCTCAGGGGCTGCTTGAAGAAACAAAGCACTTTCAACCTTTCTTAATGTTACTAAATGATGCGGGAGAGGTCGAACTTTTTGAAAATGAAGTAAAAGATACGACTGAGAGTTATGCTTTATTGGAAGATACATTAAAGAAACGCATTAAAGAGGGCGATGTAGATGTGATGGTACTGGCTGTTGATACACTCATACCTGAAAATTTTGTTCAAGATGTTCCAAATAGTATACGTTTACATTTAGAAGAAAAAAGTCAAAGAGAGAAGAAGATCGCCGCAAGATTTCTCTATGTGCCTTATGAACTATGTAGAGTAGGGGATGGTGAAATGTTTGTAAAGCTTCACACTCCGATACCTGTTGGTTTCCCTGCAGAATATATTGTATGCTAAATCGCTGTATCATTGTATATATAGTTCATTTAAACTATATAAAGGGCAAAATTTGTGTAGTATAGAAACAAATAAATAATATAACTTTTTGATAACACTCCATTTCAATCCAATAATACTAAAATAGTGCTACAATCTTTCCATTAATAATCAAACTAAGGAACAGATATGTCAAACTTACCAAAAATCATATGGTCAAAAATCGATGAGGCGCCGGCACTTGCTACGTATTCATTATTACCAATTGTAAATGCATTCACGAAAGAAGCAGGCGTTGAAGTTGTAGAGAGTGACATCTCACTTGCAGGTCGTGTGCTTGCTGCAATGGGTCTTGCAGAAGATGAACTCTCTAAACTTGGAGAAGTCGTACTTCAACCAGACGGAAACATCATTAAACTTCCAAACATTTCAGCTTCAGTAGGACAGTTAAAAGACTGTATCGCTGAGCTTCAAGGTCAAGGTTATGATATCCCTAACTACCCTGAAAATCCGGCTAATGATGAAGAGAAAGCGATCCAGGCAAAATACAGTGTATGTCTTGGTTCAGCAGTTAACCCGGTACTAAGAGAAGGGAACTCAGACAGAAGAGCTGCGAAAGCGGTAAAAAGATTTGCACAGAACAACCCACACAGACTTAAGCCATATGCAGAAAATTCAAAAGCATATGTTGCTCACATGGGTGGAAAGGGTGACTTCTACGGACATGAAAAATCTGTAACATCTACTGCTGACCAAAAAGTAACGATCGCTCTTAATGGTAAAGAGTTAACTACGATCGATGCATTGGCAGGTGAAGTGCTTGACGGTACATTTATGTCTATTACTGCACTGAGAGAGTTCTACAAAAAGACTATCCAAGATGCAAAAGAGCAGGGACTTATCTGGTCACTACACTTGAAAGCTACAATGATGAAGATCTCTGACCCGATCATGTTCGGTCACGCATTTGAAATTTTCTTCGAAGATGTTTTCAATAAATATGCGGATACTTTTGCAGAACTTGGTGTAAATCCAAACCTTGGTATGTCTGACCTTGAGAAAAAGATCGCTGGTCATGCAAAAGAAGCTGAGATTAAAGCTGACTTCCTAGCAGCTGTTGAAGCAGATGCTCCAAAGATTGCAATGGTTGACTCTGATAAAGGTGAAACGAACTTCAACGCATCTAACGATGTGATTATCGATGCTTCTATGCCTGTAGTCGTAAGAGAAGGTGGTAAGCAGTGGGATAGAAATGGTGATGCGCTTGAGACTGTTGCAGTTATTCCTGATTCTACTTACGGTATGTTCCACGCTGAGATGGTAGCGGACTGTGTGAAAAACGGTCAATACGATGTAACTACTATGGGTACAATGCAAAATATCGGACTTATGGCTCAAAAAGCAGAAGAGTACGGTTCTCACCCGACTACTTTCGAACTAGCTGAAGCTGGTACAGTAACTGTAACAGGTACTGTAGATGGTGAAATGATGAGCTTTGAGTGTGAAGCTGGAGATATCTGGAGACTTGCTAGAACGAAAGATATTCCAGTGAGAGACTGGGTAAGATTGACTGTTGAGAGAACAAGAATCGAAGGAATACCAGCTGTATTCTGGTTAGATGAGAACAGAGCACACGATGCAGAGCTTATCAAAAAAGTAAACGAGTATCTTAAAGAGTATGATACTGATGGTCTAGATATCAGATTCATGAATGTAACGGATGCAACTAGATTTACAAATGAGAGAATCAGAAGAGGTGAGAACACGATCGCTGTAACTGGTAACGTATTAAGAGACCACTTGACAGATATGTACCCGATCTTGGAGCTTGGAACATCTGCTAAAATGCTTTCTATCGTTCCATTGATCGCCGGTGGTGGATTGTTTGAAACAGGTGCTGGTGGATCTGCTCCTAAGCACGTAGACCAGTTCCTTGCAGAGGGTCACTTAAGATGGGATTCACTTGGTGAGTTCTTGGCATTGGCTGAGTCACTAAGAATGATCGGTCAAAAACATGAAGATGCTAAACTTGCTGCACTTACTGCGGGTCTTGATGCTGCGAACCAAGGATACCTTGATAACAACAAAGCACCAGGAAGAAAAGTGGGTCAGCCAGACAACAAAGCGTCTCACTTCTTTGTTGCACAATACTGGGCAGAAGCACTTGCTGAGTCTGACAATGCAGAATTAGCTGCGAAGTTCGCTCCGGTTGCTAAAGCACTCAAAGAGAACGAAGAGAAGATCATGGAAGAGCTTCTTGCAGTTGAAGGTAAAGCTCAGGATGTTGGTGGTTACTTCCACCCGAACGATGAGCTTGCTGCGAAAGCAATGAGACCATCTGCTACATTGAATGCGATCATTGACGCTATCTAAGTAGTTATGTATACAAGTATTGTACTTTTTTTGTACAATGCTTGTAACCAAAATAAAACAAAATTGCGGTATTCTACGCATTCATCAGAACATGGTTCTGAACACTTCTTAATTATCTAGTGTAAAAAGATACTTTCGGCACATCTGTGTCATAAACGTAGGGTTGATGTAAACCTCTTTCATCGCAAGGCATAATTGATAACAAAAGTTATGAGTTATGTTTTGCTCTGGGGTCCCCTATAGTTCTCACTTAAAAGGATTGTAATGGTAAAAAAAGGTAAAAAAGTAACGGTAATCGGTGCAGGAAATGTTGGAGCGACAGTAGCATTTATTCTTGCAATGAACGGCGTATGTCACCATGTAGTATTAAGAGACAGAAATACTGAGATCGCTAAAGGTAAAGCGTTAGATATGTCACAAGCAGCGAATGCAGCAAGATCACATACCATTGTATCTGTAGCAGAGGATGCTTCAGAAATGGCAGGATCAGATGTGGTTGTGATCACTGCTGGAAGCCCAAGACAACCGGGGATGAGTAGAGATGATCTGCTTATGATCAATGCAGAGATCACTAAAGAAGTTGTTGGTGATGTAAAAAAATATGCACCTGATTCGATCATCATTATGGTTTCAAATCCTCTTGATGTCATGACCTATGTGGCACTTAAAGAATCAGGTTTTCCAAAAGAGAGAGTGGTTGGTATGGCAGGTATTTTGGATTCTGCCAGAATGGCACATTTTATTTTTGAAAAAATAGGTTACGGGGCAGGTCAGATCCGTGCTTCTGTAATGGGTGGCCATGGAGATGATATGGTACCTCTACCGAAATTCTCGACGGTTGCAGGTGTGCCACTTGTAGACATTTTATCTGAAGAAGATATCAGTGAAGTGGTTGAAAGAACAAAACATGGCGGGGCAGAGATAGTAGGTTACCTTAAGACAGGATCGGCATATTATGCACCGGCAAAATCTACAGCGATCATGGTCGAAGCGATATTGAAAGATACAAAACAAATTCATCCTTGTGCCGTATATCTTGATGGACACTACGGGTATAGTGATGTAGTTTCCGGTGTGCCTGTTGCACTTGGTGCAAGCGGCGTTGAAAAACTTTTTGAAATGACATTGAATGATGATCAAAAAGAAAGATTTTCAAAAAGTGTTGCTTCTGTTAGAAGTATGATCGATGTACTTAAAGAGAAGAATTTTTTTGGCTAAAGGTAGTAGATGAGAGAAATTGAATTTGATGTTGTTGTAAAAGCGGTAAAAGATATGATCATGCATTGTGGTACGGATCTACCACAAGATACGTATGATGCACTCAAAGCTGCTATGGAGGCTGAAAAGTCACCGGTAAGTAAAGAGGTGATACGCCAGATACTTGAAAATGCCAACATCGCGAAAGACGAGAAGAGACCGCTTTGTCAAGATACAGGCTTGGCAGTATTTTTTGTAAAGGTCGGGGAAGATGTAGGGATTAAAGGTGGTCTTCTTAGAGATGCGATCAACAAAGGAACAGAAGAAGGGTACACAGAGGGATATCTAAGAGCGTCAACATGTGAACCGTTCAGCCGTTTGAATCTAAAAGATACGGTAGGATATAACCTTCCGGCAATTATCCATTTTGACATTGTAGCTGGTGATAAGATCGATATCGAATATGCTGCGAAGGGTGGTGGTTCAGAGAATGTTTCCCGTGCAAAAGTACTGCCTCCAGCAGCAGGAAAAGACGGAGTTGTTGAGTTTGTAAAAGAGGTGATCTCTGATGCAGGCGGAAACCCATGTCCTCCTATTACTGTGGGTGTGGGGATCGGTGGAACATTTGAAAGAGCAGTGATCTCCTCTAAACATGCACTTTTTAGAGACCTTGAAACAACACACGAAGACCCGGAAATGGCTGAACTTGAAGAGAGAATATTGACTGAGATCAATAATCTAGGTATCGGTGCTATGGGTATGGGTGGAACAAAAACGGCATTGGCTGTACATATCGAGTCTAACCCTTGTCACATTGCATCACTTCCAGTTTCTGTCAATGTTCAGTGTCACTCATCTAGACATACACATATCACGATATAAGGGGAAGGAATGGCTACGTATACACTAACAACACCACTGACTTCTGAAGATACAAAAAAACTTGTAGCTGGTGACACTGTTTTACTGAACGGTACTATTTATACTGCGAGAGATGCCGCACATAAGAGACTTGTAGAGCTTATCGAAGCCGGCAAAGAATTGCCGTTTGATATAGAAGGCTCTGTGATCTATTTTGTTGGCCCGACACCTCCTAAACCAGGTGACCCTATCGGTAGTGCAGGCCCGACGACCTCTTACAGAATGGATACCTATTCCCCAACGATGTTGAAACATGGTTCTAAAGGGATGATCGGAAAAGGTAAAAGAAACCAGGCGGTTAAGGATGCGTGTGTTGAATACGATGGTATCTATTTTGGTGCTACAGGTGGAGCAGGTGCTTTACTTGGTAAACAGATCCGTTCAGCAGAAGTGATCGCTTATCCGGAACTTGGTCCGGAAGCTGTAAGAAAGATTACTGTCGAAGATTTCCCTGTCACTGTTGTCAATGATACCAAAGGTAATGATATCTATCAAATGGGTCGTGCACAGTACGAGGTCAAGGACTAAAGTCCAGTACATGCGAGGAACTAAATTCCGAGTCGTATAAGGATTAAAATCCAATGCATGTGAGGGGCTAAACCTTGAATCGTATAAGGACTAAAGTCCAGTACGAGCGAGGAACCAGATCACGTGCTTGCAAAAAACTTCAATAAGTAACACTGTATTGAACGATATACAGTGTTACCTACTTCCTACCACATCACTATTCACTTTTTTTTATCTTATCAATATTTCATTAACCGAAACATAGTACCATAGGTAATAATGATTACGGGAAAGGATCACTTATGGATTATAGAATAGAAAAGGACACAATGGGAGAGATGCAGGTTCCTGCTGACAAGTACTGGGGTGCACAGACACAAAGATCATTGCATAATTTTGAGATAGGCAATGAAAAAATGCCGATTGAAGTGGTCTATGGTTTTGCCAATCTAAAAAAAGCCTGTGCTTTGGTCAATCACTCTTTAGATCGTCTCAATGATGAAAAAACTACGGCGATAGCTCAGGCCTGTGATAGGGTTCTGTCGGGTGAACTGGATGATAACTTTCCCCTTGTGGTATGGCAAACAGGCTCAGGTACACAGTCGAACATGAATATGAACGAAGTCGTTGCAAATAAAGCAACAGAGATCCTGGGTGGAGATTTTACACAAGAAAACCTGGTGCATCCTAATGATGATGTCAACAAAGGACAGAGTTCAAACGATACCTATCCCACTGCGATGCGTATCGCTGAAGTTGTAGCAGTAACGGATACGCTTCTTCCTGCATTGATACAGTTGAAAAATACATTGGATGAAAAAGCCAAAACATTTTCTGATATTGTGAAGATAGGTAGAACACACCTTCAAGATGCAACACCATTGACACTGGGTCAGGAACTTTCCGGGTATGTAGCAATGCTAGAGACAAATCTCAAGCAGATCAATGATGCACTTGCATACTGTAAAGAGTTGGCTATCGGTGGTACGGCTGTAGGGACGGGTCTAAATTCTCATCCGGAGTTTTCACAAAGAGTTGTGGTACAGTTGAATCAGTTTATGGAAAAAAACTACGGATTTGTTTCACAAGCAAATAAGTTTCATGCGCTTACAGGGCATGATGCAGAAGTTGTGCTTAGTGGTGCACTCAAAGCACTTGCTGCAAATCTTATGAAAATTGCCAATGACATACGATGGCTGGCATCAGGTCCCAGATGTGGTCTGGGAGAGATAGAGATCCCTGCCAATGAACCGGGTTCTTCTATCATGCCTGGTAAAGTCAATCCGACACAGGCAGAAGCTATGACGATGGTAGCAGTGCAAGTGATGGGTAATGATACAGCAGTAGGGATCGCTGCATCCCAAGGGAATTTTGAACTGAATGTCTTCAAACCGGTGATCGCTTATAATGTCTTGCAATCCATTCGGCTTCTTTCTGATACCCTAAGAAGTTTTGATGTGAATTGTGCAGTAGGAATCGAGCCGATCAGAGCCAATATTGATAAATTTTTAAATGATTCACTCATGTTAGTGACTGCATTAAATCCTCATATCGGGTATGAAAATGCAGCAAAGATTGCGAAGCAGGCACATGCAAACGGCACAACATTGAAAGAAGAAGCTGTTGCACTCGGTCTCATGTCAGCAGAAGAGTTTGATAAAAACGTGAAACCTGAAGAGATGGTTGCCCCTAAAGGATAATATTTTACCTCCCTTTTGTTACAAAAAGGGACAATATGGGTTCTATACTATAAAATTTGAGAGAATCTCTCTAACTTAAATGTGTAAATACATAACAGTTTTCTAAAATCACTATCTTTTATAGGCAAATTAATCAATTCTTATCCTCTTTCATCGTATAGTAATGCAATTTTATTAAAAGGAGTACACGTGAATATTCATGAGTATCAAGCGAAACAAATATTCCAAAAGTATGGTGTTCCGACACCAAGAGGTATTATTGCCAATACACCTGATGAAGCTGTAGCAAATGCACAAGAGCTGGGTGGTGATATCTGGGTAGTAAAAGCACAGATCCACGCTGGTGGTAGAGGACTAGGAGGTGGTGTAAAACTTGCTAGATCTGAAGAAGAAGTAAGAACACTTGCCCAAGAGATCCTGGGTATGACTCTTGTAACACACCAAACAGGACCAGAAGGTAAATTGGTTCAAAAAGTATATATCGAAGAGGGTGCAGCAATTGCAGATGAACTTTATCTTTCTGTTGTACTTGACAGAGCTGCTGAAATGCCGATCATCATGGCTTCAACAGAAGGTGGTATGGATATTGAAACAGTTGCACATGATACTCTTGAAAAGATCATAAAGATCAAAGTGGATCCTGCGATCGGTTTCCAACCTTATCATGGTAGAGAACTTGTATTCGGTCTTGGAATTACAGATAAAGCTGAACAAAAGAAGATGATGGATTTCGCTTCTAAACTTTATAAACTTTATATGGAAAATGATGCAGAGATGATCGAGATCAACCCATTGATCAAAACAGAGTCTGGTGACTTTTTGGCACTAGATGGAAAAATGGGATTCGATGACTCTGCACTTGGACGCCACCCGGATATCGAAGATATGAGAGATATCTCAGAAGAAGATCCTGATGAGAGAGAAGCAAGCCAATATGGTCTTTCTTATATCGCACTTGATGGTGAGATCGGTTGTATGGTAAACGGTGCAGGTCTTGCAATGGGTACGATGGATACGATCAACTATATGGGTGGAACACCTGCGAACTTCCTTGATGTTGGTGGTTCGGCAAATGCAGAAACTGTTGCAAAAGGGTTTGAGATCATTCTTAAAAATCCAAACGTTAAAGCGATCTTTGTCAATATCTTCGGTGGTATCGTAAGATGTGATAGAATCGCGAACGGTATTCTTGAAGCAACAAAACTTGTAGATGTACATGTACCTGTTGTAGTGCGTCTTGATGGAACGAATGCACCGGAAGCAGCAGAGATTCTTAAAAATGCAAATATTCCAAACGTTATTGCAGCAACTGACCTGGCAGATGGTGCAGCAAAAGCAGTAGCAGCGGCAAAGGGAGAGTAATAGATGTCAATTTTAGTAAATAAAGATACAAAAGTAATCGTTCAAGGTTTTACAGGGAAAGAGGGTTCTTTCCATGCTGAGCAGTGTATAGACTATGGTACAAATATCGTAGGTGGTGTGACACCGAACAAAGGTGGTCAAACACATCTTGGAAAGCCTGTATTCAATACAGTAAGAGATGCAGTGGAGACTACTGGGGCAACTGTTTCTATGATCTTCGTTCCACCGGCATTTGTAGCAGATGCAGTAATGGAAGCAGCAGATGCAGGTATCGAACTTGCAGTGATCATTACAGAAGGTGCACCGGTAAGAGACATGCAAATGGCTAAAGCACATGCAGTGAAGAACAATATGAAAACTATCGGGCCAAACTGTCCTGGTATCATCACGGCAGAAGAGTGTAAGATCGGTATCATGCCTGGTATGATCTTCAAAAAAGGTAATATCGGACTTATCTCTAAATCCGGTACATTGACGTATGAAGGTGCGAACCAAGTATGTAATGAAGGGTATGGTATCTCAACAGCTGTTGGAATCGGTGGGGACCCGATCATTGGTCTTTCATACAAACAACTGCTTCAAATGTTCCAAGAGGATCCTGAAACTGAAGCGATCGTGATGATCGGTGAGATCGGTGGAGACCTTGAGATCCAAGCAGCAGCGTATATCAAAGAAAATATCACTAAACCAGTGGTTGCTTTCATTGCGGGTCAAACTGCACCGGCAGGAAAAAGAATGGGACACGCAGGTGCTATCATCTCTGGTTCTGCAGGTACAGCAAAAGAGAAAATGGACGCACTTCAGGCAGCAGGCGTGAAAGTGGTTGTTTCACCAGCTGAGATCGGTAAAGCAGTCAAAGAAGTACTTTCTTAACCGATACGCATATAGTGGGCATACCTGCCCACACTTACACAATATATTTCTTCTACACTCATTTTTATCCCCTTTGTTTAATAAAATAATATTATATTTCTTATTTAGTTTTTTTGACTATAATAGTAATAAATTTAATCGTCAGGAGTTATTTATGCAGCAAACATTTGAAGTCTTTAATGTCAAATGCGGCGGGTGCGCATCTACACTCAAGAGCAAACTTGCCGAAGAGTTTGGAGAGATAGAAGTTGATCTGAGCGTACTTCCACGTAAAATTACTTTGGATATAGAGAATAATGATATCGATAAGTTATCCAAAGCATTGAAGGCACTCGGTTATCCTTTGGCTTCAGAAGAGATGAGTTTCATGGACAGCACTTCAGCAAAAGCAAAAAGTTTTGTTTCTTGTGCCATAGGCAAAATGAACAGTTAAACCGAATCAATGGCCATTGACTATTTACACGTTATTATGGATGGTTAATTTTACTAAAATCATATGAATCTATTTTCCTTCATCTAGATTATATGGTATAATTGCATTAAGGTGAATAGGTAGTTGCTGGTGGCTTTATGCCACGAGAGGAAAGTCCGGGCTGCAAGTGAGACAGGACTCCATCTAACGGATGGCCAGAGTGATCTGAGGGCAAGTGCAACAGAAAGTAGGTAGCCACTTCGGTGGTGATAGTGAAAGGGTGGGGTAAGAGCCCACCAGTGCTTATGGTGACATAGGCAGCTAGGTAAACCCTGTTCGCAGCAAGAAGTATATGGTATAAGTCTCACAAGCTGTTAGATCAGCACTCATACTTTGCTTGAACGTATTGGTAACAATGCGTCTAGATAAATAACTACCCACGACAAAACCCGGCTTATCGTTCACCTTATCTTCTTATTTGCACTTTAGTATTCCCAAAGATTAAAAAACAGTGGTTTTCAGAGTCTATCGCATGAAAAGAGTCTTTCTGGAGATGCTTCTTTCTATTTCACATTCAGCACTTAACTCTATTTTGATATAATCAGTGAAAAAAGAGACGGTGAATGAAAGCATTTCTATTATTATTGACCCCATTAGTTATCTTTGCAAAAGTACATTATGCAAAAGTTGAACCCTATGAATCTGTGACATTGAAGTCTGCGGTCAGTGCATTGGTACTGGATGTTGATCTCGAAGCTGAAGGGCGTGTAGTGAATGATAAACGCGTGATCTATTTGGATGACAGTTTGGACAAGATCAACTTGAAAACATCCAATGAAAACCTTCGCATTCTTCATGAAACTTTAAAACGAAAAGAGTCATATTTTCATCGTATCAATAAGTTGAAAACAGCATCTTCGGCCCAAAAAGACGAGGCTTTTTACAGTTTTGCTTCTACAAAAACACAGTATTTGGATATGCAGTATAAGATCGCTCAGCTTGAAGACAGTATTGAAAAAAAATCTATTATACTTCACCATATGTATCTGTATGAAATTATGGTACGCAAGGGTGATTATGTATCACCGGGTTCACCTTTGGCAAGCGTAGTAGATGCAAGCAGAGCAAAGTTGGTACTCTTTTTAGAACCTGAAGAGTTGGAACAGATAGAGCAAAAAACAGTTTATCTTAATGGTGAGAAAACGGCGTATAAAGTCGATAAAGTATGGAAGGTAGCCGATGAGAAGTTCATCTCTTCTTATCGTGCAGAGATCTACATACCCGCACCTGAAGGCTCATTTTCCGAATTGATGAAAGTAGAGATAAAATAATCATCATACAACAACACTTTGCTATAATACTGTAAAGACTAATAGAGATGGAAAAAAATGAATTTAGAACAACAAGATAAACAATATGTGCTTCAAACCTATGCACGTGACTATACGAACTTTGTCAAAGGTGTAGGATCTACACTCTACGATGAGAATGGTAAAGATTATATAGATTTCGCTTCTGGTATCGCTGTAAACTCTGTAGGACATAACCATCCTAAACTTGTTGAAGCTATCTGTAATCAGGCAAAAAATATTATTCATATTTCAAACCTTCAAGTGATTGAGCCTCAGGCAAAATTGGCACAGAAAATAGTTGAACTCAGCGGATATGATATGGGTGTATTCTTTGCTAACTCGGGCGCAGAAGCGAATGAAGGGGCGATCAAGATCGCCCGTAAGTATGGTGAAACAAAATTCGAAAATAAACGGTACAAAGTGATCACACTCGAACACTCCTTTCACGGCCGTACGATCACCACAGTAAAGGCAACAGGGCAGGAGAGTTTTCATACACCAAACTTTTCGCCCTATCCGGAAGGATTCAGCTATGAAAAGAGCATCGATGATGTCTATAAAGCGATCGATGATGAGACCGTAGCAGTGCTTATCGAACTGGTTCAAGGTGAGGGTGGGGTTCAGCCTTTTGAGAAAGAGGAGATCCAAAAACTCGCTAAACACCTTAAAGAGCAAGGTGTGCTGCTGATCGTGGATGAGGTACAAACAGGTATCTACCGTACCGGTGAGTTTCTCGCATCCAATCTGTATGAGATCGAACCGGATATCATCACCCTTGCCAAAGGACTTGGCGGCGGTGTACCTATCGGTGCAGTGATGACCAAACATAAAGATGTGCTGGTCGCGGGAGACCATGGAAGTACGTTTGGGGGTAATTACCTCAGTACTGCCGCGGGTCTTGCAGTTTTGGATATCTTGTATCCATTGTATGATGATGGTACCATTGATGAGACACTGGTCTATTTTTCTCAAAAACTACAGGCTATAGCTGACAAATATACTCATTTGTTTGAAAAAGAAGTAGGATTGGGATTGATGCGGGGGCTGCGTGCTAAAAGTGCGGAGGTTCAGGCAGGTGTGATAAAGAACTGTATGGCCGAAGGCCTTGTTGTCCTTAAAGCAGGACGTAATACAGTACGTTTCCTACCAAGTCTCACCATCAGTAGAAATGAAATTGATGAAGGATTTAAACGTTTTGAAAAAGCTATTTCTTCTTTGTAGTTTGGTGGCATCATCACTGATACATGCAGACGAATTGGGTGACATCCTTTCTGATAATAAAGAGTTGATCTTTGACTATCAGCTGGAGAGCAATGAACTTGAGAGCGATATACTTTCAAGAAGCTGGTTGAACCCGGTAAGAGTACAGTACAATAAGAATTTCACGACGCAGTTTACCGATACGACAGTGATAACCGGGGGGTACTCTGTTATTATAGATCAGCCTATATTCAGATCAGGAGGGATCTATTACGGTATCAAGTACTCACAAGCACTCCGTGATGCAACCAGAGCAGATATAGAGCTTCAAAAACGTACTATGATAGGGGATGCTATCTCCATACTTTTCAATCTGAAAAAAACAAAACTTGAACAAGAAAAGATGAAGTATCAGATCAAAAATGATGTGATAGATATACGTCAAAAACGTGACAGCTATGATGCAGGTTTACTTGACAGCAGTTTTTTGGACCAGGCGATTTTGAAAAAGAGTCAAGATGAGACGGCACTGCTTGAAATGGACCTGACAATGATGGAGCTCAAGCAGAAATTTGCACTTTTAAGTGATAAAGATCCGGAGAGTTTACGTCTTCCTGCATTAAAACTGATGAGTAAAACAGACTACAGTGAATCAAATCTGGAACTTAAAAGGGACAGGTTACGTGCGGCACAGTCAGACTATAATCAAAAAGTGACATGGGCAAAGTACCTTCCTGAAGTCTCTTTACAGGGACAGTATACAGATGCAGATCTTAATCCTCTGTTCGCGAGACCTGGTCTTGAAGAAAAGTATTATACCTACGGTTTTACTGTTTCCATGCCATTGGACATCAACTCTTTTTCTGACATTGAGGCCAGTAAAGTCGAAAAGCTAAGAGCTGCAACAGAATTGCTTGACCGAAAAGAGACAGTCGATGAAGAGTATGATTGGATAGATAACAGTATAAGTATTTTAGATAAAAAGATCCTCTTGGCCCAAAAAGATGAAAAGGTCTATAAAAGCCTCTATCGTTTAACTAAAAATCTTGCGGATGCAGGAGAGAAGACCTCTTTTGATGCGGAGATCATGCATAACTCTCTGCAGATCAGGAAGATCGATCAAAAAATATATCATATAGACAAACAACTACAGTTATTGAAACTTTATGTACGGGTAGAGAATGCGATTTAGTGACTATATGAATGCATGGCTTTATGGCGAAGAGGGCTACTATAAAAACTTTAAAGCGATAGGTAAATCCGGAGACTTCTATACTGCGGTCAGCACCAGTAGGTTTTTTGGTGCAAGTATTGCCAATTATTTCTATTCTCTTTTGAAAGAGGGCAAGGCAGACAGAGACGGATGGCTGATAGAGATAGGTGCGCATCAGGGGTATCTGATCTGTGACATGATACAGTGGCTTTATACTTGTGACCCGACCTTGGTAGAAACACTGAAGTTTGGTATCGTAGAACGTCAGCCTGAAGTACAAAAGGCGCAATTGGCCTATATACAGGAGCGTTTTGGCGATGATGTGCAGATTACACATTTTGATGACATTGCAGAAGTGGAAGCATCTTATGCTTTTGTTGTGGCCAATGAAATTTTTGATGCGTTCCCTTGTGAAATTTTAAAAGATGAAAAAATAGCACTGGTAAAAGAACATCAGATAGAGTGGGTAGAAGCGCCTGCTGAGATGTTGGGCTGGGCCAAAAAACATCATTTAAAACAAGGGGAGATCGCCATAGGCTATGAGGCATTTGCACAAGAGATGGCAAAAGGTATAGAAAGATGTGACTTTGTCTCTTTTGATTACGGTGAAAAGTATGTACGCAATGACTTCTCCATCCGTGTCTACAGGGCACATGAAACCTTTCCTCTGTTTGATGAAGCACTCACTTTATCCGAATCCTATAAAAAAGATGACATTACCTACGATGTGAACTTTGGACATGTGAGCGAAGCATTTGAAGAAGCAGGTTTTAAAGAAGTCTTTTATGAGACACAGGCACGTGCTTTAATACGTTTCGGAATCATTGATATTCTTGAAAGTTTTGCCAAACAGACAACGCAGGCAAGATATATGAGTGAAGCAGATAAGATAAAGACACTGATATCTCCCACCATGATGGGAGACAGGTTTAAACTGATACATTTCAGAAAGTAGCGTTTCTACTACCTTGTTGCTTTGAGCATTTTACATCGTTTGATGGAAGCCGCTTCACTGCCGAACATCGCAGCATATTTATCGAACTTCTCTTGCGTGATCATAGCGATACACTCTTCTTTGTCCATGGTATCTGCAGTGGTACCGGCCATTTGCTCGGCTACCTCTGTTTTTTCGTTTTTCTTTGTATCTTTGGGATACATATAGGCTGCTTCGAAATTGGTATCATCCACTTCTTTGAGTTTTATTTTTTTCTTCGGAGGGGGAGGAAGGTACGTTTGTTTGACAACATGAGGGGTATTTTGCACTTTGTTTTCCACTCTAGGTTGGTCACATCCGCCCAAGAGCATCAGAATAGCGATAGTGACGATGCTATATTTCATCTCTACTCCTTTAGGTAATAATCATACGCTTATTGTAATATAATCCACCGATAATTACAATAATACTTTTGAAGATCTAAAAAAGAGAGAGGATGGTCATTGGCTAATGACTGCAACAGCAATAGCAAACCCGCCATCATGACTGATAGAGAGTGAAGATGCTTTGATTCGGTGTATCTTTTGTGCTTCTTCACTGAGTTTGAATTCAGGTGCACCACGGGTGTTTTTGGTGATGAGTATGTCATGAAATGAGAGTTCACTGCCAATACCGCAGCCCAATGCTTTTGCAATAGCCTCTTTGGCTGCCCAAAATCCGGCTATGGATGCCGTCTTTTGCACAAGCTCTATCTCTTGAGGGGTCAAAAAACGCTGTTTGAATTTATCACCAAACTGTGTCAATGATCTCTCTATTCTATGGATCTCTACGATATCTGTTCCTATTTTCATAGTGATATTATATCCATAGTTCTTTTACATCCACTCAACGACTTTAGAGACTTCATCGGCTACAAAACATTTAATGTTCGTTTTTTCAAGCGGCTTGTTAGGTATGACAGCTTTTGTAAATCCCTGTGTCTCGATCTCTTTGAGACGCTGCGAGAGTCCGGAGACTTCACGTATCTCACCTGTCAGACTGACTTCACCCAGAAAAAGTGTCTCTGCACTCAGTTTCCTGTCTCTATAGCTGCTTAAGATGGCTGCGATGATCGCAAGATCAGCAGAAGGTTCATGTATCTTTATCCCTCCTGAGACATTGATAAAGACATCATAGGTACCAAGAGGCAGATCAAGTTTCTTCTCGAGCAGCGCCAAAAGCATGCCAAGACGATTGTTATCAAAACCGGTAGAACTTCTTTTAGGGTGTCCATAGGATTCTGAAACCAATGCCTGAACCTCTACAATGATGGGACGGCTCCCCTCCATGATGACTGTGAGTGCCGAACCTGACTGGAGATGGTCTTTGTTGAAGAATTTACCTGCCATACTTTTTGCATCGTTCAACCCCTCTTTGTTCATTTCGAATATACCCACTTCATTGGTCGCGCCAAAACGGTTTTTAAAACCACGCAGTAGACGAAGATCGGAGTTTGTATCTCCTTCGAAATAGAGCACCGTATCCACCATATGTTCAAGGACCCTGGGACCTGCTATGGAACCATCTTTTGTGATATGCCCGATGATAAAGATAGGGATCTGTAGGGACTTTGCAATACGCATCAGCTCAAAAGTGATCGTACGTACCTGTGTGACCGAACCTGGAGCAGAGGGGTTTTCATCAGAGTAGAGGGTTTGTATGGAGTCAATGACGATAAGTTCATAGGTTTGGTTTCCTATCTCTGAGAGAACGGAACCAAGATTGATCTCCGGGAGCAGAAAAAGATTCTCATGGTTTGCTTCAAGTCTGTTCGCACGCAGTTTTATCTGTCCAGCAGACTCTTCTCCAGAAACATACAGGACCTTTTTTGATGCTCTGGCCAGGTTTCCTGCTATCTTAAGTAAAAGGGTCGATTTCCCAACACCCGGACTGCCTCCAATGAGTGTCAGTGAACCCGGGACAATACCTCCGCCCAGTACCAGGTCCAGTTCTTTGCTTCCTGAAGTGAAACGGACAATATTATCCTCTTCTATCTGTGTGATCGGTTTTGCTTTTGGAATAGCTGAACCTGAAGCACTGGAACCTGAAGTCTCTTTCAAAAATTTAATTTGGTCAGCACTCAGTTCGACCATTGTCTCCCACTGATCACATGAAGTACATTTTCCCATCCATCTTGGAGATTGAAATCCACATGCCTGACATTCAAATAGTGTTTTTTTCTTTGCCATGATGACCCTTCTCTTCTATTGTGATGATATTATAGGGTGATATGATGTGAAGAGTATAAAATATGTCATATTGACATCTTTTTAATTGTTTTGAACCTCAATGATGTTCAGATGGAATGGGTGGATGGCTTGAAGTTAATAGGTATACTTTTTAACTCTTTTGGTTATAATTTCGGCATATACGAAGGAAACCCAGTGACATTTAATACCATTAAACAGCTTTTCTACGGTCTCTATCTTACGAACAGTTTTGGATATAGATTAAGTAAAGTCAATGACCCCATGGACATCAAAAGATTACGGCTTGCCTATTCTGAGGCACAGCTGGATGCTCTGCATATTTCAGTGAAGGTTGAAAATCCGGAAAAACTGCCTCAAGAGGGTCAATATCTTCTTGTGGCCAACCATAGAAGTATCATCGATCCGCCTCTGATAGAAATAGCGTTGAAGGATACAAAGATATTTGGTCCATGGATCTCCAAAAAAGAGCTTTATAACTCTTTTTTCTTTGGACTGTTTGTTCGGAATGCGGGTTCGATACTCCTTGATAGAGAAAAGAGCCAGATGAGTGGGTTTTTTGCTGAGATAAAAGAGGCGGTCAAGCGCGGCGAGTCCATTTTCATCTTTCCTGAAGGTACGCGAAATAAAACGGACAAAGCGTTGACAACATTCAAAGAGGGGTCCCGTATTATCGCTTTGAAAAACCGTTTGCCTATTTTGCCTGTCTATATTAAAACAAATGCGGACAAGGCATTGAAAAATGCATTAAATGACAGTAAACTGGCACAGGACGTGACCGTTGTGATAGGGGATGTTATAGACTACAAGGAAAAAACAAGCCTTGAAATCACGTATCGTAAAATGTTCGACCTTGAGGAAGAGAGTAATCCTTCCTAAATAAAGATCTCGTCGAGTATCGTGTTGATATACTCATTCGCCTTGAACCTGATAAGGTCTTGGGGCTGTTCGCCGGTACCGATGTAGAAGATAGGCATTTTTAGCTCATCGGCTATACTGAATACTGAACCACCTTTGGCTGTACCGTCAAGTTTTGTAATGATGATACCGTCGATCCCGATCATTTCATTGAATGCTTTTGCCTGGTTGATGGATGAGCTACCCTGTGTACCATCCAGAATAAGCATTTTACGGTGGGGTGCACCATCCAGTGCTTTTCCCGCGACACGGATCATTTTTTTGAGCTCTTCACTCAGGTTCGCTTGTGTGTGGAGTCTTCCTGCCGTGTCAATGATGATGTGATCAAAACCTTTGGCTTTTGCAGACTCTATGGCATCAAAGACCACGGCAGAGGGGTCATGTCCCTGTTGTGTAGCAATGATAGGAACCTCCAATTTGTCTGCCCATCTTGTCAGTTGTTCTATCGCCGCAGCACGGAAAGTATCTCCTGCCCCCAGCATCACCTTTTTACCTTCTTGTTTGTAGCGGTATGCCAGTTTGGAAATGGTCGTTGTCTTTCCTGCACCATTAACCCCTATGATCATCTCTACAAAAGGTTTGGCATCACTCTCTTTAAAGTCCGCTTTATACTGAAAAACCGAGATGAGTGAGTTGAATGCCTGGATCCTGTTGATCTTGTCAGGCAATCCGGCTAACATTTTTTCTACCAGTTCATAATGTACATCCGCTTCAAGCAGGATATCTTCAAACTCATCTTTGGGAATTTCTTTTCGTTTTGTCGGTGCAACATCTTTGATGGCATCACTGGTTTTACCCAATACTTTTTTTAATAAATTAAACATGCTCTATTACCTTGCTTCTAATTGTTTTTTTGCTTGTTGTATATCGTATTCTATCATCTCTACGGGAACGGTACCTTCATAATGTGTGAAGTACTCACCTTTGAGATAGATTACCGTCAGTGGAATGGGAAAATTCTTGGGTAAGTGGAGTGTCGTTGCTAGCCAATCTGCAAACGCATCGTTTTCTTTACCGTTGGAGATAAAATAATTAATTTGGTTTTTTGCCATAAAGCTCTCCAATGCATCTTGCATAATAGTGTCATGGGTCAGTATACCTGCGACAAAGAGTTCTTCTTTGTATTTTTTCTGAAGATCATTCAAATAGGGTATTTCGCCGATACAAGGAGGACACCATGTAGCAAAAAGGTTTACAAGGACAATCGGTTGTGTCGTATCCTGAAAAATGACTTTTTCTCCAGAGATGGCCACTTTATGACTTTTCACTTTCGAGTTGATGAGCGTAAAGACCTTTGAGGGTGTTTCGGGTAGAGATGACTTCATTGGAGGAAGCACACCTTCTTGTACCTTTTTCTCTTTTTTTACAATCACTTCAGTAGTGTTTTCTGTGGGAATAGGGGTGGATTCTGGTTGTTTCTCTTCCTCCCAGACAAAGATGATCAAAATAATGAGCAGTAATAATAATGAAAGAAGCACAGCTATTTTTTTATGCACACAGACCCTTTTGGTATAATTAGTCTGGCGATTATAGCCAAAGAGCAATAAATAATAAGATGAATAGACGGATGAGTATGACAAAAGAGGTTAAAAAAAAACAATTTAGATGTGAGAGCCTGGAACGGTTAAAAAGGGTTTCAGGATGTGGCAGTTATAAAAGAGATAAGACAATAGTACAGGCACTCTATCAATATATTGTAGAGAATAAAGCGCACACGGTGATGCTTTATATCCCTTTGGGAACAGAGGTGAACATCTATCCTCTCATACAGAGATTGCGTATGGAGAAGAGAGTGCTCTATGTACCATTTATGGAAGGTGCAAGTTTTAGGTTGGTAAAATATAGACTTCCACTAAAGAGAAAGCAGTTTGGGATCAAAGAACCCAATGATTCAAAACAATACAGAACAAAAAATATAGATATTTCTATTGTACCTATTGTGGGAGTAGATACGACACTGAGACGTGTTGGATTCGGTAAAGGTATGTATGATAGATTTTATGAAAAACAGAATAGATATATAAAAAAAACAGTTTTTGTAGCGCGTGAATTGTGTTACAGCGAAGAGATCATAACAGATGATCATGATGTAAAAGCAGACATGATCATCACCGCTTAAACAGGTTTTGCCAAAAGCAAATCCTGGATGATCGAATGGCATGTGAACCTGGTTCGTATGTTAGGGGACATGTAATGACCGAAGGATAAGTAATGTTAGGGATAATAGGAGTTTCAGGTATAGCGGGTGCAGCTATAGGGACAGGTGTGTGTTACCTGTGGTTAAAAAAGAGCACGAAGAACAAATTTTCATATATAGAATCAGAAGCAAAAGCCAAGGCCAATGCGATAGAGAAAGAGACGGAACTTTTACTCAAATCTGCGCATGTAAAGATCAAAGAGAACGAGTTGGAACAAGAGCGTGAATTTCAAAAACGTGTGGCAAAGGTAGATGAACGTAACCGTACCTTGATCTTGAAAACCAAAGAGCTGACCTCTAAAGAAGAGAGTTTAAGACTCTTGGAGAAGAGGGTATTGGAAAAAGAGAAGCAGTTAGAAAAACTTGAGAAAAGAAAACAAGAAGAGATCGCTAATACGGTTGATAAAATGCAGCATATCGCTTCTTTGACAAAAGAGGAAGCAAAAGCCTATATTTTAGAAAAGGTAGAAGAACAGAGCCGTGCAGATGTTGCGACTATTGTACGTAAGTATGAACAGATAGCAAAAGAAGAGGGTGAACGAAAGGCCAATTATATTTTGGCACAGGCAACCACGCGTTATGCAGGCGATTTTGCAGGTGAGCGTCTGATCAACCTTGTAAACCTGCCAAGTGATGAACACAAAGGGCGTATCATCGGCAAAGAGGGTAGGAACATCAAGACACTGGAGATGCTCTTGGGGGTAGATATCGTGATAGATGAGACACCGGGTGTGATCCTTGTAAGCAGTTTTAATCTCTACCGGAGGGCTATTGCAACCAGGGTGATAGAGATACTGGTGGAAGATGGACGTATACATCCGGGTCGTATAGAGGAGGTCCATGCAAAGGTGGAAGAGGAGTTTGAACAAAAAACCTTTGAAGAGGGTGAAAATATACTGATTGAACTAGGGCTTTTCCCTATGCATGAAGAACTTGTGAAACTTTTGGGTCGTATGAAATATAGAGCCAGCTATGGGCAGAATGCTCTGGCACATACCCTGGAGGTAGCCAAACTTTCACGTGTCATGGCAGCGGAAATGGGCGGAGATGAAAAACTTGCGCTTCGTGCCGGTCTCCTGCATGATATCGGCAAAGCCCTGACACAGGACCTGGGCGGCTCACACGTAGATATCGGTGTGGAGCTTTGTCGTAAACATGGAGAACACCCTACGGTCATCAATGCCATCTATGCCCATCACGGATATGAAGAACCGGACTCTGTAGAGAGTGCTGCGGTATGTGCTGCAGATAAACTCTCTGCAGCAAGACCCGGAGCCAGAAGAGAAGTGCTTGAAAGCTTTACAAAGCGTGTGAAAGAGGTTGAAGATATTGCCTTGAGTAAAGAGTATGTGACTCAAGCCTTTGCCATTAATGCAGGGAGAGAGATACGTGTCTTTGTGAATGCCCAAAAGATGAATGACAATGAAACCGTACTCTTAAGTAAAGAGATTGCCAAAGAGATAGAGGAAAAAGTACAGTACCCCGGTGATATAAAAGTGAATGTGATACGGGAAACACGTGCTGTCAATTATGCGAAATAAACGTTAAACGCGTTATAATACAAGTACATATTAAATAGATACATTATGAAAAGGATGGATGGATGAAAAGATTATTGGTCGCTTTACTGTTTGTAGGTTTGACTGTTCAAACCTACGCAAAAGATACTATCGTGGTACTTGAAACCAATGTAGGGAAAATAGAATTAAAAATGTATCCGGAAGTGGCACCGCTTGCAGTTGAGAACTTTACTACGCATGTGAAAAACGGTTACTACAACGGGCTTATTTTTCATAGGATCATTAAAGGTTTCATGATTCAGGGCGGCGATCCTACAGGTACAGGAAGAGGTGGTGAGTCTATCTGGAAAAAAGATTTTAAAGACGAATTCGCACCCAATGTGGTATTTGACAGACCGATGTTATTGGCTATGGCAAACCGTGGACCTAAAACAAACGGAAGCCAGTTTTTCATCACACTTGCGCCAACCCCTTGGTTAAACGGTAAACATACGATCTTTGGTGAAGTGATTTCCGGTGAAGAAGCAGTACGTAAGATGGAAAATGTTTCTACAGGTAGAGGCGACAGACCCATGTTCGATCAGATTATTAAAAAAGCGTATATCAAACAATAGATGGATTTAAACAGTTTACGAGACGAGCGTAAGAAATGGCTCACGTGGAAAAATATCGCACCTTTTCAGGAAGCCATCAGATCGCTTAAAACGTATGAAGATGTTGAGGTAAAGCTTGGAGACAGGGTTGAGGTTCAGATCAAGGACCTCAGTCCACAAGATGCGCAGCAGATAAAAGAGACGGCACTTTTGATGAAGCCCTGGCGAAAAGGGCCCTTTCAGATCAATGATCTTTTTATAGACTCTGAATGGCAAAGCCAAATTAAATACAATCTGCTTGAACCCTACTTTGACCTAAAAGACAAGGTTGTTGGTGACATAGGATGCAACAATGGCTATTATCTGTTTCGTATGTTGTCCCAAGCACCTAAAAAACTTATAGGGTTTGACCCCTCTGCCATCTACTATTCCCAGTTTCAGTTCATCAACCATTTTATCAAGTCTGATATTGTCTATGAACTTTTAGGGGTAGAGCATGTAGAGTTCTATGAACACAAGTTCGATACACTCTTCTGTTTGGGTGTACTCTATCACAGGTCTGATCCTGTTGCCATGCTCAAATCTCTCTTTAAGGGTCTTAATAAAGGCGGTGAGCTCATTTTAGATACCTTTATGATAGATGGTGAAGGTGAGATGTGCCTGACGCCTAGAGACCGTTATTCAAAGATACCGAATATCTATTTCGTACCTACGGTGAATGCTTTAAAGAACTGGTGCTTCAGGGCAGGGTTTGAAACCGTTGAAGTGTTGGAGATCATGAAAACTGAACCTACGGAACAGAGAAAAACAGAGTGGATAGAGACGCAAAGCCTGGAAGATTTCCTGGATCCTGACGATCATACGAAGACCGTTGAGGGATATCCTGCACCCAAAAGGGTCTACATCAAGGCAATGAAATCACTTTAAAACAGCTTAAAAAGCTTCATTCTTAAAGTTACTTTTATTTTTAAATAAGGTTGATTTAGCTATAAATACGCTAATAAAAGCAAAAAGTCGACAAAATTTAAGTTTTGGAGACTTTCTTACTGGATTGGAAAAGAATGAGAATATTAACGGTAGGTTTCAACGATGAATACGTTAAGGAACTTGAAAAAGAGTTAGATAAATACTTTATTTGTATTGTTGACAATGCGAAAGATATGTATGATGCAACCAACTTTACAGACTTTAGACACTATGAACTGGTTGTGATCGTAGATGAAGGTGTGAAGTTTTCACTAGAGCGTTACGTGAATGAAGTCAAAAAGAAAAAGAGTGAAACGAAGATTATGATCTTGACAAATAATGTCAAAGCACAATCAGCTTTCTTCTCTTTAGGTGTAGATGATGTGATCTATCAGCATGGTGAATACCCTGATCTTATCGCTGCAAGAGTTTTAGCGAACATGAGACATCTCTTCGGGACACAGGTGAACATCGATAAACTTGTGATCGACATTGCGAACAAAAAGATCGAATATGATGAGAAAATCGTTTCTCTCAACGGCAAGACATTTGATATCTTGGCATACCTTGCACTTCGTAAACAACGTGTTTTCTCGAAAGATGAGATCATCAATGCACTCTGGGAAGAGCCAGAGTATGTCAGCGATAACACGGTTGAAGTGGCGATCAATCAGATCAGAAAGAGATTGAAAAGTATTTTGGGTTTCCAGGTGATCCATACGGTGCGTAGACGCGGGTATAAATTTTCATACTAAACTTTTTTTCTTCCCATCATCATGATGGGAATATAGCTTTCCACTTTTTCTATTTTGTACATATTCCCCCTTATTTTAACTGTGATGTTATTTCTCTCGAATCGCTTCGCTTACAAGGTCATTCGAAATGACAAGGCAGACAGTGTGATTCATAGGTTGTTTTGCTATAATCTTCAAAAACGTTGAGGATAGCCTATGCAATTAAATACCCATCTAAATATCAATACGTCACTTTGTGGAAAAGTGACCAAGCTTAAAGAAAATTATGCAGAGGTTCTGCTGCATACCACACAGCAGATGGCAGCGGATAGTCAGGGATTGGTCCATGGCGGTTTTATCTTCGGTGCAGCAGATTATGCAGCTATGTCCGCAGTGAACGATCCTTATGTGGTGCTGGGTGCTTCAAGTTCGAAATTCATAGCACCTGTAAAGGTTGGTGACTCAGTACTGTGTAAAGCTTTGGTTGTCAATAGTCAAGGTAAGAAATCTGAGGTAGAAGTAGAGGGGTTTGTCAATGGAAAGTTAGTCTTTGAAGGTATCTTTACAACGTTCGTATTGTCTTCGCATGTTCTAGGCTAACAGAAGCTTATGCTATACTTCATTTTTTAAATACAAATCAAGGTAAATGACAATGAAAAAATTCTTTCTCTATGTGTTTCTGGCTCTGGCAGTATTGGCAGCAATCTTTACATATATTCTTTACAGCGAAGGGGCATTTGAAACTTATGAACCTGAACCAAAAAGTGAACTGAAACCTTTTATGAAGTGTGAAGCAGGAAAGTGTGGCACAGGAAAACCGGAAACGGTAGAAAAGAGTGATCTAACACCTTCCATGAAGTGTGAGACTGGAAAATGTGCTACAGGAAAATGCGGTGAGGCTCAATAGATCAGAGTAGAGGATCAAATACTCCTCTTCACCTGCTCTATCCAAAAAGGTATGACCTTTTGTTCTGCTTTAAGGGTCGTGCTCATCCCATGGCCGGGATAGATCGTATAATCATCCTCTATGGTAAGTGCTTTTTCCAAACTCTTCACCATATCTTCTCCGCTTGATGAAGGGAAATCCCATCTTCCGATACTTTGTTCAAAAAGAAAGTCTCCACTGAACCATACATCATCGATCTCTATAATGGAACAGCCAGGCGTATGTCCCGGAAAGTGACGGTATTTGATCTTTACCCCCTCAATGGTCATTGCTTCATCACCTACGATGATATAGTCTGGTTCACTTGGAGGCGTACCTTGCCCAAGAGGATCGTCAGTAAGCATAAAGACATCCCCTTTGGGACAATAGATAGGAAGCCTGAGTTTCTCCTGGACCTCTGCATTTGACCATACATGATCAAAATGACCATGCGTATTGAGTATCGCAACGGGATTGGTGACATTGTCAAGTACCCATTGGGTAGCACCCATTCCAGGGTCTATGATAAAATCTTTTCCCTCAACTGTAGCGATGTAACAGTTGGTTTGATAAGCGCCCATAGGTTGTATTTTGATTTGCATGATATAATTCTCCTATGAATATATTTAGTCTTTTAGAACGTGCCATTATCAGTGATAATATTCTTATAAAAGAGGAGTTGACCACTCAATGTTTGGCGTATTGTACCCAAAATGAAATAAGTTGTGATGGTGATTTTACACCTCAATTATTTTCAAAACCCTCCTATGCCTCCAAATGTCACATTGTGGATCCAAGAGATTTGCCTGCGAGAAAAGACTTTGAGAGTAAAGAGGGATTGGCCACATTGGTGCATGCCATTGCACACATAGAGTATTCTGCTATAGATCTGGCACTGGATGCCGTGTATCGTTACCCACAGATGCCTGGCGAGTATAAAGTAGATTGGCTGGAAGTTGCCAGTGATGAGATACGACACTTTAAAATGCTACAGAGACTATTGGCAGAGCTTGGATATAGCTATGGAGATTTTCCTGTACATTGTGGACTTTTTGATGCAGCTGAGCACAGTGCAGGGAATATTTTGGAGCGTATGGCGATTATCCCGCGTTACTATGAAGCATCAGGTCTGGATGTCAGTCCCCAGATCATGAAAAAACTGGATAACAAGCGTAAAAACCCTCAGGTGAAAAAACTTATAGAGGCACTGCATGTCATCTATGAGGAAGAGATAGACCATGTACACAAAGGTGATAAGTGGTTTAAATACCTCTGTAAAGCTACAGGAAAAGTAGAGGGGAGCGAAGAAGAGGTCTATTTTGAGATACTTGAACGCTATAAGCTGCTCTCGAAACACCGTCCCTATGTTAATGTGGAAGCCAGAAAAGAGGCGGGATTCTCTTGTTCTGAGATCAAAAAATTGGGTGCTAAGGAGTGTTCATGAGAGCATTTTTAGAAGAGATGTTCTTTGTACCAAAGTGGTATCATTATCCTTTTATCCTGCTTCTGCTTCCTCTTTCCATTCTCTACGGGATCATCATGTCTTTGCGAAGAATGATCATTTCCCCAAAAGAGTTCGGTATTCCCATCATCTCTGTGGGGAATCTTATCGTTGGAGGGAGCGGGAAGACACCTTTTGTCATCGCACTTGCTTCACGGCTTGAAGGTGTGGTGATCATCTCCCGTGGGTATGGCCGTAAAAGCAAAGGGCTGGTCGAGGTCAGTTCTGAAGGCAGAATACTGGTCGATGTGACACAGAGCGGAGATGAACCTATGCTGATGGCACAGTCACTGCCTCATGCAAGTGTGATTGTCAGTGAAGAGAGGGCATTGGCTATAGCACTGGCCAAAGAGAAAGGTGCAAAGTGTATTATTTTGGATGATGGATTTAACCGTGTTGAGATAGACAAGTATGACATTATCCTTGAGCCTTCAGTGGTCAAAAATTATCTGCCTTTCCCCGCAGGGGCATTTAGGGAATTCTGGTTCAATCAAAAGTATGCAGATATCGTAGCAAAAGAGGGAGAGGCATTCCATAGACACGTAGCATTTGAGAACCTTCAACCCAGCATGGTACTGGTAACGGCTATTTCAAATCCGCATAGATTGGATGCCTATCTGCCAGAGGGAGTGGTTCACAAGGTTTATTTGGAAGATCATGCCTATTTTGAAGAAGAAAAACTTAAAATGCTTCTCTCTGAACACAAGGCCCAGAGTCTTCTTGTGACAGAAAAAGATGCAGTAAAAATGCAGGATTTTAAGTTGCCTATCTCTGAAATGAAGTTAAAATTACAGATTCAAGAGACTATCTTCACTCAGGTAGATGAATATATAAAGGGATATAGAGAATGAAAAGTAATATAAATGTTGTCAAAACACTGCTTGAGGCTTTACCGTTTATCAAAAAGTTTTCCAATGAAAAAATAGTGATCAAGTATGGGGGATCTGCCCAAACAAGTAATGAACTCAAAGAACAGTTCGCACAGGATATCGTATTGTTGCACCTTGTAGGGATGAAACCTATCATCGTACATGGCGGAGGTAAAAGTATTACAGACCTTCTTGCCAATCTAGGGGTAGATACGACGTTTATAGATGGACAGCGTGTCACGACCAAAGAGGTGATGCGTATTGCAGAGATGGTATTGAGCGGTGAGATCAACAAAGAGATCGTCTCCTTGCTTGACAACCATGGCTCTAAAGCCATTGGGATCTCTGGGAAAGATGGCGGTTTTCTAAAGGGTATCCCTAAAGATTTTGAAAAGTTCGGTTACACGGGTATCATCGAACATGTCAATCCCGAGATAGTCAATAACATCATTGAGGACGGTGCGATACCTGTGATCGCACCTATCGCAGGTAGCAGTACGATGGGACATCCCGGGTTCAATATCAATGCGGATCTTGCAGCAAGCAAAATAGCCGTAGCCCTGAAAGCAAGAAAAGTACTTTTCCTGACAGACACACCAGGTGTACTAGATAAAGAGATGCAGCTGATCACGAATCTGAGTATAGAAAAAACAGAGGCTCTCAAAGCAGATGGAACGATACAAGGAGGTATGGTACCTAAAGTGGATGCCTGTATCGAAGCGCTGCGTGGAGGTGTTAAAAAAGCACATATCATCGATGGCCGTGTAGAACATTCACTGCTTTTGGAAATTTTGACCAGTTCTGGTGTAGGGACCTGTATCGAACTCTAATACAGGATCGCTGGCAACAAAATAGTAGGTTAAAATGCGCTAAACAATAAAAAAATAATAAGTTTTTAAAATTTTTTTTAGAATTTAAGTTATTTCTCTTAGGTAAATGTGCTATAATTTTCTCATACGGTTATACTGTATTGAAAAAGCCAAGTTCATCGCGAGGTGGGTACGGAAAGTTATGGGTCTCACGTAGATCGCCAGACTACCAATAGAGATATAAACTCATTCTATCTTTTAGAAAGTTTCATTTCTTCTATTACCTGAGTATTTTAGTGTTTGTTTGTCTCTATGATTTTATTAGTTGACATTCTTTTCCCTAAATCATTCTTCTCCTATTATTGTAGGGCAAATAGATACTAGATACTTGAGTTTACTTCATACCTAGATTCCCCCTAATTTCTGACAATCCTTAGCTTATTTAGCTATAATTATCATTCATATAAACAGTAGGATACTATAGATGCAATTTATTGAGACACGGGGAAATGACGGACAGAAACCTTCATCTGTACCATTTTCAGAAGCGATACTCAGCCCAAGTGCTAGTTTTGGTGGGTTATATGTACCCAAAGAACTCCCAACTTTAGATAAAGAATTTTTAGAGGGACATCTCGCCAGCCATTATAAAACTTTGGCATTGGACTTTTTAGAGAAATTTGGTATAGATATTGAAACAGATGTACTGGTAGAAGCACTGAAAAGATATGATGCTTTTGATGACCCTTCAAATCCTGTGCCACTTTCCCAGATCGAAGACGACTGCTTTGTCTCTGAACTCTATCATGGGCCTACCAGAGCCTTTAAAGATATGGCATTGCAACCTTTTGGGTATGTGTTAAGTAAATTAGCACAAAAAAGAGGTGAACATTACCTGATCATGGCAGCAACAAGTGGAGATACGGGTCCTGCCACACTGGAAACATTTAAAGGTCAGGAAGGTGTACAGGTAGCATGTCTTTACCCTGATGGCGGCACATCTGATGTGCAAAGACTTCAAATGGTCACAGAAGACGCTTCAAATCTGAAAGTGATCGGTGTGAAGGGTAATTTTGACGATACGCAAAATACACTCAAAGATCTACTTGCCTCTGATGATTTTAAGGCAGAATTGGAAGAGAGAAATATCAAACTTTCAGCAGCGAACTCTGTAAACTTCGGACGTATCATCTTCCAGATCATTTACCATATCCACTCCTACCTGGAGTTGGTGCGTAAAGAGAGTATTCAAATGGGTGAGAAGATCTATCTGGTTGTTCCAAGCGGTAACTTCGGTAATGCATTGGGTGCTTATTATGCCAAAAAAGCAGGTTTGCCGATAGAGAAGATTCTTATTTCATCCAATATCAATAATATTTTGACTGATTGGATCACCAAGGGTACCTATGATCTTACGACACGTACATTGATACAGACAGAATCACCTGCCATGGATATCTTGAAAAGTTCAAATGTTGAACGTATCATGTTTGACAAATTCGGTGCTGCACGTACCAAAGAACTTATGGAAGGGTTGGCTAGAGACGGTAAGTATCAGTTAACCGAAGATGAACTTGCATTGTTGCGTGAAGATTTTGATGCCTCTTTCTCAGATGATGAAGAGTGTGAAGCCGTTGTAGGCGAATATGCTAAAAAAGGGTACATTATGGACCCCCATACTGCCACATGTATGAGAGCCTATAAAACATTAAGAGAGAAAGATCTCAAAACAGTGGTCTACTCGACTGCAGAATGGACCAAGTTCAGTCCGTCTGTTTCAAAATCATTGGGACATGAAGTCAAAGATGATGTTGAAGCATTGAAATGGGTGAGTGAACATGCCAATGTATCCGTACCTCCTATGATACACGGGCTGTTCGAAAAACCTGTGATCCATTCGGTCATCGTTGAAAAAGAATCCATTAAAGGAGAGATGTTAAACTTTTTATAGTTTAGCATAACGTAATGTCCAGAAATCACTTGAGATTTTTCTTATTATCCTATCTATGTCTAGAAACAGCCGCTGCAAAGTCGATGATAGACTGCAGGGTCATCACCGGTGGTATGACTGAGTGTAACCCTTACGGGGCAAAATTTCTTAAAGCCAAAGAGATCGTATATGATGGGAACAGACAAAAATTAATCAGGGCAAAAACGTTACCGGTGCCTGAAAAAAAGCGTTTTATCAAAGTGGTTTCCGTAGAGGATATGATAGAACGGCATGTAAAAGTCCAAGAGTCTGTACGTTTTAAGGGAAGTGAAAAAGTACCTACCGAGCACACAACAACAGAAGAAGCAGTCGCTCAAGTCATACTTGATGATAAAATAGAAGAGATAGAGACGTCAGAAGTCCCTCCCCGTATAGAAAGAGAACTAGTAGAAACAATCGCACCAGACGTACCTGAGAAACCTCAAATTATTTACGGTAAGTATAGCGTTGTAAGCGGCGATGCATTGAGTAAGATTGCAAAGAAGTTTGGGTTAAGAACAAAAGAGATTGCGAAAATGAACGGTATTAGTATTCAATCTCCTTTGCGTATCGGACAGAAACTCAAGCTCCCTTTTGAACAAAAAATGATCGATGCGATCTCTTCTTGCATCTATATCATTGAGAAGGGAGATACGATTATCTCCATTGCCAAAAAGTTTAAGCTTGAACCTAAGGAATTAATGCAATTTAATGGTATTAAACGCAAGGCAACTATACATATTGGTAAGACGTTAAGATTGCCACTTCCACATATCTTCATAAAAACAACGAAAAAGCTTAGAGTCACAGCTACTGCGTATACGTCACATGTAGGACAAACAGACCGTACACCTTTCCTGGCAGCATGGAATAATCGTCTCCGTCCGGGTATGAAGATCATTGCCGTCTCTAGAGATATGTTAACAAGATATGGTATGCGTAATGGGACAAAAGTGCGTATCGGCGGGTTACCTGGGTATTATACGGTACGTGACAAAATGAACAAACGCTACCAAAAACGTATAGATATCTATATGGGACTTGATAAAAGGAGAGCGCTGCGTTGGGGAAGACGCAGTGTCGTGGTGTACTGGTAATTAAAGAGACTCGAAGATCTCTAAAACTTCCAGATACCTGTCACTCTTTTCTTCATATATCTTTTCAAGCGTACTCAGTTCATCACTCAGTGCGGTCAGACCTTTTTCCTGATAACACTCCGGATCCTGTAAACATGCATTAATTGCAGCTATCTGCTGTTCCAGCGCTTCGATCTCATCAGGTAAGGTATCATAATCCCTTTGTTCTTTATAACTCAGTTTTGTCTGTTTTTTGGTACTTGCCGGTACCTCTTTTTTTACCGATGTCTTGACCTCTTGTTCGAGCGTATCAAGCTCTTTCATCTCTTTTTCGATCTCCAGGTACTCCGTATAGGTCTGATACGACTCTTCAACCACACCATTTCCTTTAAAGATAAAGAGTTTTGAGGCTATTTTGTCTATGAAGTAACGATCATGTGAAACAAAGAGTATGGCACCAGGAAAGTTGATGAGTTTCTCTTCCAGGATATTAATGGTCTGGATGTCCAGATCATTGGTAGGTTCATCGAGGATGAGGCAGTCTACTTTTTTAGTCAGGAGCAATGCCAATGCGACACGGTTCTTCTCTCCCCCAGAGAGCATACCTACCTTTTTAGCCAGGAACTCTTTAGGGAAAAGAAACGATTTAAGGTAGCCGTAGACGTGAAGATTTACACCCTGTACCTCTATGTGGTCTCCCCCGTCAGGACAAAAGGTTTCAATCAGTGTTTTTTCATCGTCAAGCATCTCTCTGTGCTGGTCAAAATAACCTACGGAAAAGTCTCCCTGCTTTATGATACCGCTCTGGGGTTTGATACGTCCGAGCATGAGTTTTAAAAGTGTAGATTTTCCTGCACCATTGATACCTACGATGGCTATTTTGTCTTTTTGAAGGATACGTGTCGTAAAGTTTTCTATCAGTTTTTTCCCTGGAACGGAGTATGAGATGTTCTCAAGTTCAAAAAGCATCTTTTTTCTTGATACCCCTTCATCACGGTTAAAATGTTTTTTCTCACGTTCAAGTTCTACCATCATCTTTCGAATGAGTGTAGGGTTTTTCTTTGCTTCATCACGGAGCTCAAAAACACGTTTTTTACGTCCTTGATTACGTTTTTCTCTGGCTCTTACTCCTTTTCTGAGCCACGCTTCTTCCTGTTTAAGAAGTCTCAGAAGGTTTTCATGTCCTTTTTGCAAAGCATGCATACGTGCTTCTTTTTGTTCCAGGTAGCTCATGTAACCGCCTGTATAACTCACAAGCTTCTGATTGTCCACCTCTACCACACGTGTGGCAACTGTGTCGATAAAATGCCTGTCGTGCGAGATAAAGAGGAGGGTGAAATTCCCTTTGAGAAGCATCTCTTCTAAAAACTCGACCATATAGACATCAAGGTGGTTGGTCGGCTCGTCAAGAAGCAATACATCGGGTTTTTTGAGTATAAGAGATGCCAGTGCCACACGGCGTTGTTCTCCTCCGGAAAGGGAGACTACAGGACGGTCCTCATAGGCTTTGAGCTGAAACTCCTGCATCACACGTTCTATCTTGTCATCAAGGTTCCAGGCATTATGATGGTCCAGAAAAGAAGATACTTTTTCCAGTTGGGTGAGCAGTTCTTCATTTTCAAAGTCTTCAGATACTTTGAGACTTAACGCATCATACGCCTCTTTGGCTTCTTTGAGCTCAGTCAGTTCATTGAATATTGCTTCTCTGACTGAAAGAGCCGGATCGAAGTGAGGCTGTTGTGCGAGCATCTCTACCTGTATCGCACTGTTCACCACTCTTTTCCCGTCGGTAGGTTCCTCTTCTCCCATGATGATCTTCATCAGTGTGGATTTTCCACAGCCGTTTTGACCCACGATCGTGACACGTTCACCCTCATCCAAATGAAAATCAACCCCATTCAGAAGTAATTTGATGTCATATTGTTTTTTGATGTCAAAGAGATCAATGAGTGCCAAAATGGTTCCTTGTAATAGATTGCTGCAATTATAGCAAATAGAGTGGCCTTTAAGGCTTGATTTGGTATATTTCACCATTATATACCAAGGAAAATTATGCTAGAAACCATTATTATTTTTTACTCTCTCTATACCTTTATGAAACTCTATATCTCTGCTATGCAGATAGGGTATATTAATGAAGAAAAAAGAAAAACACCTGTATTGATGCCGGCAGACAAGTACCTTACAGCAGCAAATTATGCAGTGGCCAATGAGAAACTTTCTATGGTGACCACATTTGTGGACTATCTGGTATTTATCTGGTGGGTATTTGCAGGATTTGCCTGGCTCTCATCGGTAGTTCCGATAGAAGGAAGTATTATGCAGGCCGTCGTGTTCCTCTTTGGTTTCATCATAGTCAATTATGTGATAGGACTCCCTTTCGAACTCTATCAGAAGTTCAAGATAGATGAAGCGTTCGGATTTAACAAAATGACTGCGAAAATGTATATAAACGACATGCTAAAGACAAGCCTGCTGTTTTTCATTTTGGGTGGTGCAGTTTTTGCACTTTTATCCTGGATCATACAGAGCTATGCAACATGGTGGGTATGGGGATTTGCAGCCATGTTCACCGTAGCTGTGATGGCAAATCTTCTGGCTCCCACCTTTATGGCTCTGTTTAACAAATTTTCTCCAATAGAGGAGGGTGAACTTAAAGAAAAGATCACGGCTATGATGAATGAGGCAGGACTTAAAAGTGACGGTATCTTTGTGATGGATGCCAGTAAACGTGACAGCCGTCTCAATGCATTTTTCGGTGGACTAGGGAAGAGTAAACGAGTGGTTCTTTTTGATACGCTTTTAGAAAAACTGAATACTAAAGAGCTCCTTGCGGTACTGGGACATGAATTGGGGCATTTCTCACATGGTGATATTTGGAAAAATATCGGGTTGATAGGTGTGCTTCTGTTCATTGCATTTTATCTCTTTGGACATTTGCCTGATGCACTCTTTACACAGATGGGAGTGATCCCTGAATCAGGGGTACAGATAGCGATGTTGATGTTGCTCTTACCGCTTTTAAGTTTTGTTTTTACACCGTTCATGTCCTATGTAAGCCGTCATAATGAGTATGCAGCCGATGAGTACGGTTCGCAAATGGGTGGTAAAGAAAACCTCGTTTCCGCACTGATGAAACTTGTGACAGAGAACAAAGCCTTCCCAAAATCACACCCATTGGTGATCTTCTTTTACTATACGCATCCACCGGTACTTGAAAGACTCAAGGAGTTAGGTTTTGATGCATCCAATACGATCGTAGGTGAAGAAGCAACATTGCCAAAAGAGGGTATCTTTGCACATATGGACAGAAATGACGATTAAAGAAGGGCTTTTATGGGCCAAAGAAACACTTAAAGAGGCATGTGAACGTCCTGCTTTTGAAGCGGAACTGCTCTTGGCCTATCATCTTGGACAGGACAGGTCTTATTTACTGATACACGAGGGGGAAACTTTCCCTAATGTGGATCAATTTAAAAAACTCATTCAAAGACGAGCTGCACATGAGCCATACGAATATATCGTGGGGTCTGCCAGCTTTTATGACATTCATCTGGAAGTAGAAAAGGGGGTACTGATACCCCGTCCTGAGACGGAGATACTCATAGACCTCGTCGCAGAGATCATAGAAAAAGAGAAGATCACCCGTATCGCTGAAATAGGTGTGGGTTCTGGTGCCATCTCCATTGTGTTGGCCAGAAAGTTTCCTCAGCTTCGGATCATCGCCACAGATATCTGTGACACCCCACTCAAAGTGGCAAAGAAAAACATTGAAAGATTCGGTGTGGAACAACAGATAGAACTCCGAAAGTCACATCTTATAGATGAGGTTCCTGAAGATCTGGAACTGGTGGTCTCCAACCCTCCTTATATCGCAGAAGATTTCTTACTTGAATCCAATGTCATCGACTATGAACCCAAAGAAGCACTATTTGGCGGAAGTGTAGGGGATGAGCTGCTCAAAGAGATCATTTTGGATGTGAAGGAGAAAGGTGTGAAATACCTTGCTTGCGAGATGGGGTATGACCAAAAGGAACCACTCCAAGCATTTGTTAATGAAATCGGTGTAGAATACATAGAGTTTTATAAGGACCTGGCAGAGTTTGACCGTGGGTTTGTGATTAAATTTAAAGAGAGTGAGTCAATATGAATAGATATTTTAGAATGGTAACCATGACCTACCTTATATTTTTGAGCGCGGTACTCGGAGCAGGACTTTTTGCGGGTATCGTAGTCGCCCCTGTGACTTTTCATACCGAACAGTGGTTAGGTTCTGAAGTACTTACGCAGTTTCAAGAGGGACAGATCATGACAGAGAATTTTTTGAGGCTCTCTTATCTGGTCAATGTGCTGCTTGTCTCTGTGGTACTGTATGAAGGGTATAAGTTTAAAAAGTTCGAGAGAGACACGCTGACACAGGTTGCGACATTTTTTGTATTGGCTACAGGATTACTATTTTCCCAGTATTATATCCCAGATATTATCGCAATGCAGACACAGGGAGTGGAGGCAACCACATCGGTAGCCTTTGTTAATACGCACAAGGGAAGCGAGATCAATTTCAAGATCTTTTCTGTGGCACTGCTTGTCCTCATCGTACAAAATATGCGTAAGGCTTGTAAATAGTCGAATGAGTGAAGTTTTAACACACCCTTTCAAACCTATCGTATTTAAAGATACCCAGACACTCATTCTGGGTTCTTTCCCCAGTATCCAGTCTTTTGAAAAGAATTTTTACTATGCCCATCCGCGCAATCAATTCTGGAAGATCCTTGAAAGTGTGACATCCTATCCTGCGAATACCCGTGATCAGAGGCTCTGGCTGCTTAAAGAGTCTAAGCTTGGGCTTTGGGATATGGTCAAAGGGTGCAGCAGAGAGAACTCTCTTGACAGCTCCTTGGAAAATGAAGAGGTCAATGACCTGGCTGCATTTTTGGAAGCACATCCTAGTATTACTAAATTGGCCTTTACAGGGAGAAAGGCAGAGGCACTTTTTAAAAGACATTTTTCACATCTGGGTATAGAAACAGTCTATCTTCCTTCACCCTCTGCAGCGTATGCAAAGATGAGCTTTGAGCAGAAAGTAGACGAGTATAAAAAAGAGTTGGGATACAGTTAATGGCAGTATGGGCAATAGGTGATATACAGGGGTGCTATCGTTCGTTTAGAGCACTACTGGAAAAGATACAGTTCGATGTTACGCAGGATAAACTCTGGATCGCCGGGGATCTGGTCAACCGAGGTGAAGGTTCACTGGAAACACTGGAATATCTTTACAGTATCAAAGAAAATGTTGAGATAGTACTCGGTAATCATGATATCACCCTCATAGCAGCATATTACGGTATCAAAAAATCCAATCCGACCATTGACCCTATACTTGGGTCACCTGAAGCCAAAAAGCTCATAGATTGGCTTAGAGGACAAAAGCTGCTGCATGTGGACTATCAGCTTGGCTACTGTATGGCCCATGCCGGTATCTCCCCTGAGTTTGACCTGGGTATGGCAATGAGGTATGCAAAGCGTGTGGAAGAGAAACTGCAGAGTGAGCATGCTGCTGTTTGGCTGGAACAGATGTTAAGACAAGGAAGCAACCGTTTTAACAGGAAGGCAAGCCTGATAGATATCGACCGTTACATCGTCAGTGCATTTACGCGTATGCGATTTTGCTATGGTGACCACAGACTTGATTTTGACCAAAAAGGTCCGCCAACAGATGAACTGCGAGAACAAGAGTTAAAACCCTGGTTTGAATGTGATTATCGTAAAGATATCCATCTTCGTATCATTATGGGGCACTGGTCCGCTTTGGGATTTTATGAAGATGAACATGTTCTGGCCCTGGATACAGGATGTGTATGGGGAGGAAAACTCACGGCTGCACGTATTGACAGTGATGAAGTGGAGATCGTCTCTGTGGAATGCGTAAAGAAAGATGAAAGTAAAGGAGAAGAACCTACTTCAGCAGATGCCCCACAAATGTAAATATATTTATCTTTCATTTCATTATAAAACATCCTATTATAGCACATTTTATAAGCTTCTGCACTTCTAATGCAAAACATAGTATATTCGTAGGTATTAAAAAAGAAGGATAATAAGGGAAAGTGGAGAATTTTTCATTTAGTATTATCAAATTGGAATACTACGCCTTTTTCATAATCCTCAACGAGCGTTTTAAAACATGAAGCTATTCCCTTCATTGTTTCTATATTAGGCTCAATATAAATTTTATTTTTGCTCTTTGTCATAGTGATGATCTGTGCATCTTTCAGCTCTTTAAGATGACGAGATATCGTAGGCAGTGCAAAATCAAATTGTTCGGCAATACTTGTAACACATGTAGCTTGAGCGATCATATCATCTTTGGGTTGGCTATCATCAATAGAACAGGCATAGCCACCCGTAAAAATGTTTTTAAATATTTTGAATCTTGTCTCGTTCCCCAGTGCTTTGAAAATCTTGATCTTATCTTCCATATTCAACATTATTTTATCCAACGTAATTTTTACATGATTATAACAAAATAAGATTATTTAGCAATTTAGACAACTAACTTTATTTTAAGTATCTAGTTTATACAATTATGGCGAATTTAGCAAATATGCTAAATAGATAAATATAAGGAAAATCAATGAAAAAACTCATCATACTTTTACTTATGACATTAGGACTCAATGCATCTGAAATCACTTGGTTTGAAAGTTATACAAAAGCAGCAGCAGTTGCCAAAGAAGAGAACAAGCCGATGTTACTCTTCATTAACAGGCCAGGGTGTGGTGCATGTGAGTTTATGAAAGAGAATGTATTTACAGATAAGATGATTTATACTTATGTTAATGAACATTTCATACCTGTATCTTTAGATATCAATAAAAACGATGCGCCTAAAGACCTACAATCAGAAGTGACGCCAACATATCATTTTGTGAAATATGATGGAACAAAAATAAGAGAGACACTTTTTGGTGGGAAGACAGGTAAATTTTACCTGAACATACTCAAAGACGCGGTTGCTGCGTATAAATAATGAAAAAAGGTATTCTTCATGTCAAATAAAAAAATCATCACTGCACTTGGTGCAACTATTGCAGCCTCATTGTGTTGTGTTACTCCTATACTCGCTGTTTTAGCCGGCTCTAGTACTTTAGCTTCATCTTTCTCTTGGTTAGCACCCTATCACAACTATTTGGTTGTATTTACTATTCTTGTTTTACTTTATGCCTGGTATGATAAATTGAAACCATTAAAAGAGGTTGAATGTGCGTGTGATGAGAAAGAAGGATTTTTTTCAAGTAAAACTTTTTTAGCTATAGTTACCCTGTTTGCTGTAATCATGCTCTCTTTTCCTCAATGGGGAGATAAGGTCTTTGTCTCAGCACCAAGTGCAAAGAGTTGTGCGACAGGCACCTGCGAAACTGAAGTAGGCTCAAAAAAAGAAGCAAAAGCAAATTCACTACCCTCTAAACAAGGAGAATCAGCCTGCGAGACAGAGTCAGACTGTAATAAAAAACCATTTAAAACTGTTGAAAACACTCTACATAGTAAAGTGCCAGAGGGAGAGCAGGCATTAAAAGTTTTTAATTATATGAAGAGAGAAAGAACAAATCCAACGCCTTACAAACAAGTAGCATGTACTGGAACAGGACTTGCGAAATTGGATAATTCAATTGCAGAAAAAAGAGAGATTATTGAAGAGATGCCTCCTCCTGTACTAAAAAAGTTATTGGATGATGAAGAGGAAATTGTACTTCTTGATGTTCGTGAAGCAGGGCATAAGAATGGGCAAACCATAGATGCATTCGAGAGTCATTCTATGACTTACGGGAAAGTACTTTTTAACAGCTTGAAAGTCTTACAAGATGAAGATGCAGTGATTGTCGTATATAGTAAGTTAGGGCTTATCAGTCTTTTTGCAGCAGCGACCTTAAAAGATTTGGGTTATAAAAATGTATACCATTTAAAAGGTGGATTAAAAGCTTGGGAACTTGCTGGGTACCCAACAGTAGATGAGGAATAGAGCATGGTAGATAACACTCAGATAATTGAGCTCTATACAGAGCTGGCAGAAAATCCCAATAAAGATTTTGGCTGGGACAAAGGTTTAGCAAACGCAAAAGCGCACGGTTATAAAGAGGAATGGATCAAGGCTCTTCCACATGAGATCTGGCAATATTGTGCTGCTGTCGGTAATCCTTTTAATGAAGCTGATATAAAAGAAGGTGATACTGTTTTAGATCTAGGTTGCGGTGCTGGCGTAGATGTTTTAGTAGCACGGTTGCATGTTGGGCAAAAGGGAAAAGCATATGGAGTAGATATTACTCCAAAGATGGTTGAACTTGCATCTAAACATGTAAAAACAGCAGGTTTTGAAAATGTTGAGATCTTAGAAAGCAGTTTTGATTCTCTCGATCTTGAAGATGAGAGTGTGGATGTAGTTATATCAAATGGTGCTATTAACCTAACCTCTTGTAAAGAGTCTGTATTTGCAGAGATTTATCGTGTGTTAAAACCAAATGGGAAAATTTATTTCGCTGATATGATAGATATTTCTGAGCCATCATGTTGTAATGTCGAGCAAAGCTTATGTTGTGAAAGTTCTGGTGAAGAAGATTGGGCAAATTGTGTAGCTGGAACACTGCATGAAAACGAACTTATAGAGTTGATTCAAAAATCTGGATTTAAAGATGTAGAGTGTACAGGGCATACGCACTATACAACGGCTGAAGCGACCAGAGGTGCGACATTTAGTGCTACAAAAATTCCTGCTGATGTGAGAAGAGAAAATCATTGGGATAGTTTATTTCAAAGTATAGATTACATGCAAGTACTTTGGCATCAAGTGCATCCCGGTAAATCTCTAGAACAGATCGAAGCCTTTGCGAAAAAAGATGACTGTATCATTGATGTAGGCTGCGGTGCATCTTTGCTGGTCGATCATTTGATCGCAAAAGGATATCGAAATATCTATCTGCTTGATGCAGCGAATGCATCTTTGGAGATCGTCAAAGATCGCCTCAAAGATGATGCGGACATTCCTATATATATATGTTCTGATATTGTCAACTTCCAACCGACACAAAAATGCAAAGTATGGCATGATAGGGCCATGTTCCATTTTCTGCTGAACAAACAAGACCGGATCAAATACTTTGACGTTTTGAATGATGCTTTACTTCCTGATGGTATGGCTATCATCAATACCTTTGCTACCGGAGGTGAAACCAAATGTGCCGGGTTGAACACTGCACAATATGACAGTAAAAAAATAGCCGAAGAACTCCCCAAAGGTTTATCTTTGGTAGATACAGAAAACTTTGATCATACCACGCCAAAACATACCAAACAAAAATATTGTTGTTTTTATATCAAGAAGGGTACAGTAGATCCCTAACTTCTTGTATGAAAAGGGATCTTATTTTTTATCTTTAGGCGGTATCAGTCTATTATCTTGACCCATGTGTTTTCTATATTCCAACTCTTTTGGATCTCTTCTCATAATATGAAAGAACATAAAGACATACCCGCCTACTACTATGGTCAGTACTATAAGAGAGAATATAATGATTTTCCAAAGCTCCATACGCCACTCCTTAGTGATTCATCTTTAATCATTACATCCGTTAGGCGGCACACCATCTTTTGCATACTTCACTGCATAGGCATAGATCTCTTTCCACCACTCTTTTTTGATCGTTTCTATTGGAAGGTTTGGACAAATATTTTTCGCCTCTTCCGGTAATTTACCATTCTCATAGATCTCTTCCCACTCTGCTTGTAAATGGTTTCTAGAAAACATGACACCTGAAAAGTTACATTTTTTGTAGAAATGCTTCTTGTATATGCGTTGTCCTTTTTTTACACCTGCCATAGAATTTGTCGGTATAGACATCGATATGAAGAGTGAAAGTGTTACAGCTCCGATTATTTTTCTCATAGGGTTTCTCCTTGATACGTTTTAATAAAAGTATATATTAAAAACGTTAAGTTAGGCTTAACGTTTTTAATTTCTCTCTAAGAAATATCTCTTTATAATAAAAACGTTAAGTTATAGTTAACATTTTTATAGATCTAAATAAAGGATAAATTATGCCTCGTTCAATACCCTGGTGGCTTGGTGGTCTCTTAATGGCTTTACTGTTTTATTATACGTTTTCTATCTGGGGTGCTGATCGTCCTATTGGTGCATCAACCGGAATGTCATATCTTGCTAATTTGATTTTTGATCTGGATCCAGAGCAGTATGAATATGCTGCGATCATAGAGACATCCGGTGCCTGGGAAGCTGTTATGCTTATCGGTGTATTTTTTGGCGGACTGTTTATGTCTACGGTTGTGACCAAAACATTTCATATAAGTTATATACCTACACTTTGGAAAGAAAGAAAAAACACTTCTGTTCCTTCTCGTATGGTTTGGAGCTTTATCGCCGGATTTCTTCTGATATATGGAGCGAGATTGGCTGGAGGCTGCAATGCTGGACATATACTATCTGGCGGTAGTCAATTGGCTGTCAGTGGTATGATATTTGCTGTAGTGGCATTAGGTACCGGGATGATCACCGGTAGGTTTTTTTATAAGAAAAAAAGGAAAAAAGGATGATTGATCATATCATTAAAATGTTCGATGTGGTAGCAGATCAAGAACACGGGTCCATAGTAAAGGTACTGCTTATAGGATTTGCTTTTGGGGCTATTATCTTATATTCACGTCTTGACAAATTTGAAAAGATGGCCGGTTTTATGATATTTGAGGATACGCTTGTTCCCAGAATGGCTATGACCACAGTAGCACTTTCAAGTGTAGGGTTTTACTTCCTTGTCGATTCAGGCTATGCAACGTATAATATCAAACCGACGATGCTGGGTGGGCTAATCATTGGTGGCATCCTCTTTGGGATAGGCTTGGTCATTTTAGGTAAATGTCCATCAGCATTTCTTGTTTCAGTTTCTGAGGGACGACTTGACGCATTGGTAGGTGTGATCGGCGGTATGTTCGGTGGTTATGTTTTTACTATTGGGTATCCCTATATACAGAAGATCATAGGACCTGATATGGGCAGGATCAGAGTACCGGATTTTTTTACAGAACATAGTCTGCTTATTGTAATCATTTTTAGTGGTATTTTACTGACCATTGCATTTTTGCTGCCGACTATAGAGTATGAAGACCCCGCTGATATAAATGCAAAAAATAAGAATAAATAACAGGAGCAATGTAATCATGAAAAAGTATATATTTTTAATCGTAGGTTTAGTAGGTTTGATACAGGCACAAGAGTACAAGTCCGTTTTTGATTGTAGTTCAGATAATGCCCGGTTTGTGATGTCACGTATGAACTTGATAGAAAGAACCATGGGTATGATCGAACAAAATGGTGACAAGGCAGACTTTGCCATTACACTGCATGGAGGTTGCGTTCCTATGGTCTCAAATGTGTATGATGAAATAGTGCCTGATGAGGATATGCCTTATATAAAAATGTCACAGGAGATCATTACACGATTGGCTCAAAAGAAAAAGGTGAAGATCATTGTCTGTGCCATGTCACTGAATGCAAATGCGATTGACAAGCAAGAAGTTTTGCCTTTTATCCAAATATCCAAAAACAGTTTTATAGATACTATCGGTTTGCAAAATAGAGGGTATGCACTTATGACATTTAAATAATGATATAAATCACTTTCAAAACCTTATAAACTAGAATGTTATAAGGTTTTAAAAAAGGATGGGTGATGTTGAGCGGTGTAGATTGTGTACCCGCTTACTGCTGAACGATATGCCCTACGAATTTAGACATATTATCCAGGATCCTTCCCCCTTTTCTAAAGCCAAGTCCACAGGCTTCATAGGCATAGAATACACCTGCCTGGTAGGATTGCCCCTGTGCATCTAACGGGAGCTCTGTATAAGCCTGGAAGACCATCTTGTGATTCTCATAGTCACCTTCCACACTTTCAATATTTTGTGCATGCTCATTTAAGATACTGACACTGCCTCCTTCTCTGCCGAAGACAGGTTTTTTCACCTGTTTTTTCCCTTCTAAGGGTTCAAAAGAACTCTCAAGGAGAAGAGGGTGGTTCGGATAGAGGTCCCATAGGATCTTGAGCAGCCCTTTGCATTGAAAAAGCAGTGTATAGGCAGGGTTGAAGATGATGGCCTTTTGGTTTTTGATAATATTTGTAAGGAGCATCGCCAGATCTGACTCTTCGAGTGCGATCTCTTCCCAAGGAATGAGCTTGAACCACAGTTCATAGTTCTTATCTTGATAAAAGATACCCTCATCCGGGGAGAACTCTATCTCATCAATGTAGGCAAACTCTGTGTTGAAACCCGCTTCTGTGGCAATATGCTGTAGAAGACGAACGGTATTTTCCTCTTCGGAATTCCCTTTGACAGAGGTAAAGAGAAAATTCCAGCCGTCATAACGCTCTTCAAATGTGGAGACATCTTCTTCCAGGGTCACCAAACGTTTAAAGTTGTCTATAAGTGCTTCATACAATGCATTGAACTGATGCGCTTCTTCAAGAGCATTCTTTTTGAGCATGGCCCACTGAATAATGGCCGTTTCAAACAGGGCAGTGGGAGTATCCGCATTGAATTCCAAAAGTTTGATAGGTTTTCCATCCACACCTCCGGCTAGATCAAAACGTCCGTAAAGATGCCAGTGTACATCATTTTCCCATGATGCTTTGATCACCTCTACAAGATTAAAGGGTATGCCTATCTCATGAAAGAGATTATTCTCTATAACATGTTCGGCTGCCTCTACAAACATGTCATAAAGTGTGTTGGTCGCATCATAATAGGCCTCAGCTTCCTCTTCAGAGATAATGACCAGTTTATCAGAGATATAGCTTGTGTCATCTCTGTCCGTGTGCCAGACAAAACCGAGCGATTCTAAATAGTCTGTGTCTAGAGGTGTGGTTTTCTGTAAACTCAGCATCTTTTAGCCACCAAAAAAACCGCCGGAACGGCTTGAAGTACTTTTACTACCAAAAAATCCGCTTCTTTTGGCACTTCTTTTTTTGGCTGCATCAAAACTTTTTTGACTTCTTGTATAGGTAGAGGGAGATTTATATCCTGCTTTTCTGTTGTTTTGGTAATTTTGGTTACCAAAAAGCTTGGAACCTATCCATGAACCGATTACTGCTCCAGCCATACTGGATAGAAGTATTTCTCCAAGACCCATGCCACCCTGTTGTGAGATTTGAGGATTTTGTTCTTTGGTAAGATTGGAAGTGCCGTTGTCGATCTTGGCTGCCTCTTCTGCTACAAGCGCATCCATCTCAGGCTTGGTCAATACACGCTCTGTACCATCGAGTTGCTTCAATATGATACGTGTCTCTTCTGCAGGAAACTCATCTTTGATCTGGTATCTACCAGGCGCAGTCTCTTCTATAATGACAAATGCATTTTGCGCTTTAGGCTCTTCTTGCTGTTGTTGGTTATTGCTAAAGCAACCTGTTATTCCAGTAGCCAAAAGCGTACCAAGGCCAGTTGCTGTTGCGATTGTGGAAAGTTTTTTTAAATGTTTCATGTTGTATCCATCCATATTATAATCGTGGTAATCATAGCAAAAAATGATTAATTTATATGTATGGTAAAATATTGTTGTAAGGTATTTTTTAATTTGATTTGGTTACATGAATGTAGCTGAATTATTATAGGTTTGTTATATTTTAAAGGAAAGATTCTATGGCAAAAATAATTATTTCAAAGGATCTTATAGTGCGTATAACAGCATTCTCTCTTGCAGCAGTTGCTGCAGTAGGTATGGCAATGAACGGTTGCAACAGCAACTCAACAACTACAGAAGCAGAAGTAAGTAGTATATCATTTGCTCCGGTAGCTATTTCAGCTAATGACAGTGAAAAATCAGTGATGAGAATTTCACCATCGATCACCGTTGGTTATGATGATAACACAAGTGTTACTTATGATCTAACATATAAAGAGTTGGCAAAGATGGGTGATACTATTGGTACAGGGAAAATCGGACGTATGACTGATATCAATGGTGATCCAATTTTAAAAGGTAATGATGAAGATATTTCAGATGGACCAGATGGAAATTCACTTATCTCAGTCGGAGGCAAACATTATTTAGTGACACATATGGAAGAGGCACCTGGAGAACTCTACAATACGGAAGTTAAAGTTGAAAATGGTGTTTTCTCAGCGGTTGATACAAAGCCGGTTGATCTTTCAGTAATGGGTGGAACGATCATTAACTGTGCATCTTCAAAAACAATCTATGGAAGTCACTTGGGTGGAGAAGAAGATTATTCTCTCAACTCCATATTTGCAGATCCGAATTCACCTTTCTATGTTGACTGTGCTTTAGATGGTACTGGAAATGATGTAGGCGGTGTAGCAAACTCTTTTTGTAAGTATGTAGACGGTATGAATAAATACTTAGGAGATGCAAATATAGATAAAACAAATGGCTATAATGGTGACAGTTTCTCTCCATACAATTATGGATATATTGTTGAAGTACAACCTCAAGCAGACGGATCTACTAAAAGTGCGAAACACTATGTCACGGGTAAATACACACCTGAGTTAGCAACAATGATGCCTGATGGTAAAACGGTTTATATGTCAGATGATGGTACAGCTAAAGGTTTGTGGAAGTTTGTTTCAGATACGAAGATCACAGATTTCAATGCAGATTGGGAGGGGACACTATATGCAGCCAAGGTAATACAAACATCTGCCCAAAATGGCGGTGAATTTGATATTTCATGGATAGAACTTGGTCATGCAAAAGACAGTGAAATTGAATCAATAATCAAATCTAAAATGAAAATAACAGATATCTTTGAAATTTCTAAACCAGATGTAAATGGAGTATGTGCTACAGGTACAAAAGTATATGAAGATTCTACAGTTGAATGTCTTACACTTAAAGCAGGCCAAGAGACAGCTGCAGCATTCATGGAAACAAGAAAGTATGCAGCACTCAAAGGTGCAACAATCGAATTTAGAAAAGAAGAAGGTCTTACCTATGATGCAGATAAAAATGTACTCTATATTTCAATGTCTGAGATAGCAAAGAGTATGGAAGATAATTATAAAGGATTAGAACCGATCAATGATATCAGACTTGCATCCAATATCTGTGGTGCTGTGTATGAGTTGGCATTAGACAACAGTTATAGCGGGACATCTATGAAAGCGGTAGTGGTTGGACAACCTTTAGATGTAAATGATACTTATGCGGATGAGTGGTCATGTCATCCAGACAGTATCTCAAATCCTGACAATATCACTTACATTGGGCACAATACACTGCTTATCAGTGAGGATACAACAAAACATGTGAACAATATGAGTTGGGCATACAATACACAAACAAAAACGATGACAAGAATCGCTTCACTTCCTATCGGTGGAGAAGTTACTGGTGTAGATACAGCTGTTGTAGAAGATAAAGGCATTTTACTTATTAATACACAACATCCATTCAAGGACAATCCAAAAGCAGCAGATGGCTCTAAGCCAAACACCGCCTTGCTAGAAGCTGCAACAGATGATCAGTTAAAAGCAACGATCGGATATTTTGATGGTCTTCCAGCAGATATCTTTGAGTAAAGCATAATAGATATTGATGTGATTGGCATCCTGTAGTTAACAGGGTGCCTTTTATTTTTTTATTTCAGGACAATAATGAAAAGAACTATTATTTTATTGACACTACTTCATTTCTTTGTAGGTTGTGGTAATAACTCTACATCAAATATATCTTCAGTACAGAGTTATATCCAGAATTTAGAAGTTGAGAATAATATCAGTTATGAGGAAATAATGAACACAAGAGGTTCCTATATTACTTCTATGTGTTACACAAAAACGATCGATCAAACTACAAATACTGTTTTTAATCCATGCTATAGTTGTCATACGAAAGGTAAAATCCCAAATTATTATAATGATACCAATCTGCAAATGGAGTATAATTTTCCTGCGGAAGTGATGAAAAATCCATTTATGAATCTTTTTAAAGATAGAAGCACGAAGGTTGCATTCATGACAGATAGTGCTACTTTAGCATATGTAAGACAATCCAATTATTTGAATCATGAAGGAGAGATATTACCGACACAGGAACTTCCTATAGAGTGGAAAGGATATAGGCCTGACTGTTATTTTCATTTTGATGATGATGGATTTGATAAAGATCCTGAAGGTAAGTATACAGGTTGGAGAGCTTTTCGATATTATCCATTTTTAGGTACTTTTTGGCCAACCAATGGTTCAACTGATGATGTACTTATAAGACTCGATACCATTTTCAGACAAGATGAGAAGAATACATTTAGCAAAAAGATCTATTCGCTCAATTTAGCCATTGTAGAAGCATTGATAAAACAAAAAGAGATAGTACTTCCTTCGACCATAGATGAGAAGGTCTATGGTGTAGACCTTAATAGCAATGGCCTGTTAGATACAGCTTTTAGTATCTCTCCAATGGTTGAAAGTTATGTAGGTTTGGCAAAATTATATCTTGGAGAAAATAAAGTACATTTGGCACAGGGACTTTTCCCTGAAAATACAGAGTTTTTACATTCTGTAAGATACATAGACTGGGATGATGATAAAGAACAGATAGCTCTTTCAGCAAGAATGAAAGAACTACGTTATGCCAAAAAATATGCATGGAAGCGCTATGGAGAGATTGAAAGAGCAGCCCAGTCAGAATTTTTGGAAGCACTTGCACTTGATAACAGTACAGCAACTATGGCTTTTTTCAAGGGAAATTATGAAGAGGGATTACGAAATGAAATAGGATGGGTCTATCAAGGATTTATAGAAAATAAATCAGGAATACTAAGACCTCAGACACATGAGGAAACGATAGCTTGCATGGGATGCCATTCACATCTTGGAGCCACAACAGATTCTACATTTGCATTTGCCCGTAAATTTGAAGGGAGTAAGAAAGATGAAAATGATTATGGATGGAATCATTGGAGTCAAAAAGGGCTTGATGGGGTCAAGGAACCATTAGTAGAATATCTAAATGATGGAAAACAGTATGAATACAGTTTCTACTTACAAAATAACCATTCTGCAAATGAATTTCGAGACAATGATGAGGTACAACGTAAATTCTTTGATGCCAATGGAAGCATCAAGAAAGATATACTCAAGGCATTAAATGATGATATAACACTGCTACTCTTTCCTTCAAAAGAACGCGCTTTATCTTTAAATAAAGGGTATAAAGCAATCGTAGAGGAACAGAGTTATATCTATGGAAGAGATACACATATAAAACCACTGAAGCATCTCTATAAGGTGATAAAAGAGGGACAGGTAACAGGGATAAAAAAACCTATAGTAAGGCCTTGATTACACTAAAGAGAGATGGAAGGGTCTCTCTTTAAAAGGGAGGGAAAAATCAATGGCTATTAATCCATCTGCTTTCTAAGGAAAGTAGGTACATCCAAGATGTCTTCATTGTCACCATTGTATCCACCCACAACCATTTTGCTTCTTACCGTATTGATGTCACAGGTATTGGCATTCAACAGTGTCTTTTGTTTCGTCACTGTTGGTTCAGGTACGGCATTTTTATCTTCAAATCCTGTAGCAACGATAGTGATCTTCACTTCGTCAACAGCCATGTTTTCATTGGTCGTTGTACCAAAGATCACAGAAGCATCCTCATCTGCACTCTCTTCAACAATACTCATAGCTTCACCAATTTCCATAATAGGATAGTCAGGATGGATGTCAAAGTGTACAAGTACACCCATCGCACCGTCGATAGAGATGTTGTCAAGCAGTGGAGACTCGATCGCAGCTTTTGCTGCATCATAGGCTGCATTTGTTCCCGTACTGTATCCTGCACCCATGAGAGCAAGACCTCTGTGGCTCATTACCGTTTTCACATCGGCAAAGTCAAGGTTGATATCATTTTCCCCGTGAGAAAGAATCACTTTAGAGATACCACCCACAGCTTGAGCAAGAATATCATCTACCATTCTAAAGCTCTCTTTGATACCAAGGTTCTTCTCAACGATAGAAAGTAGTTTTTCATTCGGTACGACAATGATCGAGTCACTCTCTCTTTTGAGTTCTTCTAAACCTTCTTTTGCAAGCTTTGTTCTTTTTCTACCTTCAAACTTGAAAGGGCTTGTGACGATAGAAACAGTGAGTGCACCTACTTCTTTTGCAGCCTGTGCAATGATCGGTGCCGCACCTGTACCTGTACCTCCACCAAGACCTGCAGAGATAAAGACGATATCAGACCCCTCAAGCATCTTTTTGATATCCTCAAAACTTTCAAGCGCAGCTTCTCTTCCTTTGTCCGGAAGCATCCCTGCACCCAGTCCTCTTGTTGCATTGATACCCAATTGCATTTTGTATGGTGCCAAAGAGCTGTCCAGTGCTTGTGCATCTGTATTGGCAACGATCAGGTCGATCGTGTTGATCCCTTCACTTATCATATGATTGATCATGTTACCACCGCCGCCACCGACGCCGATAGCTTTGATTTTTGCCCCGTTTGTGTGACATTTCGTTTCAACGATATCTATTTCAAACTCTTCCATGTGTTCCCCCTTTATTTAATTTTTTAAAAAAGCTGTCTTGCCCAACTCGCCAGTTTTTTAAACGGATTTCTATTTTCATGACCTAGGTCGGAAAGATCGTCAAATGAGATATCTGACTCTTCCTGATCTTTTTGGTTGTGTTCTTTCTCTTCTTTGTGACTTACGGCTGCCTGTACCTCTTCGGCATTCGAGGTATGGCCTATCCTGATGTCATTGAGGTTATCTTCGAACATTGCCTTTGAGTGTAACAGCTCTTGCTGGAAATTTATCTCATATTGCGTATGACCGCCTGCTTTGTAGAGCAGTAACCCCACTACCGTTGAAAATGCCGGATCTTTGAGTTCATCAAAAAGACCATTGACATTATCTGGGTACCCCACTCTTACAGGCATACCGGTGAAGATGGCCTGTGCTAACTCTCTCATACCTTTAAGCTTTGTCATACCTCCGGTCAAGATGATACCGGCACCGATCTGCTCTTTTAAGGCAGATTTTTCCAATGACTTGGAGAGGATCATCAGAGCCTCTTCTACACGTGAGAAGATCACAGAATGTACCACTTCCAAAGAGACACCGTTACGACTCTCTTCATCACCAATGATCGGGAGTTCTATGACTTCATTTGAACTCTCTATAAGACTCCCGTGACGTACTTTGACATTCTCGGCTATTTGTAAAGGTGTATGCAGTGCCATGGATAGGTCATTGGTGATGTGGTTTGAACCTACACCCAGGAAATCATTGTATCGGATAGAGTTACCCGTATGTATGACAAGATTACTTGTTTGTCCACCCAGGTCTATCACAGCAACGCCAAGTTCTTTTTCATCTTCATCCATTGTCGCAATCGCAGAGGCATAACCGCTTAAGACAATACCGTCTATCTCAACACCCGCAGAGCGTACGGCTTTTTTAAGATTGGAAAGGTTTGATTTTTGTGTCATGATGATGTTGACATCTACTTCCATACGACTGGCATTCATACCGAAGGGATCTTCTATGAAGTCTTGATCATCTACTCTAAAGTTGTAAGGCAATACATGGATGACATCATACTCTGTAGGTACATTGGCATTGTAAAGGGCTGTTTGCATCACACGATTGATCTCTTTAATGGAGATATCTTTATGCGGGATGTTGACAATACCTGTGGAGTTCAGACTCTTGGCATAGGCATTGGAGATAGAAACCGTGGCAGAAGTAATGTTACTGCCTGCAATACGTTTTGCATCGTTGATGGCTTTTTTGATAGATTTGGAAGCGAGTTCTATATTGGTGATCGCACCTTTCTTAACCCCTTGAGATTTAGAGATGCCATGTCCTTGAATGGTGACTTCGGAGTCTTGGATTTCAGCGATGATAGCGCATATTTTCGTGGAACCGATATCAATAGCTAAAATTGTGTCACTCAATTTGTCAGCCCTCCCATGTAGACTTCTGTAGGATATTGTTTATCTAACATCTTAATCAGATTCGATTCAAATGTACTCTGTTTAAGTTTATTTGCCGTTTCTTTTACAAAAGCTGTCTGATTTACATCCATAGGCACCAGTTTTTGTTCTAAGATATTATAAACTATAACCTTATCGAATACGCTTATGATACCTTTTTCTTTTGATGATGTAAAGAGTTTTTGTAAAAATTGTAAACTTTCTTGTGTATTTAACGGATTTAGGTTGACATTTTCTTCCAATTTGACAAAATCAGAGATGATCGCATCGTTCTGATCAAAGGTATCAAGTGTTGACTCTGCCAAGGCTAAAAGCGCTTCTTTTTTCGCCTGGTTTTCATAAAGCAGTGTCACCTCTTTTTTTGCCTCTTCATAGGTTTTTACCTTCGGTAACACAAGGTTTTCTATTTTTACAGTGGCATAGGCATCTGCAACGACTTTAGGCTTGAGGATATCTCCTACAGATTTTTCTTTCAATGCACTCCATACCTCTTCTGTAAGCATATCATCACCCAATGGGAGTGTGATCTTCTCACTGCTGTCAAGATTTCCTTTTTTAAATGCAATGTATGCTTTTTGTGCTGTCTTTTTTGTTTTCTTTATTTTGAGATCTTTTGTTACCAGTACTTTAGCCTCTTCGAAAGGAAGTTGTTTTCCTGTTTCGTCTGTATAATTGAAGCTATTTGCATTATAGTGAGCCTTTATTTCATCATCAGTGACAGGCGTATCTTTACTTTGTGTCCATACGATAGAAAGTTCATACATTTGCGGTGTCAAAAAGTTCTCTTTTTGCATCTCCCAGTAGGCTTTCACTTTTGCCTCATCGATAACGAAGTTGAGATCATCGTTTGTCAATACTTTGTAGGCCAACTTGTCACTGACATTCATAGCTGCAGAGATAGCTTCCTCTTCTAGTGGCAAAGTCTCCACTGCAAGTAGTGAGAAGGTCTTTTCCAGTATGAGCTCTTCTCTGAGAGTCTCTTCAAAGGCATTGGCTCTGAGTCTTTGACTTTTAAGGTAACCCTCATAGATCTCTTTCACGAAAACACCGTCTTTTTGGAAGGCTCTGATCTCTTGTAGTTTCTGTGCTACTTCAGCATCTGAAACGATGATACCCAGGTCTTTTGCAAAGTTCAAGATCTTAGCCTGTGTCGCCAATCTGGCAAATGCCTGTTTGATCAGTCCCATCTCTTGGGCTTGTTTATCATCAAGTGTACCTTGCATGGCTTGATTGTATTGGTTGTATAGATTGCTGTATACCATGTTGAGTTTTGTCTGTTTGATCTCAATATCACCGACTTTGGCAACATTCCCTGCTTTTGAACCAAAATTGTAACTTCCCCAACCTACAAAACCTGCACCAATAAATGCGATGGTTGCTACCCAGATGGTCCATACCAGGTATTTATTGTGTTTTTGCATCCAACTAATCATACTTCATCTACCTTCAATCGAAAAATTTGTACAATATTCTATCTAAAATAAGCTTATCGCTAATGAATGGGAGTGTGAAAAGAATATGACTGATCAAAATGTAAAAATGATGCAACGAGACCTGGAAGTGATATGGCATCCTTGTACACAAATGAAGGATCATGAAACCCTACCGCTTGTACCTGTCAAATCAGGCAAAGGTGTCTATCTTTATGATTTTGATGGGAATGCATACATCGATGCGGTCAGCTCCTGGTGGGTCAATATCTTTGGTCATGCCAATGAAACGATCAACAACAGGATCAAAGCCCAGCTTGATACTTTGGAACATGTACTTCTGGCAGGCTTCACACATGAACCTGCTATAGAGCTTGCACATAAACTTGTCAATATGACGCCTAAAGGCCTTGAAAAGGTCTTTTATGTGGACAACGGCTCTTCAGCGGTGGAAGCAGCATTAAAAATGAGTTACCATTATCATCTTAACATGGGAAAGCGTAAAGCACTTTTCCTCTCGTTAACAAATTCGTATCATGGAGAGACGATCGGTGCTTTGAGCGTAGGGGATGTCGAACTTTATAAAGATACCTATGCACCTCTACTCATTGCCAATATGCAAGTCCCTGTACCCAAAGACCAAAGTGTAGAAGCTGCCCAAGAGGCATTGCAGGCGTTGGAGGAAGTCCTAAAAGAAAGATCTGATGAGATAGCGGCCTTTATTGTTGAACCGCTTATTCAGGGTGCAGGAGGAATGCATATGTATCATCCTGCCTACCTTTCAGGTGCAAGAGCATTGACACAACAGTATGGCGTGCATCTTATCGCAGATGAGATCATGACAGGGTTTGGACGTACAGGAAAGATGTTCGCCTGTGACCATGCAGAGATCTCTCCTGATTTTATGACCCTCTCCAAGGCTTTGACAGGAGGGTATCTGGCACTTTCTGTGGTCATGACAACCAACGATGTTTATCAGGCTTTTTACTGTGACTATAATGAGTATAAAGCCTTTTTGCATTCGCACAGTTATACGGGGAATCCTTTGGCGTGTGCAGCAGCACTGGCAACTTTGGAGATATTTGAACAGAATGATATCCTCGGTGAGAACGAGAAGAAAAGCAGATACATCATGGAACAGTTGGAGAAGTTTTCTGTTTTACCTAATGTCAAAGAGATAAGACAGCAGGGTATGGTCACCGCTATAGAGTTAAAGGGATATGAAACCACTGAACGTATAGGAGTAAAGATCTATAAATATGCCTTAACGAGAGGGGTACTGCTCAGGCCGCTGGGGCATATCATCTATTTCATGCCTCCGTATGTCATCTCTTATGAAGAGATAGACAAAATGATAGAGGTCGCCTATGAAGGGGTAAAAAAGGTAGCTAGATAAATTTACCTTTTAAAGAAACGACGGTTTTCTTTTTTTAAACGGTGATAATGTTTTTCGGCGCGTTTAATACCGAATTCCATGGCTTCTTTATAGAATTGTTCAGCCTTTTTTTTGTCTTGGTCCGTCTCTATACCGTGTTCATAAAATTGTGCTATGTCACAAAGTGCTTCGGGGTAGTCCTCAAGGGCTAAACTATACATTTTTGCAAAGGCTTCAGGTATGTCTTTGGTGAGTAAAACACCTTTAAAGAGTTCTCTCGCCAACATAAATTGTGCAAACTTTGATTCCGAAGCGGCACAGACAAGTAATAGTTGTGCTGCTTCCGTCTCTTTCCCTTCTTCACTTAACTTTTTGATATAGTCGAGCGTTTCTTCTATCTCCTCTTCAGTATATTCTTCCTGTGAGATCTTTCTTAAGAGATTTTCTACAGAATCAAACTTTTCGTAGGTTTTTTCTTTAAGCGGATATTGTTTTTTCATACTGTTAAGTTTCTGTGCAATGTAAGGAATCGCTTTGTATGGCTGTGAAGATGTTCCTTCTTCAGACTTTATCGCAGGTTTGAGCTCTTTAAGGAGTTCCTCTTTCGAAGGCATCTCTTTATCTATGAATGTTTCAGTCTCTTGGGTCACTGGCTCTTCTACGACCGGTCCTTCTTCACTCTCTTCGGTATCAAAAAAAGTATCTCTATCTGTATGACTTGTCTCTTCTTGAGCTTCAAAGAAAGTATCTGTTGAACTCTGTTTAAGATCCAGTGCAATGTCGTCATTCAGTACATGGTCCGCTTCAATATTTAGCAGGGCATCAAAAGCATTATGGTCCACTGTTTTTGTCTCACCCCCTATTTCAGTCTCTGTTTCTTCCTTTGTTGCTTCTGGAAGTTCATCAAGAATAAAATCATTCATATCGATCTCTTGAGGTTTTTCATTTCTGTTTGATATGACAAAAAGATCGAACTCGTCTATGATAGATTGCTCTTCTGCTGCCATAGCAGCCTGTGCTTGCTGTGAGGTTCTTTGAAGAATATCCTCTGTAGGCGTTTCAATATATTGGTTAATGAGACCTTGTGCTTTTGCATAGTTCTCTGCCTGAATTGCTGTAATTATCTCCTGGATTTTCACATCTGTTTTAAGCAGTCCCAACTTTAAGATCTGAAGCTGTATGGTCTCTACATCAGTGATGGAAATGGCATGGTTAATGATGCTTAATCTTTTTTGTGTCTGATTCATATCAGGTGTCCTATATTAAATAGTATTTGAAGGAGTATAACAAAAGTATGCTTTACAGAAGTATTGACAGTTTAACTATAGTTCTTTATAACGACACTTTATAAACGGGAAAAGAAGGGAAAAAATGCTTTACAGATTTGCTGATAAAGCTAACAATCTGCAAGAGTTTTCCAAAATAGAAATCTTCTTTGCCATCTCTGTGATGTCCCTGTCGTAAGAGATAAGGCCAAATCCTTTGATAAGAAGTAGATGTGTGTCATGTTTCTGGAAAAACTTCGGGATCTCATAAGGTGCACGTTCCATCCAGTCATCTATATTTTTGGGGTCATATACGATGATCTCACCCAGGACTTTTTGACCAAAGTAGTCTTGCGGAGAGACTTTACCATGTTTGAGTGAGTATGCTGTCGCATAAGGGGGCATAGTATAACAGACATATTTTGCATTGGGGATGGTTTTATAGATATGTTCATGGATATTTACATCAGGGTTTGCCATACTCCAGCGATAGTCTCTCTTTTGACAATCAAGTTTGACAAGTGAATGTTCAGTAAATTCATCCAAGATTGTATCTTTAGAGTTGATGATAAATCCGCTGCTGCTTACCCTTGCCGAGATGGAGCCATGATAGACACCAAAGAAGTTTTTGTTAAACAGAGAGAGTGAAACATGTTTAATGTCTTCAATGAGATGCTTATCTACCATTTGGGTAACCTTTAGTTAGGAATATTTCGGTATTATATCATTAAAATAGTTGAACCCTCTGAATCACCCAGGCACCCATGATGGGTTTTAGATCAGAAGGTTCAAATCAAACGATCATACGATGAAGGAAACAGATGGAAACACCTCACATACCCGTACTTTTAGATGAAGTCTTGGAGAGTTTTGAAGGGGTGGGTGAAGGATATTTTGTTGACTGTACACTTGGCTATGCAGGGCATAGTTCTGAAATACTGGCCAAATATAAAAATTTGAAACATATAGGAATAGACAGAGATGATGAGGCTTTGGCTTTTTCTAAAAAACGTCTGGAACCTTATGAGGAACGCAGCACGCTCTACAAGGGTACATTTGCAACAGTCTTTCCTACATTGCAGGAGAGTCCGATTGTAGCGGTATTGGCAGATTTCGGTGTCTCCTCTTTACAACTGGATAAAGAAGAGAGAGGTTTTTCTTTTACTTCTGAAACACTCGATATGAGGATGGATGCATCCTCACCGCTCTCAGCGTATGAAGTGGTGAATACTTATCCGCAAGAGAAACTCGAATATATCTTTGATATGTATGGTGAGATACGATCCTTTAAAAAATTGGCATCTGCTGTGGTGGAAGCAAGGGCACAGTCACCTATCAACTCTGCTAAAGAATTAAGCGAGATCGCAAAAACCGTGATCCCCGCAGGAGGAAAGATACACCCTGCAACATTGATGTTTCAGGCTATCCGTATAGAGGTTAACAATGAACTGGGTGAAATAGAAGGATTACTGGATGCTTTGGAACAAAAGCATGTGAAGGGGGAAGTGGTTTCTCTCATCTCCTTTCATTCTTTAGAAGATCGTCTGGTAAAGAACCGTTTTAAAAAATGGGCACAAAATTGTATTTGTAATCCCCAGGCAATGCGCTGTACCTGCGGTAAAAACCATGCGTTAGGTAAAGCATTTTCTTCCAAGCCTGTAACAGCAAGCAAAGAGGAACTCAAAGTGAATCCCCGAAGCAGGTCTGCAAAACTGAGAAGTTTCAGGTTCAAAAAAGACAGTGTAGATGGCAAGTAGAAAGAAAAAACTGAAGCCTAACGGTATCACGTTTGGTATGGCAATGGTCATATTGATGTCAATAGCCATTATTTTGATCTTGACAAGTATTAAAATTTACTTGAGCAATCAGATCTATTATGAGAGTAAGGTTGTGAACAAAATGACACGTGAGGTTTCCGTACTCAAAGCTGAAAATGTGATGCTTCAACAGAGTGTAGAGGCATTGAAGTTCAAGAACAGAGTCACAGATACCATCTTTGTCATACAGGATAATTGACAATGGGGTTAACACAGTATGATACGTAGTTTTATTCGTTTCGCAGTAGACAAGCCTATTATCAACCATATTTTGATGGTTTTTATGTTGGTGCTCTCTGTTTTTGCTTATCAGAACATTGCCAAAGAGATATTTCCGCCTTCTACTCTTGATCAGATATCGGTCCAGGGCGGATATGTCGGTACAAGTGCTGATGTGTTGGATAAAATGGTTGTCACCAGTATAGAAGATGAACTTAAAAGTCTTCCCGAGATAGATACCCTTTACACCAGTATACAAAACGGCAGTTTCAGTATCAATGCAGATATTAAACCCGGAAGTGATACCCAGCTGGTCCTTTCGGATGTGAAAGATATTATCTCAAAAACAAGACGTGATCTTCCTGCCGATATGGATGAACCTATTGCCCGTATCGTGGTACATGAATATCCACTTCTACTTGTAGCAGTTTCGGGGGATGTAGAAAAAAAAGCACTGATCGACGCGGCAGATGCGCTTAAAAGCAAACTCGCACTGATCCATGACCTGAGCAGTATAGAGATACGCGGAGACACGGATGAAGAGGTGATCATTACCTTGGACCAAAAAAAGCTGGATGCATACGGTCTGGATAAATCCGGAGTCTATCAAGCCATTTCTACGCTGTCGAGTATTTTCCCTGCAGGAACACTTGACGGGCAGGGTGACCATCTTTATATCTCTACGATCAATGGTGAGAAAAGTGCAAAGGCGCTGGGAGAAACACTCTTGAGCGTAGGCGGAAAAACTTTTCGTCTTAACGATGTGGCCGAAGTCTATTATGGTTTGGGTGATCCTACACAGATATCGCACTATAATGGTAAACAGAATATCTCTTTAAACATCAATAAAAGTAAAGAGGGTAATGCGATTGCCTTGAGTAAAGAGATACGGAAAATACTTGTAGCATTCAATGAAAAATATGAGCATGTTAAATTTGAAGCCTATACGGATACTTCTATCTGGATCAAAAACCGTTTGAATCTTGTCTCTTCAAATATTTTGTTCGGACTGATCCTGGTCTTTATGGCACTCTTTTTATCTGTCAATATGCGTATTGCTTGGGTGGTGGGCATCGGGATACCGGCGAGTTTTTTCATTACATTGATCATCATGGAGATGATAGGCTACAGTTTGAATATGCTGACGCTGCTTGGAGCACTGATCGCCCTTGGTATGCTGGTCGATGAAGCTATTGTTGTGGCGGAGAATATCTATAGACATATGGAGATGGGAAAGGCACCAAGAGAAGCTGCAATAGAGGGTGCTATCGAAATGTTTCCTGCAGTGCTTACGGCAACATTGACCACAGTCTTTGCCTTTTTGCCACTGTTGATCATGAGCGGTAAAATGGGAATGTTCATGCAGGTGCTTCCTGTGATGATATCAGTACTGCTCATCTCCTCTTTGTTCGAGGCATTTTATTTCTTGCCTTTACACTCCAAAGAGTTCTTTGCTATGGGTACCTTTAAAAAAGAGAAAGATGACGGTAGTTTCTGGAAAGGCTGGGTGAAGTGGTACCAAAGGTTCCTGGGGAAACTGCTAGTACATAAGAAGTGGTCTCTTTCGATCATACTGATCTTTATTATTTTGGGAACGTTGGGTATGGCAAAGATCACCAAGTTTCAGCTTTTTCCTGAGTTCGATGCACAGCAGGTCTATCTGAATGGAAAAGTGAACATCAACAACGATCTGCAAGATACGGAAGTCTATGTCACACAGATAGAAGAAGCACTCTTAGAGATACTGGATGAAAAAGAGATGGATTCGGTCACTTCGGTGATAGGATTTAAGTTTAACAAAGATCAAAGTTTTGAGTTGGGTGAGAACCTTTTCCAGATCTTTATCAACCTGCATGAAAAAGCACCTGAAAACTTTTTTGACAAGTACATTAATCCGGTATTCTCTTTGGAGTATGATGGCAGTGATATGATAAGAGATAGACTCTCTCAAGAGATCGCCAAAGAGATACAAGAACGTATAGTTCCCAAATTCAAAGCCCAGAAACTTCATGAGGAAAAACTCTATGAAGAGTTTAATGTCTATGTGCAGCAGGCAGGTATCGTGAGTAATGATATAGAGATCGGTTTTGAGCATCACGATAGAGAGAAGATGTTAACAGCCATGAAAAGGGTAGAAAAGAAGCTTGGGAGTATCAACGGAGTCGAAGACATTGCAGACAATGCCAATGAGGGAGAGCGTGAACTCAAACTGCGTGTCAATGAATATGGGCAGCAGTTAGGTTTTAGTGAAGGGTACGTGACCTCTGTATTGAAGGGTGCATTTTTGAAGGCGGAGTATGCAAAGATGTTCAACAAAGATGGCTTGGTCAGAGTGAAGATAGAGGATGTGTATAAAGAGGATGCATCAGCGATAAAAAACTTTCAACTGACAACCCCTGATGGGCAGAAAGTGGTACGACTTGCAGATATCTGCGATTTTACCTATCAAAAAAGCTTTGTCAAAATATTTAAAGAGGATGGTGAAAAAGTACGTTCACTCTATGCGAGGGTAGAAAAGAAGGTCATTACCCCTGTTGAGGTGATGCAGCAGTTAAAACCGCTTTTGGATGAGATACAAAAAGAGGGAGTCAAGATCATTATAAAAGGGGAAGAAAAAGAGAATGAAAAGCTGAAAAAAGAGCTTGGACAGGCGTTGATGATCGCTATATTCCTGATCTTTATCACTTTGGTCTGGATGTTTAACTCTTTGGTTCTACCCTTGATCATACTGACAACGATTCCATTGTCCCTTTTTGGTGCTCTGGTCGGAACAAAACTCATGGGTATCAATATGACGATGCCTGGTATGATGGGAGTCATAGGACTTGCAGGCGTCGTGGTCAATGATGGCCTCATAATGCTTGACTTCATCAAAGGAAGTAAAAAATATGACCAGATACAACAAAAAGCGGGGATGAGACTTCGCCCTATCTTACTTACCTCTGTGACCACGGTACTGGGTCTGTCCTCTTTGATGTTCTTTGCTTCGGGACAGGCACTGATACTTCAGCCTATGGCTATCTCACTAGGTTTTGGTATCGCGTGGGCAACGGTGTTAAATCTTTACTATGTGCCTTTGATGTATGCAGTGATATATAGAGTGAAGTGTTAAGCTTTTAGACTTAGCTCATCCATTCCTAGTAAATGTTCCATACTCATGTCATCTCCATACTCTTTGAAAAGTTGACAAATTCTGTCAAGTTGAATGTCTGAACGTTCGAGATAAGGGTTATTGTCTATGAATTGCCAAAAGGATTGTGGATTTTGACACAGTTCTTTGAGGTAGTACTTTGTGAGTAGTCCCATGGTTCCCTCTGTTTTTTCACCTGCGATGAAGAAATCTTCTTTTCTGATAACGTATGGGAATCTCATCCCATGGAAATCTATGGCATCACCTATAGGCTCAAAGAAAACACTTTGCCTTTTTAGAATACGGTGAAGAGAACGTTCCATAATGGCAAACATTTTAGTATACTTGTAGAGAAGAACATTGATTCTAGTTGCACACATCAGCGCTAAGGAAAGATAGGTTCTTAATTGTAACTGAGAAAAATCTTTGTGTTCGATCTGATCATGTAGTAAAGCAAAGCGTGAAATCTCACAAATAGGTAGGGTTTGTGTCAACTTTTCAATATCTTTGATATGTAAATCTTTCTCCATAGGTATTTTCTGTGAAGGTGTTCGATGATTGGCAAAAAAGATTCTTACAGACCCAACATACTTTTGTGTTTCATTATGTTGTAAAAGATAGATAAAGGATTGCTTATCATCTTGGCTAAAGATATATTTTTTACTCTCTTCAACATCAGGATAGTGGTTAACAATCACATCATTTCTAATCTCTTTTACAGCTTGAAAATGTTCTTGGGTAGTGGCAAACACAAGGGAGTATTCTAATGTTAGTAGATGAAAAACTTTATCAAGCATTAAAATTCCTTTTATGTCTAGCATAAAAAGTATAAAGTTTTTTTTGTTACATGTAGCTAAAAGAAAGCTTAAAAAAATGTTTTTATATTTGTTTAATATATTTAATAATATCAGGTAAGCCTATGAAAATCTAGGGTATGATTAAAAAATCAATGTTATATAATGGATAAAAGATGGGATATTTTTTTGGACAAGGAATGATACAAAAGAGTTTAGTTTTTTTATGTCTTCTCTTTTCAGGTCTGCTCTATGCAGAGAATATTGACACTATTTTGCAGGAGTACAATCAAAAAAATGCATTGAGTCAAAAAACGATTGATGAGAATAAGGGGCACTTAATACTTTTCACTAGAGAAAAGCTTGAAGAGATGCACGCCAAAACACTGAAGGATGTGTTTAAGACCACACCTATCATTTACTATCATGAAAATAGGTTTGCTTTGCCTGATCCTATGACTTCTGGTGCATTTGAGCCCTACAGAAGTAATTATGTCCGTTTATATGTCGATGGTATCGAGATTACCCAGGGATGGATGGGTAGTGGATTGATGCTCTATGGTGATGTGAATATAGATTTCGTTGACCATATAGAGTTTTACTATTTAACCCCTTCTTTTGAGACGACTGTAGAGCCTGCATATCTTACTGTTTTTCTTTACTCTAAGGATCCAAAACGAGATCCGGGAGGGAAGTTGAATCTCATAGGTGGAAGCAGAGGGTACAATGCTCAAAGCATGAGCTATGGTGAAGAAAAAGAAAGTTATTCGTATATGGTCAACTTTTCTCATACAGATGCAAAAAGAGAGACGATAGATAATGGAACTTCTACCCCGCTTAGTAGAGACTTTGAGCGTACACAACTTTTTTCTTATCTAAAAACAGAAGACCAAATCTTTCATCTTCAGATGATGAAAAAGAATACTGACAGCCTTGCAGGTATGAGTTGGGATGCTACACCTTTAGAGAGCCAAATCGATTACCTTAATTTACATATGGATTACAGCATTGATTTAAGTGAACATTGGCACGCACAGGTTTCCTATGATTGGCTTAAATCAGATATGTATCAAGCTGACGAACTTCCTTTAGCATGGTCAGATGCTTTAGGCTTAAATGTTTTTGATGGAGAGTATAAAAACAGTACATATTCAGGAGAATTAACCTATGCAGAAACGATAGGAAAACATCGTATTACTGCAGGAGTAAAAGGGAGATACAAGAAGCTTGATTCATTTGAGAACTTTGGGCAAGATACTTTGACCACTCCTTTTACTTCTGAGACGATTGGCTCAATTTTCTTTCAAGATCAATATGCACTAAATTCAGAGCAGTTATTGACCTTTGGTATATCTCATAATAACATATCAAGAAACGGTGGAATAAATGACGATTCTCTTTTACAATTACGTCTAGGTTATCTATATGCGGGTGAGCATTGGAGCTATAAGGCGTATCTCTACCGTAGTCAATTTCCTATAGAACCTTTGGTGCGATATTTGGATCTAGGGCAACCCGAAGCTTTGCAAATGTATCAAGATGCTCAGCCACAAACCTCTTTAGGGATCACGCAAGAATTCGGATATGCTTACGAAAAACAACATGTAAGACTATTTTTACATGCTATGAAAGATGAAGACAGTCTATTTCAGGATCGACAAAACGGCTTAGGAGAGGAAACAAAATATTGCACATCAATTCTTACCTATGATTATAATTTCAATATAGACAACAAATTGAATTTACAGCTCTATTATGCCCACTATAAAGATATCTTTAATTTAGAGAAACTTGAAGATATCAGCGGATACCTTAGTTTCGCAAATAGTTATGAAAACTTTGATTTTTACAATGGAATTGTTTGGCATCGAAACAGTATCAATTGGACAAATTATTATGATTTAACAAGCTCTGTTTCATGGAATATCAGTGAAGACCTTACAGTGACATTGAAGGGAGACAACCTCTTAAATAAGGCAAAAAAAACGAGTCAGGCTACGGTAAATTTGGCAACAACGCCTCCTACTGTAAGTGCTTTGGAGATTACACCTATTGATCAGCGTGTTATCATTGAGTTGGAGTATATGTTTTGAGAAAGATTCTTTTTCTTTTCATCATACTGTATGGGCAGTTATATGCACTAGAGAGGGAGAGTACACTTAAAATGTATCACGGTATCTTTAGTGCTTTGTCTTCAAAAGCATCCATTACTGTGTATACAAATGATAAAGAGTACAGAGATGTATTTATCCATTCTAAAAAAATTGTATTATCCAATACACCTGAAGAAGCAGATATCGCTTTAGTGACAGAAGAGAGAACGTTAAAAGATATTTTGTATGCTAAGAGTAGAAATAAAGACCTGGATAACAAACCGATCATTTTTGTTACAAATTATCATTTTTTAAAGATATCAGAGGAGATAGTAGGAGCATTTTATTGGCGTAAGGGACGTTCACAGTTGTTATTCATCAAAAATAGATTGAAACAATATAACATGATTTTACCTAAAGAGTATCAAAACTTTATGATTGATGAATTATGAAAAGACAATATTTTGATAAATTTATTTTTTTCTTGATGGTCTTACTCATCACGTTTGCTCTGTTTTTACAGATTACAACCGTGCAAAGTACTGAGAAACTTAAAAAAGAAGAGATACAAAAAGCAGAACAATATGCAGCTAAAATTGCCCAACTTATACAACGTCGAACAGCAAATGATCTAGAGACGGTACTTACAGACAATCTTGAACTTAGAGATCATCTTAATGAATCCCTCCAAGCCTTTTTAACCAAACAATATCAATATATTTTTGTACTTAAAAAAGATCTAAAGGGGAATTATCGTTTTTTACTGGATGGCTCAGAAGAAGAACCTGAAGAGTATAAAACGATTTTTTTTCCTAAAAGCAAACTTTTTGACCGTGTCTATGAGACACAAAAAATGCAAATTATTGAGCAGCATGAAGGTGTTGAACAGGTATGGTTGTCGTTGGTTTACCCTATTGTGAGAGAGAACAAAACAGATGCACTTTTGGTTTTAGACCTTTCAGAGTCTTATGGCCAACATCTTAATGATTTCAATTTTCCATTGATGGCTGTTGTATGGATGATGCAGATTTTCTTACTTCTTAGTATGTTGTTGCTAGTTTTTCTTGCATATAGGTATTATAAAATCCGTAAAGAGCTCATTATAGATAATTTGACCTCTGTATATAAAAAGCAATACCTACAAGAGTTTTTTGATAAAAATAGATTGGATGACTACAATGTTATGTTACTAGATATCGATGAATTTAAAAAGGTCAATCAAAAATTTGGTTATGAATTTGGGGATATGATTCTGCAAGAGTTTACGCAAACACTTAAATCTATCATGTCCCCCAATGCCATTATTGTACGTACAGGAGGAGCAGAGTTTCTGGTTGTCTCATCTAAATCTGAGAATACAGCAGAAGCAGAAGCACAAAAAATATTTGATAGATTAAAAGAAAAAAAATATCTTATCGGTAATGAAATACAGTATTTAACTGTTTCAATGAGTGCCATGAGTATTCCGGAAGAAAGTACGTCTCTACAAAACATTGAAAGATTGTTGGACGAAAAGCTTTTAGAAGTAAAAAGTAAAGGTAAAAATGCTTTAGCAATTTTCTCCAAAGAAGAACTTAGTGGTGTGAATTATAATAATATTGATTATATAAAAGAGGCTTTAGAGGAAGAACGATTAATATGTCTTTATCAGCCAATTTATGAGACTGAGACAAAAAAAATTACGAAATATGAAGCTTTAGTGAGACTTATTGACAAAGAGGACCCAGAAAAGCTTATTGTGCCTTTCCATTTTATGAAATTACTCAAAGGGACAAGTCAATATATAAAAATGAGTAAATTGGTTTTACGAGAAGTATTTAAAACCCTAAAGAGATATGAAGATATTGAAATCAGTGTGAATGTAGATCTAGATGATTTAGACAATGCTGATATGATGAAACTTATTACACACAATTTATATGAACATAGAATGCTGGCAAATAGATTGACTTTTGAAATCTTGGAAGATCATGAGGTGAAAGATCATGGGAAAGTTATGTTTTATCTGCAACAGTTAAAGGCATTTGGTTCGAAAGTAGCACTTGATGACTTCGGAAGTGGATATGCAAGTTATAGTTATTTGATAAAGCTGAATATAGATATTTTAAAAATTGATGGAAGTATTATTAAAGAATTAAAACATAGATCTGATCATGCTAAAACTGTCATTAAATCTATTCGAGAATTGGCTGAATCTTTTCACTATGATTTGGTTGCTGAATTTGTCTCAGATGAAGAGATCTATAACATCATCAAAGAACTAGGTATTCAATATGTTCAAGGATATTATTTGGGAGAACCGAAACCTATTGAATGGTATATAGATAAAAACTACTAAGCGCTTACACTCACTATTAAAACTATTTGGCTATAATTATTGACTTTTATATCAATATAGGATACAACCGTGGGTAGCATCATTGCGATCCATGGTAAATAAGGATCGATATACGTGCTAAGTGCTGTTGAGAGAAAAATAGAACAATTTATAGCTGACCTGAACGATAAAGAGGTAAGTAGACTTTATGCTCAATTACCTCATGGAAAAAGACTGCGTGCAAAGCTCATTTTGAAAATAGCAGGAAATAACATTTCTGTTGTGAAAACTGCTGCTATCGTTGAGATGATACATGCTGCCAGTTTGTTACATGATGATGTGATAGACGATGCCTATACCAGACGTTCTAAACCTTCTCTCAATGCACTTTATGGCAATAAAACAGCCATCATGCTGGGTGATGTCCTTTACTCAAAAGGTTTTTTAGAGTTAAATAATATTAGTACGGATGTGGCCAAGATGATCTCCAATGCCGTTGTCCAACTCAGTCTTGGAGAGCTCAAAGATGTTTCACTTTCCAAAACATTTAATTTGGACAAAGAGGTCTATATTGAAATGATCTACCAAAAAACGGCTTCTCTTATGGAAGCCAGTGCTGGAGCTGCCGCTTTATTGGCCGGTAAGTCTAAAGAAGCCTATATGACCTACGGTAGAAACCTGGGTATAGCCTTTCAAATGATCGATGACCTGCTTGATATTACATCTGACAGTGCTACATTGGGTAAACCTGCTTTGCATGATTTTGAAGAGGGTAAGACCACACTGCCTTATATCTATCTGTATGAACGGTTGGAGAGTGGGGAGAAAGAGAAGTTAAGATCACTGCATGCAAAAAAGCTCTCTGCTGAAGAACAACTTTGGATCAAAGCGAAAATGCAGGAACACAAAGTGATACAAAAAAGTTATCAGGAAGCCAAGGTCCTGATAGAAGAGGCGATAAAACTGATGAATGAAAAAGGTGAAGATGCACTCTCAAATATCGCTATGCAGATGATAGAAAGGGATTTTTAATGTATTACCAAGTGATGAGTTTTTCGCATAAAAACTGTGATCAGGGTATGAGAGAAAAGTTAGCATTTGCCAATGATGAAGAAAAAATTGAAATGCTCAATCAGTTGGTTGAATTTGAGTTTATTCATGAAGCATTTATTGTTTCTACTTGTAACCGTGTTGAAATCGTATTGGCAACACGTGACAACTTTTCAAGTTATCATACGATCCTGGGACTGATGAGCCAAAAGAGCGAATTGAATTTTTATGAGATCAAATCTTCTGGGGTACGTTATGATGATGAAGAGGCAATACAGCATATTTTTTCTGTGGTCTCTTCACTGGATTCTTTGGTCATAGGTGAATCCCAGATCACAGGACAGGTGAAAGAGGCATTTATGCTCTCTCATCAAAACGGTACAGCAGGTCGTAAACTCAATCGTGTCATCTCTTACGCTGTGAAGTGTGCTGCAGAAGTACGCAATGCAACGAATATTTCCCAAAACCCTATTTCGATCGCTTCAGTTGCCGTGTCACAGGCACATAAACTTTTGGGTGACAGTATGGCTGGAACAACAGCCGTGGTAGTTGGAGCTGGTGAAATGGGCGTATTGGCAACGAAACATCTGCTTAGAGCGGGGTGTGATGTGGTGATGCTTGGAAGAGACCAGGAGAAGGTCGAAGCGCTGGCAGAGACCCTGGGTGAAAATGTTAAAGCAGCCACCATGGAAAAACTTCCAAAGTATTTGAACCGTTACCGTCTACTTTTTACAGCGACTTCAGCCAGGGAGCCGATCATTACACAGGATCTTATAGAGAATGAAGCCCTGCCAAGACTCTGGTTTGACATGGCAATTCCTAGAGATATTGAAGATATAGCGTTGGAGAAACTACAACTTTTCCGTATCGATGACCTTCGTACTATCTCTCAGGATAATCATGCATTACGTGAAGAGCAGGCTGTAAGAGCAGCTGAGATCGTAGAGAGATATAAAGAAGAGTTTTATGCATGGCTCAGAGCACTCTCTATAGAACCGGTGATAAAAGAGATGAGAGAACAGGTGAATGACGCCATAGACGCTGAAATGAAAAGAGCCCTCAAAAAAGGTTTTGTACCCGCAGAAGCCGAAGCAAATATGCGTAAAATGGCAGAGCAGATGTTCAAGCGTTTTTTACATGAACCGACACAAAACCTGAGACACTCTTCCACAGAGAAGAAAAATGCGAACTGCATAGAATCGATCAAAAAAATGTTCAATATAGACACAGAAAACATTGATGTAAAACAGTATAAAAATGATCATCATACAAAAGGATACAACGCGTGAGATTTTCAAGATTATTAATCCCTACAACCAAAGAGACACCCAATGATGCAACATTGGCAAGTCATATCTATCTTATTAGAGGTGGATTTATACAGTCGGTGGGGGGAAGCGGACTTTACAATTTTCTGCCTTTAGGCAAAAAGATACTGGATAAAGTACATGCAGTAGTGAAAGAGGAGTTAGATAAAGCAGGGTGCCAGGAAGTGAGTCTCTCTTTTGTTACACCTGCAGCACTCTGGGAAGAGAGCGGCCGTTTAGAGAAGTATGGTAAAGAGCTGTTACGCTTTAAAGACCGTAAGGAGAATGACTTTATTTTAGGACCGACCCATGAAGAGATGATGGTGAACCTGGTGAGACAGACAGTGAAAAGTTATAAGCAGCTTCCTCTAAATGTTTATCAGATAAACCTCAAGTTCCGTGATGAGATCAGACCAAGGTTTGGTCTGATGCGCGGGCGTGAATTTCTCATGAAAGATGCCTATAGTTTTCATACCTCTACAGAAGATATGCAAAGAGAGTTTGCATTGATGGAAGAGACGTATAAAAAGATATTCACACGTCTAGGACTGGAGTTCAGGGTTGTAGATGCAGACTCCGGGGCGATAGGAGGAAGTGGCAGTAAAGAGTTTATGGTACTGGCTGATTCCGGCGAAGATACGATCGTGGTGTGTAATGAGTGTGACTACGGTGCCAACATAGAGGCTGCTGTCGCAAAACCGAAAGCCTATGATGCTTCTACAGAGATCCAAGTGATCGCAATGAAAGCACTCTATGATGAAGGAATCAGTAAAATCGTGCATTTTGCTTTACCTGCATCTGTAGAACTTCAGGATGTCAAAGCATGTAATGCGGTCAATGCCAATGATCTTGTAGAACATGAAGAAGCAGCAGAGATAGAGACACTGGTTGTAGACGCTGTGCTGGAAGGAATAGATACTCTGGCAGCTGAAGAGAAATCCTATGCCGATATCTCAGCAGTGCAAGAGGGCGATGCTTGTGCCTCTTGCGGTGGTGCATTACGTTATACCAAGGGTATCGAAGCCGGGCACATCTTCCAACTGGGCACGCGATACTCTGAACCGTTAGCGGCAAACTTCTTGGATGAAAACGGGAAATCCCAGCCTATGGTTATGGGAACCTATGGTATCGGAGTGAGCCGTTTGCTAGCAGCGATCATCGAACAGAACCATGATGAAAAAGGGTGTATCTGGACGAAAGAGTCTGCGCCGTTCGATCTGCAGATCATCGTCTCAAATATCAAAGATGAAGCGCAGGTTGCTTTAGGTGAAAAACTCTATGAATCGATGTTGGCCAAAGGTGTGGATGTGCTGCTTGATGACAGAAAAGACCGATTCGGTGCGAAGATAAAAGATTATGAACTTGTCGGTGTACCTCATGCAGTAGTCATAGGGAAGAAACTCTCCGAGGGTACAGTTGAGTTTATGACCAGGGACGGTATGGTCAAAGAAGAAGTATCTGTAGATACCATAGCTGATCTACTGGCTGAAAGATTTTAATATGATATTTCTGATCATTCCTTTTGCTCTCATCGAACTGTACCTTTCGCTAAAGACAGGAGAGACGATAGGTTTCTTTTGGTCTGTGGTATGGATCGTACTTAGTTTTGCTCTGGGTATGATACTTTTACAAAAATCTTCACAAACGATGATGGGGAATATGCAGTCCATGAGACAGGGAAAACTTGACTTGAGAAGATTTCAAAATGCAAGTATGTCCTATTTTATTGCTGCGATACTACTCATTATTCCGGGAGTATTCAGTGACCTTTTGGGTGTCATTGCATTTTTTTATTCACTTTATTTACAATTTATTGCTAAAATAACCCCCGAAGGAACAACACATTTTAGAAAACAAGGAGATGATGATGTCATTGATGTCGAAATTATTGATGAGCACAGTTCTAGCAAGCGTGACTCTTAGTGCCAATGCACAGCCAGATAATAAACTATTAGTTAAATATGTGAAGAAATCTGTGGTGAAAAACCCGCAGGTGAAAGTAAAAGGCGTAACCGTTCTTGAATCTAAAACAGATGAAAGATTACCTGGATGGACGATCTTGTTAACGACGATGGATCTTGAGTATCAGAAAAGAGAGCTCCATGCACCCGAGATGATGTTTGTAAAAGACGGACTTGTCACAGGGCATTTGGTGAACCTAAAAACAGGAAATGATTACAGAGATGAGATCAAACCTAGTGTCCCTGAGAACTATTATGATGATGCCCACTTGCTGTTTGGTAACAAGGATGCAGAGCATAAGATACTTGTCTTTTCTGACCCGCAGTGTCCGTTCTGTCAAGAAGTAGTACCGGAGATCTTTAAATTATCTAAAGAGAACCCGACAAAAATTGCAGTCTATTATTATCACCTGCCGTTACTTCGTATCCATCCTGTTTCAGATGTACTGACACGTGTGATGCATGTGGCACAACATGAAGGTAGAACTGATGTGGTTGAGAAGATCTATTCACTTAAGATCGATCCAAGAGAAACAGACATGACGAAGATACTTGCGGCAGTCAAAAAGCATACCGGTTATAGTGTCACAGCGGCACAGGTAGATGCAAAAGAGGTGAAAGCAGCAATGCAGGCGGATGAAATGGCATCAAGTAAAATGATGGTCACAGGTACACCTACGATCTATATAGATGGTGAGTGGGATAAAATGCGTAATGGGCATAAAAAGCTTATAAAGTAATAGAATTGGCGTCTGTATGAGGCTATGTCTTATGCAGAGATAGACAAGGGTAACAGTGGAAAAATTAATTATCGCAACAAGAGCAAGTGATCTTGCACTTTGGCAGGCATATCATATCAAAGAGAGAATCGAAACATCGTTTCCAGAGATCACAGTAGAACTGAATAAGATCACTTCTAAAGGTGACAAGATACTGGACAAACCGCTTGCATTGATAGGGGGGAAAGGGCACTTTACCAAAGAGCTTGAAGATGAGATGCTTGAAGGGAATGCAGATCTTGCTGTACATTCTCTTAAGGATGTTCCTACCTACATCCCAGAAGGTTTGGAACTGTGTGCCATTACGACACGACAAGATCAGAGTGATGTGCTTCTCTCACATACCTATGAAAGTCTGGATGCACTTCCTCAGGGTGCAGTGGTAGGGACCACAAGTCTGAGAAGACGTATGCAACTTCTTGAGAAACGTCCGGATCTTGTGGTCAAAGAACTTAGAGGAAATGTCAACACAAGACTCAGAAAGCTTAAAGAAGGACAGTATGATGCGATCATACTTGCCTATATAGGGCTGCATAGGCTTGACCTGCTGAAAGACATTCCTTTTGTAGAAAAGCTGGATTTCTTTATCCCACCTATGGGACAGGCTGCCTTGGGTATAGAGATTGTGAGTGATAATGAGAGGGTTAGAGAAATAGCGATGACCTTGAATGATGAGAATTCTTATCTCTGTACAAAATTAGAACGTGATTTTGTCTCAAAGATAGGCGCTGGCTGTTCTGCCCCTGTGGCCGTGAATGCGATCATCACAGGTGATGATATCACGGTTAAAGCGATGCTTGGGTACCCTGACGGTACGAATATCATGCATAAAGAGTTGACAGCAAAGGTGGATGCATGTGATGCATTGGGTGAAGAGTTGTCTGAAGCAATGATTGCGGAAGGTGCTCTGGATATACTCGAAAAAGCAGAATCTATAGCCTTTAAAGATGAAATGCCAGAAAGACTATAAGCAGAAAATTGTTTATAGATCGAATGTTTTAGAAAAAAGAGAACAGTAAATGCAAGATGTAGTACAATGGCTGAAAGATAACGGTAACTTAAAGATCATAGATGAACCGTTGGATGTGGAACTTGAAATTCCTCATGTGGCGTATATAGAGGTTAAGAGAGAGGACTCCCGTCCTCTTCTTTTTACACATCCTGTAAACAAAGCCAAAGGCATAGCGTATGATATGCCTGTACTAATGAATATCTTTGCCAACAAGGAGCTCACTGAAAAGATCTTTGGTAAACACCCTGATGATGTAGCCAAGGGCATAGATGAGCTGCTTAAGCTCAAACCGCCCAAAGGTCTTAAAGCGAAGCTAGCTATGCTGCCTAAACTCTTTTCACTTAAAAATGTATTTCCCAAACGTTTAAAATTCAAAGGTGAATGCCAAGAGGTCATCATTCCTAAAGATGAGGTAGATTTAGACAGGTTACCCATACTGAAGACATGGGAAGAGGACGGTGGTCCTTTTATCACGATGGGACAGGTCTATACAAGAAGTCTTGACGGCGAGATGCAAAATCTCGGGATGTACCGACTCCAGCAGTATGATAAAAAGAGACTGGGGATGCATTGGCAGATACACAAAGATGCCTCCCACTTCTTTGACCAGTATCAAAGAGCCGGTAAAAAAATGCCTGTAACCGTTGCCATAGGCGGTGACCCTCTTTATATTTGGTGCGGGCAGGCTCCTATGCCTCACGGTATGTTTGAATTGCTGCTTTATGGTTTTGTACGCAATAAAAATGCACAGCTGGTGAAGTCGATCACTAATGACATCTATATCCCTCGTGATGTCGATGTGGTCATAGAAGGTTTCGTGGACCCAGAAGTGATGGAGATAGAAGGACCTTTTGGTGACCATACGGGGTACTATACTCTTAAAGAACCTTTTCCTGTGATGGAAGTAGAGACGATCACGATGAAAAAACATCCAGTATTTCAGGCTACAGTGGTAGGAAAACCACCGTTAGAAGATAAATATATGGGCTGGGCAACAGAACGTATATTCCTGCCGATGCTTAAACCTATGGCTCCAGACCTTATAGACTACAATATGCCTGAAAACGGTGTGTTTCATAACCTTATACTGGCAAAGATGAAAACACTCTATAAAGGGCATGCACAGCAGTTCATGCATGCATTCTGGGGTGTGGGCCAGATGAGTTTTGTGAAACATGCCATTTTTGTAGGAGAAGATGCGCCTGAGCTTGAAGAGAGTCAAGCTCTGGCAGCACATATACTTAATCGACTTGATCAGAGCAGGGTGCTCATTACACAGGGGATCGTGGATCACCTTGACCATTCCTCCTCAGAACAGTTTGTCGGTGGCAAACTGGGTGTGGATACGACAGGAGATGAAGTAAAAAACGGTGTAGAAGCCTTACTTTTAGATGATGCACTGCTTGAGAAGATGCAAGAGATAAGCAGCAGTGTAGTAGGATTGAAGCAATACATGACAGAGACGAAAACGCCGATCTGTGTGATCAGTGTTAATAAGCAAAACTCTCAACGTGAGCTGATAGACAAACTCAAAGGTCTTGAGAAGCATATCAAACTGCTTGTCATTGTGGATCATGCGAATAATGATCTGGATGATGCATATATGCTCATCTGGCGTGTCGTGAACAATATAGATGCTGGCAGGGATGTCATACTGAAACCGTTCATAGTGATAGATGGAACCAATAAAAGTGAAGTAGACGGCTATGAAAGAGAGTGGCCCGGAGATACTTTCTGTACAAAAGAGGTACTTGACAGGCTTCAAGAAAAAGGGATCATAGAGATAGATGAAGCATTTATCAAAAAATTTGGATTGCTTCCTTTTTAATTTAATTTCCTTTTAAAGGTATTGTGATAACATTTCCTTGTTAATAAAAATTATCAATAAGGAAACAAAACATGTTAGTAACTAAAAAAGCTCCAGACTTTACAGCAACAGCCGTACTTGCAGACGGTTCAATCGTAGACAACTTCAATCTTATGGAAAACCTAGGTGAAAAAGGTGCAGTTCTTTTCTTCTACCCACTAGACTTTACTTTTGTATGTCCATCAGAGATCATTGCATTTTCTCACAGAGCTAAAGAGTTCAGAGAAAGAGGTATCAATGTGATCGGTTGTTCCATCGATTCTCAATTCTCACACTTCGCTTGGAGAGAAACTCCAGTAAATGAAGGTGGTATCGGTAGAGTTGATATGCCACTAGTAGCAGACCTTAACAAGCAAATTGCTAGAGATTACGATGTACTTCTTGATGATGCTGTAGCGCTAAGAGGTTCTTTCCTTATTGATGCTGACGGTACAGTTAGACATGCAGTGATCAATGACCTTCCACTTGGTAGAAACATTGATGAGATGATCAGAATGGTAGATACAATGCTATTTACTAATGAGCATGGTGAAGTATGTCCAGCTGGTTGGCAAAAAGGTGACGAAGGTATGAAAGCAGACACTGCTGGTGTTGCTGAATATCTTGCAAAACACGAAGGCGATCTATAAGACCTTAGTATATTCCCATCTTCAAAGATGGGTGTATACATAAGGCTATAGGATGATAGCTTTATGTATACATTGAAAGGATAACTATGACAGATTATGCAGTTCTACTTAAAAATAGTGGACTAAAAGCTACATTTCAACGTATGAATATATTGGAAAAGATAGAAGCGTATGGACATATGTCTATAGATACTATCTATGCAGAGGTCATTAAAACACATCCATCTCTTTCTCTAGCAACCGTCTATAAAAATATTATTCTCATGGTAGAGAAGGGTGTACTGGTAGAAGTGCCTATCACAGGAAAAAAATCCAAATATGAGCTTTTAAAAGAGGATCATATCCATCTGGTCTGTACGGAATGTGGAGAGGTAGAGGACAAACCGCAACATACTGTTGCAGATGAGCTTTTTACTTCTATCACAAAGCAAGAGAACTTTACCATAAGTAAACAACAGATCAATCTTTACGGAGTGTGTAGTCACTGTAGAGAAGAAGTTGCTTAAGGATTACAGGTTAGATACGCTTACCTGTAACTGTTTATTTAAATAACGCTGATCCGATCCTTACCAGATTTGACCCGCATTTTATAGCCAATTCATAATCACCGCTCATCCCCATAGAACAGATATTCGCACCTTCTTTTTTCAGTTTCTCATAGATACCGAACGTGGTTTCAAAACTCTGTTGTATCAGTTTTTTATCTTCACTGTGAGCCCCTATGGTCATCACACCTTTGAGATTGATCTGAGGACAGGTCTCTTTGATCGTTTGGTAGATATCCACAGCTTCTTCGGGAGTGACACCTGATTTTGTTGCTTCATTGGCTGCATTGATCTGAAGCAGGCAGTGCATCTTTGCCTCTTTTGCCAAGAGCTTTTTGTTCAGTTCGGTTGCCAGTTCTATACTGTCAAGTGATTGCATCAGTGTAGGGCGCAAGTCTATGAGATTATTGATCTTGTTTTTTTGGAGAGAACCGATCATATGCCACTCAAGCGGAAGGTCCTCGAGTGCATGCATACGCTCTTTGAGCTGTTGTACCTGGTTTTCACCAAAGGCTCTTTGACCTAGCTCATAGAGTGTGGAAATGTTTTCAATATCCGTATATTTAGCAACGGTGACCAGTTTTACAATATGGTGTTCACTTACTGTAATACGCGCTTGTTCTATATTCCAGATCACTTCATCCAGGTTTGCTCTTAAGTGTTCTTTGTCCAATATCATACTTCTTATCCTTTTCTAATGAATTACCTGATCGGTTCGTTAACACTTCGACTGTTTTGGTTGTTATCCCCACAGTCTATTGATATCATTATACAATCCTAACATCATAAGAGAGATGAGTATAGCCCACCCTACCAATGTAATGATATACATTACCTGTTCGCTCGCAGTTTTTCCCGTAATCATCTCATAGAGGTTAAACATAATATGTCCACCGTCCAGTGCAGGGATAGGGAGCAGGTTCAACACCCCCAGGTTGACTGAAATGAGTGCGGTAAAAAAGAAAAGAGCCAGTATCCCTGCAGCACTTGCTTCAGCCGTGACATCTACAATGGTGATGATCCCTCCTAGTTTATCGGCACCAACCACTCCGGTGATCAGTTTTTCTACACTTTGTACAATGAGCAGAGAGGCTTTCTTTGTCTCATCCCATGCATACTCCAATCCATCTATCAATCCGAAGTAGGCCGTCGTTTGTTTTCCTAATGGACTGATACCGATGATACGCCTGGTGATCTTTTCTCCAAAGATATTTTTGTCCTCTATCACTTTTGGTGTAAGCTGCAGTGTGATCAGTTGTCCCCCACGCTCTACGATAAGCGTGATGTCACCTTTCTCACCGTTGATATTCTCACCGATCTCTTCCCAGTAAAGAATATTATTACCGTTGATTTGAACGATTTTGTCCTCTTTGGTTAAACCCGCTTTGAATGCAGGTGTCTCTTTTCCCACTTCCCCTACATAAGGCAAAAGCTTAGGAACACCGATGTTTGCAATCGCAAAGTAAAGCAGAAAGGCCAGCAGGAAATTGGCAAAAGGTCCGGCCAATAGAATGATGATACGTTGCCATGGTTTTTTCACATTGTATGAATCTTCGTCATAAGAGAGGGCTGTAGGATCCATGTCATCCTGCCCTTTCATTTTGACATATCCGCCAAGCGGTATGGCAGAGAGGCTCCACTCTGTTTTCCCTATCATCCTGGAGTAGAGTTTTTTCCCAAAACCTATGCTAAAAACATCCACCTGTACACCAAAAAAACGTGCTGCTGTAAAATGTCCAAGCTCATGAAAAAAGATCAATACCGACAAGACTAAAAGTGCAACTATAATGCCCATAAAATTCCTCTGTGTGAATATATTGAATTATATCTAAGTGTAGTAAAAAGTTGATATAGATTAAAACTATAATGAAAAATTTTGCTAAAATAAATGAGAAGGATGAAAAGATGAATGAAAATAAGGGTATGTCAATAGCAATAACAGAAGAGATTGAAAGTGAAGATTTAGAGGGGCTGGATGAAATTAACGATACACCTTTGGAAATGAGAGAAGAAAATATAGAGCCTTTTGAAGATGAGACTGATGAAATGGCAGATAGCCCTATACCTGAGCCAGTATTGCCGGGCAAAGCCAAAAAACATATCAGAACCATGCATCTCATTCAAAAAACAAAAAAGATGCTCAAAGATACACATGATCGGGAAGAGGCTTGTAAACGTCAGCTTGAAAAAGATATCAAAGCGTATGAAGATGCCAAGTCACGACTGAAAGCGAATGGACTTGATGCATGTGTATCATTGGTAAAAAAATTGGGATATGAGACAAACAATGATGATCTGGAAGAGAAGGAAACGGCTGAATTCAGTCCCAATAAAGCGTTCACCCCCTTAGTTTTAAAAGATATTTCCAGTGGCAGACTCACAGGTTTCCTCTATGCTTTACTCGGAGGGGGCATTACAGCCGTAGGCTTGGTGTATCTTGCAACAGAAAAATTAGACATGGTACTCGATATGACCAAGGTACCCTCAGAGGATCAGATACAAAGTATATTAGCCTGGTTCAGTACGCTTGTAGGGTTACATGAAGATGTGAATATCGGTGCAGCTGTCCTAAGTTTTTCAGTGATTTTGGTCATGCTCCCTATCTATATCACTCGTGTATATTTGAAAAAAAGAAATAATCTTCACCTTGCAGTGAAACAATTCATAGAAGCAGAACTGTACATAGAGAAAAAATCTAACTGTAAAATGGAAATAGACAAAATAACTATGCATATCAGAGATGCGATAGGAGTAATGAGAACCTATGAAGTGATCCTCAATGAACAGAAGGGCAAACTGGAACGTATCCACTATGTGGAAGGGGAGAGAGAAAAGGGGACAGAGTATCATTATAAATCCTATGCAGAGATACTTGAAACAAAAGAAGTGATACGTGCAATAATGGAATATATGAATACACCTATAACAGTCGAAGGAAAATTGTCTGAGAAAAGCGTACTTCTTTTACAGCATGCAAAAGATCAGGCCGATAAAATGCTTAAACGGTTTTATTAATGTATAACTACATGCAGAGGGATCGGTTTGGAAAATGACTTTCAATGATAGTTGTCGAAAACTATTTATATAGTTCACCCCATCATCTTTCTCCACATCTATACAAATACATCATACCTATCTATTTTTTTTAAATAGATCAAAATATTATAATGATTAAAAATTAATCATATACCCATATACTATAGGATGAAATCTAGGCTATACTTTGAATACAAGACATGACATGAGGTTGTAAAATCTCAGATAAGTTAAAAGAGAACTAGGGTTCCGGCAGAGTATTCTGTGTCAGGTCCGAGAGTTTTCGACCTCTTGAGTAGAGGTTACACGGAGGGATAAAAGCCCGGGAGATTTATACCCTTTTGCCGTGTTTTAAACCAAATACTCAAGGAATCTCTTATGAAACACTTTTTCAAATCCACATCAAAATTCTTAGTCGCCACTACATTGGTTATGGGTCTTAGTACATCATCACTTATGGCAGAGGTAAAAAATAAATTTCAAGTCTCCTGGACAATCTATGTCGGATGGATGCCGTGGGATTATGCTCAGCAAAAGGGCATCGTTGACAAATGGGCTAAAAAATACGATATCGAGATCGATCTAGTTCAGGTCAATGACTATATTGAATCGATCAACCAATACAGTGCTGGTAAATTTGATGGCTGTCTCATGACAAACATGGATGCATTGACGATTCCGGCTGCCGGTGGTATCGACTCAACTGCAGTGATCATGGGTGATTTCTCTAATGGTAATGACGGTCTTATTCTTAAAGATAAAAAGAGCCTAGCTGATATCAAAGGTCAGAAGGTAAACCTTGTTGAACTTTCAGTATCTCACTATTTCCTTGCACGTGCACTTGAGTCTGTGAATTTAAGTGAAAAAGACATCACGGTTGTAAACACTTCGGATGCCGATATGGTTTCTGCGTACAGTTCTGATGAAGTGACAGCAATGGCAACATGGAATCCACAACTCAGTGAGATCATGACAAACAATAAAAGTGCCAACCTTGTCTATGATTCAAGTAAGATCCCGGGTGAGATTATCGATATGCTGGTTATCAACACGGAAACACTCAAAGACAATCCGAAATTGGCAAAAGCATTGACAGGTGCTTGGTTTGAAGTGATGGCATTGATGAAAAAAGGGGATGAAAAAGCCTTGACATTTATGGCAGAGGCTTCAGGAACAGACCTTGCGGGTTACAAGAGCCAACTTGACTCTACAATGATGTTCTATGATGCAAGTGATGCAGTGACATTTGCCGTTAGTCCAGATCTTCCAGAAACGATGAAAAAAGTGAGCGAGTTCTCATTTGATCACGGAATTCTTGGAGAGGGTGCACCAAATGCTGAATTCATTGGTATGGAGTTCCCAGGTGGTAAAACGTTCGGTGATACCAACAACATCAAGCTTCGTTTCACAGAAACTTATGTGAAAATGGCTGCGGAAGGGAAGCTGTAAGGTACTCCTATGAAACGATTTATGAACCTTCGGCCATCAAGAGGAGCAACGCTCTTCTTGGGATTATTACCATTTATTATTGTCGCGGTGTTCTATCTCGTGGCATCTGATATGCGTCTTTCGGAAAATCCGAATGATAAGCTTCTGCCTTCCATGGCAAGCTTTTCAGAGGCTATCGACCGTATGGCATTTACACCAAGTAAACGAACAGGTGAAATACTTTTCATTGGAGATACGGTCTCTTCACTTGAACGATTAGGACTCGGGGTCCTCATAAGTGCTGTATTGGCAATGCTTATCGGTATCCCTCTAGGGTTTATTCCCTTCCTTCGTGCAGGATTATCACCTTTTGTGGCGGCCTTTTCCATGGTCCCGCCCATGGCGATCCTGCCTATTTTGTTCATTGTGTTCGGTATGGGAGAGCTGGCAAAGGTTGCACTGATCGTCATCGGGGTGACACCTTTACTTGTCCGTGATATGCAGCAGCGTGTCTCTGAGATACCGGTGGAACAGCTTATTAAAGCGCAGACACTTGGAGGATCAAGCTGGACGATCGTGATGCGTGTTGTATTGCCACAGGTTTTCCCAAGACTGCTTGATGCAGTTCGTATCACACTGGGTACGGCATGGATCTTTCTTATTTCGGCAGAAGCGATCGCAGCTACCGAAGGTTTAGGATACCGTATCTTTTTGGTACGCCGTTATATGTCAATGGATGTGATCCTGCCTTATGTAGCATGGATCACATTCCTTGCCTTCTTGTTCGATTTTGCCTTAAAGAAGCTGACCTATAAACTATTCCCTTGGTATACAGCCGGAAAGGAGGGGGCATGAGTCTTATTCATATTAAAAACCTTTGGAAAAAGTATGATGACAATGTCGTATTGGAAAGAATCAATCTTGATATCGAAGAGGGAGAGTTTTGTACGCTGGTCGGTCCCTCTGGCTGTGGAAAGAGTACATTCTTAAAAATGCTTCTTGGACAGGAGATACCCACAAGTGGGACATTCCTTCTTGATGGGAAGCCTTTTCCTGACGAACCGGGAATAGAACGAGGTATCGTATTTCAGCGTTACTCTGTGTTTCCGCATTTAACGGTGTTGGGGAATGTAATGATGTCTATGGAACTCAAAGCGTCAAAATTTTTTGGGAAATTCTTTGGAACAAAGCGTAAAGAAGCTAAAGAGCGTGCCATGGAGATGCTTAGGTCAGTCGGTCTTGGTGATGCGGCAGATAAATACCCCAGCGAACTCTCAGGAGGTATGCAACAGCGTCTCTCTATTGCACAGTCATTGGTCACTAAACCAAAGATACTTTTGCTGGATGAACCATTTGGTGCCTTGGATCCGGGGATTCGTGCCGATATGCATAAGCTTATCTTGGATCTTTGGAAGAAGAACAATCTCACGATCGTGATGGTTACCCATGATCTTCATGAGAGCTTCTACCTTGGTACACGTCTGCTTGTCTTTGATAAGGTACGTTATGAACCGCAGGCACCTAACATGTACGGGGCATTAATCACGTATGACATACCTGTAGGTGATACAAGAGAATCAGTCTTAAAAGATGTAGAAGAATCTATAAATGAATAAAGGAATAACAACAATGATAACAATGTATAAAGATATAAAACCGGAGAGTATCCTTTTTGATGAAGTACTTCCGGGAGGTGCCAGATGGTCAAAGATCATTAAGCGTGGCGACAAGCTTCGCATTACAACGAAAGATGGCTTAGGTTCTCTTTCAGCCATGTTCTACAATGCGGATAACACTGCTGAGCGTTTTAACTCAGCTGATACGGTAAAGATCCAGCATAATGCTTACTTCACGAAAGGAAGAGTACTCTACTCAGAACAGGGTCGTGTACTTTTCTCGATTACTGATGAGACAACAGGAGGGCTTTTTGACGCTATCGGCGGGATAAGCAATCCTCGTATTGTCCATAAGAATTTTGGAGAAGGTGACTACGAGCATTTGCGTAACCGTTATTACAAAAGTGACCGTGAAAACTTCCTGGTCGAACTGGGTAAATACGGTATGGGTAAACGTGATATGATCCAGGCGATCAACTTCTTTAGAAGAGTCGACGTCAAAGAGGGAAGTAAACTTGAACTCTCACCGGATCGTGCCAAACCGGGAAGCTACATTGACCTGCGTGCAGAGATGAACGTACTTTTGGTACTCTCAAACACACCACATGTAATGGAAGCGGGTGAGTATAATCCAAGTGATGTACAATTGACACTTTATAAGGCACCCCCTGTGACCGAGGATGACCTATGTATGAACTTTACACCACAATCACAACGTGCTTTTATCAACAACGCACGTTATTTTGCCTAAGGAGAGAATGATGAGCAGAGATATTAAAGATGCAGTATACAATGAAAAGGTGGCAGCCGGTGTACCTTGGAGCCATGTGGTCAAAAAAGGCCAAACCCTTCGTATCATCGATCTTAAAGGGTGTCAGGCAGTCGATACGCTTTTTTACAATGCAAACGACCATGAAGAGCGTTATTCAGCCAACGACACGGTGAGAGAACAGGGAAGCATTTTTGTGACAACAGGAACAAAACTGATCTCAACAGATGACAATGTGATGATGGAAGTGACAGAAGATACCTGTGGTAACCATGACACACTGGGTGGTCACTGCAGTGCAGAGAGTAACACGGTACGTTATGCACTTGATACCAAATATATGCACAGTTGCCGTGACAACTACCTCTATGAGATCGGTGAGCTGGAGATGGACCCAAGAGACCTTACCAACAACATCAACTTCTTTATGAACGTTCCGGTTGAAGATGACGGTTTCCTTGTGATCGTAGACGGTGTCTCCAAACCTGGCGACTATGTGGACCTGAAAGCTGAGATGGATACCTTGGTACTGGTTTCTAACTGTCCGCAGTTGAACAACCCGTGCAACGCCTACGATCCATCTCCTGTTCAAATGGTAATCTGGGACGATTAAGATCATGGCAAAGCTACGTGGTTACTTTCGTTTTGAGGATGCACTCATCCCCAATATGTTAGCCTGGAGTTATATACTGGCAGCATACATCGGTGGTTTTTACGCCATCATGTCAGATGCCATTATCTATAACCTTGTAGGAACTGTTTTGCTTGCACACAGTATGGTGATCTCAGCCTATTTCGTACATGAGTGTGCTCACGATTCACTCTTTAAGAAGAACCGTCATAATCATCTCTTCGGTGAGATCTTTCTCTGGATAGCCGGTGCTTCGTACAGTGAGTATGAAGCGGTCAGACATAAACATGTACGACATCATATGGATAGGGCAGATATCGTCTCATTTGATTTTAGAACGAGGCTGCAGATGTACCCTAAACTGCTTAAGGTGATCCAGGCATTGGAGTGGATGTATATTCCTGCATTGGAGATCATGATGCATGTATTGGTGATCTTATTGCCTTTTGTAAAAGAGTCACGTAAGCATCTGCGTTCCCGTGTGGTCACGGTACTGTTGCTGCGTATCGCATTTTTTGCGCTTTTGGCATCTGTTTCGTTGAAGATTTTGGTATTTTATCCACTCGCATATATGCTCTTTTTGACAGTGATGCGTTTTATGGATGTCCATCAGCATACGTATGATCTTTATGAAACGCTGGATCGCAAACGCGGTGATGAGGTCAAGCAGTATGACAGTGTGTTTGAAAAACACAATACATATTCGAACTTATTATCTAGACGTTATCCGTGGTTGAACCTTCTGGTACTGAACTTTGCGTACCATAACGTACATCATGACCAGCAGATGCAGCCCTGGTATCGTCTGCCTAGATTGCATGAAAAACTCTATGGTAAGGATGAGAGCCAGGTACTGCTGTTTAAAAACCTTATCGAGAGTTACCATCGTTTCCGTGTGGCCCGTATCATTAATTCAGATTCTACTGGTATAGATGTACATAAAGGTAAAGATTTCATAGGCGTAGATGGCGTTTCATTTTTGACGGCTCATTAAGGAGAGAATATGACACAAGTGAAAAAATTTTGGCCGATCCTGACAGGCACACACCGTTACGAGAAAACACTCTCTACACGCGGTCATGGCAAAGGTGTGATCATAGATGCGCCGATCTTGGCCTATCTTATCGAGACGGCCAACGGGCGTATCCTCTATGATGTGGGATGTGATTACAATAAGATCGCTGATGAGGTGAAACGCAAGCACTTCTACGAACATGAGGGGTTCCCTTTCGGTCCTCCTCAGATGACTGAGGAGCAGCGTCTTCCCAACCGTCTGGCGGAACTTGGCTTGAAGACAGAAGATGTGGATGTCGTCTTTTGCGGCCATCTCCACTTTGATCATGCCGGAGGTGTTTGTGAGTTCTGTAATGCCGAAGTCCATGTACATGAAAAGGAGCTCGAAGCAGCAAGAGAGCCTGCGGATGAAGCCTATTTTGCAGAAGATCTGGATTGCCCGATCAATTGGCGTATTTACAAAGGTGAGTATGACCTTGTTCCTGGTGTCCGTGCCATCGAGACACCGGGACACACGGCCGGTCATATGTCAATGATGATCGAACTGCCAAAGGGCAAACCGATCCTGCTTGCAGGGGATGCTGCAGACCTAAGTGAGAACCTTGAAAAAGAGATCGCTCCGGGTCTGTGTTGGCAGGATAATGAAGCTATGGCGATCGAGAGTATTCGTAAGCTTAAAGAGCTTGCATATCGTACAGGGGCAGAGATCTGGCCCAATCATGATATGCAGTATTTTGAATCTAAAAACCGTTTCCCACGGTTTTTTTCCTAAGGTATGAAAGAACCACTCTTTCCGTTTCATAAGACGGCTTATGAAATGTAAACGTTCGGGACGGCCCGTAAACTAATTCTAAGGACATAAAATGTTTACCAAAATATTAATCGCTAATCGCGGTGAGATCGCTTGTCGTGTCATACGTACACTGAAGAAGATGGATATTCGATCCGTTGTTGTCTATACGGCTGCTGATACTGACTCCCTTCATGTCAGTCTTGCTGATGAAGCATACTATATCGGTCATGGTGTTGCCAGTGAAAGTTACTTGGATACGGAAAAGATTCTGAATATCGCGATCAAGAGCGGTGCAGAGGCGGTTCATCCAGGATATGGATTTCTCAGCGAAAATGCAGCTTTCGCCAATGCATGTGAGGCAGCAGGTATCCGTTTTATAGGTCCACGTACCGAACATATGGAGCAGTTTGGTCTTAAGCATACGGCCCGAGCACTTGCCGAACAGAACTCTGTACCACTTCTTCCTGGATCTTCTATTTTGAGTGATCTTGAGGAAGCGAAGAGCGAAGCGAAACGTATCGTCTACCCGGTGATGTTAAAGAGTACAGCCGGGGGTGGTGGTATCGGTATGCAGCTGTGTTATGATGAAAATGAGTTGTGCAGTGCCTATGAATCGGTCAAACGTTTAAGTGAGAACAACTTCTCTGATGGAGGAATGTTCTTAGAAAAGTATGTGGCTTCGGCACGTCATATCGAAGTACAGATCTTTGGAGACGGTAAGGGATATGTGGCTGTACTGGGAGACAGAGACTGTTCGGTCCAGCGCCGTAACCAAAAGGTGATAGAGGAGACGCCAGCACCGGGTATCGCTGATGCAACGAGAGAGGCACTTTACAAAGCGGCAAAAGATCTGACTGCATCGGTCTCTTATCTCTCAGCGGGTACTGTGGAGTTTGTGTACGACACCACTACGGATGAATTCTACTTCCTTGAAGTGAACACACGACTTCAAGTAGAGCATGGTATCACAGAGGAAGTGACAGGTGTGGATTTGGTGGAGTGGATGATCCGTCAAGCCTATGGAGAGAATCCTGGACTCTACAGCTATGAACATGCTCCAGAGGGACACGCTATGCAGGTGCGTATCTATGCGGAAGACCCTTCCAAGAACTTTCAGCCTAGTTCAGGTGTGTTGACCAACGTTAAATTTGCCGAGGGTATACGATGTGATACCTTTATCGAAACAGGCCTTGAAGTCTCTGCTTTCTATGATCCGATGATCGCAAAGCTTATCATTAAAGGTAAAGACCGTGAAGAAGCATTGAATATGATCAATGATGCTATAGAAAATACAGAAATAGACGGGATAGAGACCAACTTACGTTATTTAGGGGCTATCGTTAGATCTGATATCTTTAAAGATGGAGTACAGACGACAAAATATCTCAACACGTTTGATTTTACGCCAAATAGCATCGATGTACTTCGTCCTGGTACACAGACTACTATACAGGATTTTCCTGGACGTACGGGTTACTGGGATATCGGTGTACCGCCTTCAGGTCCTTTTGATAACTTCAGTTTCCGCTATGCCAACCGTATCGTAGGAAATGATGCAGCAGCTTCAGGTATGGAGATAGCAATCGCCGGTCCCACACTGCGTTTTAACACAGACAGTGTTATAGCCCTGTGCGGAGCAGAGATCGATGCGTTCCTGGATGGTGAAGCGATCGGGATGAATGAAGCGGTAGATGTCAAAGCAGGTAGTACGCTTAAACTTAAAAAAGTGCATAATCAAGGCTTTAGAACCTACCTGGCCGTACGCGGTGGTTTTGATGTGCCTGAATACCTTGGAAGCCGTTCTACTTTTACCTTGGGACAGTTCGGGGGACATGCAGGCCGTACACTGATCTCGGGTGATGTACTGCATATCGGTTCTATGATTGATGGTGAGACAGCGAAGCAGAAAACAGTCCCACATGAAAATTTTGAGAACCGCTGGGAGATAGGGGTGCTTTACGGACCGCATGGTGCACCTGATTTCTTTACCGACAGTGACATCAAGACCTTTTTTGAGATAGAGTGGGAGATCCATTATAACTCCAACCGTACCGGTATACGTTTGATCGGTCCTAAGCCTGAATGGGCAAGAACAGATGGAGGTGAGGCAGGACTTCATCCTTCTAATATTCACGACAATGCCTATGCGATAGGATCGGTGGACTTCACGGGAGATATGCCGGTGATCCTGGGGCCTGACGGTCCGAGTTTGGGAGGTTTTGTCTGCCCTGTGACGATTATCAATGCAGAGCTGTGGAAAATGGGTCAACTTCGTGCGGGGGACAAGGTAAAATTTGTTCCTGTAGAGCATGAGACTGCCATGGAGATGATCAAAGCCCAAGATAACGCCATTACTGAGCTTGAGACCTATGATGAAAAAACATTCCTTGCACCTAAACCGATAGGTACGCCTATTCTCTATAGTGATGAGGGAGAGAAAGATCTTCCTTCCATAGTTATACGTCAGTCGGGAGACAGCAACCTACTGGTCGAGTATGGAGAGATGGAACTGGATATCTCTTTACGTTTCAGAGTACATGTGTTGATGGAAGCACTTAAAGAAGCAGCGATCGAAGGTGTGAGCGATATCACCCCGGGGATACGCTCTTTGCAGATACACTTTGAACCAAGGGTGTGCGATAGGTCGGCGCTTATCGAACGTTTAAAAGAGATAGAGTTGACACTTCCGTCGATCGATGATATCGAAGTGCCTTCACGTATTGTACACTTGCCGTTATCATGGGATGATGAATCAACCCGTGTTGCGATCGACAAGTATATGAAAACAGTGCGTGCCGATGCCCCATGGTGCCCGAGCAATATCGAGTTCATCCGACGTATGAACGGATTGAAGAGTATCGACGATGTCAGAGAGATCGTCTTTGGTGCAAACTATGTGGTCATGGGACTGGGAGATGTCTATCTGGGAGCACCGGTTGCCACACCGCTTGATCCAAGACACCGTCTGGTAACGACAAAATACAATCCTGCCCGTACCTGGACCCCTGAGAATGCTGTAGGTATCGGTGGTGCCTATATGTGTGTGTATGGGATGGAAGGACCTGGAGGCTACCAGTTTGTCGGACGTACGGTACAGATGTGGAATCGTTATAGACAAACATCGAACTTCACAGAGGATAAACCGTGGCTGCTGCGTTTCTTTGATCAGATCAAGTTTTATGAAGTGAGTGCAGATGAACTCCATCAGATGCGTGAAGATTTCCCAAGAGGACGTGTGGAGATCAAAGTGGAAGAGACCACTTTCAGTTTGAAGAAATATAAGGATTTCCTAGCCCAAAATGAGGCATCGATAAAGAGCTTTAAAAAGACACAGCAGGAAGCATTTGAGGAAGAGCGTCAAATGTGGGAACGTACCGGACTCGCAAACTTTACTACGGTTAGTGAAGAGATAGAAGAACAGAGTATGGAACGTATCGAGATCGCTGAGAATGCTGAAGCTGTCGAATCTCCGGTTCAGGGAAGCCTCTGGAAGGTGATGGCCAAGTTGGGAGATGTGGTCGAAGAGGGTGAAGTACTTGCTATCGCGGAGTCTATGAAAATGGAAGTAGATATCGAAGCACCTGAACATGGAAAGATCACGCAGGTACTCTGTAGTGAAGGTGAGAATATTCAGGCGGGTAAAACGCTTTTTGTGATTGAACCTGTATAAGTGTGTCTGTGATGAAAATAGAACACTTTAAGACAATGTGGGGGTTTGAAGGCGACTTTGAAACAGCGTGTATTCAAGCCCAAGAGAAAGGTTTCAAGGGGATAGAAGGGCAAGCCCCCAAAACTAAAGAGGAGCGTGCATACTGGAAAGCATGCCTGGAAAAGTACGGGCTTGACTATATTGGTGAGATCGTCACAGGAGGAGATTATGTTCCTTCACGACACCAGAGCGTGCAAGCACATATCGATGATGTGCAAAGTGCGATAGAGAATGCTTTGGAACTCAATCCGCGTTTTATGAGCTGTCTGGGAGGGCTTGATGCCTGGAGCGATGAGGAGTTCATTCTATTTTTCACAGGTGCAATGGAGCATGCGAGAAAGCATGATCTGCAGATTGTGTTTGAAACACATCGCAGCCGTATTCTCTTTACGCCCTGGAGAACCAGAGAGATAACAGAGGCACTGCCTCAGATCAAACTGACACTTGATATCAGCCATTGGTGTGTGGTATGTGAGCGTCTGATGAGTACCGAGCTTGAAACGATCAGAGCGATCGCTCCTCATGTTTATCATATACATGGGCGTGTCGGCTATGACCAGGGACCGCAAGTGCCTCACCCGGGTGCACCTGAGTACAAAGAGGCGCTGCTCTCGCACCAGGAGGTATGGGAGATCATCTGGGATGCACAGCAGACTAAGGGTATGGAGATCACAACGATGACACCGGAGTTTGGACCAGACGGCTATCTGCATACACTCCCCTTTACCAATGCACCTGTTGCTGATCTTTGGGAGCTGAACTGCTGGATGGCAGAGTGTGAGAAGGAGCATTTTAATGGTTACACCAAAAAAAGGGTCTGATATGAGAGCACATCTACCCGTGATCGTACTTTTAGGTGCTTCGATACTATGGGGTTTGACATGGATTCCGCTTAAGAGCATCAATACCATGGGGATAGACGGCATCCCGCTGATCTTCTTTACCTACGGTATGATGGCACTGATCTTAAGCCCAATACTCATGAAGCAGTTTTCCATATGGAGAGAGCATAAAAAGATGATGTTTCTTATCGCACTCTTTGGGGGCAGTGCAAACCTTGCCTTCTCTTACGCACTGATCAACGGTGAAGTGATACGGGTGATGGTACTCTTCTATCTTCTACCAGTATGGGGTGTGGCTGGAGGACGGCTCTTTTTAAAAGAGACGATCGACAGATGGCGCTATCTTGGTGTTTTGTTGGCGATCAGCGGCGCATTTTTAATCCTTGGCGGGTTTGAAGTGCTTGATACACCGCCGTCTTGGATAGACCTTGTCGCACTCGCTTCAGGGCTCTTCTTTGCAATGAACAACCTTCTTTTCCGTGCCGTGCAGTCGATACCTGTAGCTTCAAAGATCGGTAGTATGTTCATAGGGTGTTTTACACTCGCAGCACTCTTCTTGTATGCAGGGGTAGAGCAGCTTCCAAGCGGTATCACTGATGATGCATGGATTCTTCTTGCAGGGTATGCGCTCTTTTGGCTGTTTGTGGCAAATATAGGATCGCAGTGGAGCGTGACGCATATGGATGCGGGGCGTTCGTCGATCATTATTATTTTAGAACTCATTACAGCAGTTATTTCTGCCACCCTGATCGCAGGGGAGACGATGAGCACGATAGAAACTATCGGGGGTGCACTGATCATCATGGCTGCGTTTATAGAAGCGCTACGTACTCAAGATGATGATGAACCTGTTACTACGATGAATTAGAATGAAAGGAATAGAGATGAATATAGAAAAATTACAACAATTATATAAAGAGAAAACACTCACACCTAGAGAGTATATGAAGCAGATCAAAGAGAATATTGAAGCACATGCAGAGAACCCGATCTGGATCTACGTGCTGAGTGAGAGCGAACTGGAGCCTTATTTAGCAAAGCTTGAAAGCTGCAAAGTGGAGAGCCTGCCACTTTATGGGATCCCTTTTGCGATTAAAGACAACATTGATCTAGAAGGGGTAGCAACGACGGCAGCATGTGAAGAGTACAGTTATATTGCTGAGAAGTCTGCTTATGTAGTGCAGAAGCTGATCGAAGCAGGAGCGATCCCGGTGGGGAAGACCAACCTTGACCAGTTCGCTACGGGACTGGTGGGTACCCGTTCACCTTATGGAGCGTGCCAGAACAGCATAGACCCTAAGTATATCTCAGGGGGATCAAGCTCAGGTTCGGCGGTAAGTATCGCGCTTGATATGGCTATCTTCTCTCTGGGGACAGATACGGCAGGTTCAGGGCGTGTGCCTGCTGCATTCAACAACCTAGTGGGGCTTAAGCCATCCAAGGGTGTGTTGAGTACTTCGGGTGTGGTGCCTGCCTGTCGAAGTCTGGACTGTGTTTCGATCTTTGCGAAAACCACTGAAGATACACAGAAGGTTTTTGATGTAGCTGCTTCATTTGATGCAGAGGATCCGTACAGTCGACCTATGCCTGTGATAGAAAAAAATGTTCCATCCTCTTTTCGCTTTGCCATTCCTAAAGAAGATCAGTTAAAGTTTTTTGGGGACAGTGAGGCAGAAGCACTTTACCGAAAAGCAGTGAAAACATTTGAAGAGATGGGTGGAACGGCTGTAGAGATCGACTTCTCACCTATGCTTGAAGCGGCAAATCTACTCTATTACGGACCGTGGGTTGCTGAGCGTTATGTAGCAGTGAAGGAGATGATAGAAACGATGCCTGAACGCCTCATCGATGTGACAAGAACGATCATAGAATCCGGAAAAACGAAGAGTGCAGAGGATTACTTTAACGCTGAATACAAGATCAAAGCCTATAAACGCCAGGGAGATCTACTTATGAAAGAGATTGACTTTGCACTGACTCCGACCACGGGGACGATCTATACGATAGAAGAGGTCAATGCAGACCCTATACAGCTGAACACGAATCTTGGCTACTACACCAACTTCATGAACCTGCTTGACTTCTCTGCCTATGCTGTTCCTGCAGGATTTAGAGAGAACGGTCTTCCGTTTGGTGTGACACTCTTTGCTGACGCTTTTGAAGACAGAAAGCTTATGGAGCTGGGTGAATCTTACATACAAAAGGCTTCCCATGGAAAATAAAACGATAGAGATAGCCGTCTGCGGCGCACACATGACAGGTCTGCCGCTCAATTACCAACTCGCTGAGTTGGATGCAACATTTGTTAAAGCAACGAAAACAGACAAGATCTACCGTCTTTACGAAGTGCCTGAGAAGGTACCACCCCGCCCGGGTATGATACGCGATACACAAAACGGTTCATCCCTGGAACTGGAAGTATGGTCCATGCCTCTGGAGAACTTCGGTGCTTTCATGATACAGATTGCCGAGCCTCTTGGTATCGGAACAGTGATCTTGGAAGATGGAAGTTCTGTGTATGGCTTCTTGTGTGAGAGTGATCCGATCAAGGATGCGAAAGAGATCACATCTTATGGTGGCTGGAGAGCTTATATCTCGTAATCTGTTTTATATCTCTTTCTATAGACGTTTAAGATTTTATAAACAAGTGTATGAAAACCTTATAAAGTTATATATTTTATAAGGTTTGATGAATAAGGCATATTGGAGATACTCTTATCTTTACATAATGTGATAATTTAATCATTATTACTCAAGTATTCATCTTCCTGCCAGTTTTGAATTCCATGCTCTTTATATTTATATCTCTTTAATAACGATTCATAATATGCTTTAGCTAGTTTATCACATGTTAATATTTCTTTGATGTTTTCTTGATTTTCTTTCGCATTAAAGGAGCATTGATTGACAAACTCAATTGTAAATTCTGGGTAATTTCTTGATATTAGTTCCATAGTATCATCTGTAGCAATAAAGCCTTCTTGAATAACTCTTACATAAAATCCAGTTTTGTATTCTTTAACCACTAATGAAGTGAGATTCTTTATCCCTGTAACTGATGATATTTTCCAACAAGGTTGTCTAGGTTGAGATACTTCAAAAATAACTTCACCACATTGAAATCGATCACCAATACAAACATCACTATCATCCAAATCCAGTATTGTTATATTTTCTCCAAATGCACATTCTGGTAGTTCTAAACTATATGTCTTTTTAAAAAAATCGTAGTATTTTTGGCTATAAACACATACAGCTTTATCAGCTCCTCCATGATTTACTTTATCCCCTTGCATATCATCAATAAAACCTAAATTGTTTATAAAAAGTCTTTTATGCGGGTCAATTTTCTTTTTTCTGTAAGCAGATGGATATTGTTTTCTTTTCCCATCATTGATCTCTTCTACAGTCCCACAATAAATATGTTTAATATTTGTTTTTATAACATTCATCTTTTTCCTTTTTTATATTATACATTTTACATGAATATGATTGTAACTTTTGTAATCTAATATAGACTATAACGGACAAAAGTTCCTCATCAAGTTATATATTTTATAAGGTTATTTGTTTTTAAAGATTTTATACTGCTTTCCATTTATTATTGAGTTTGTTAGGTATATCTATATTGCTTATGGAATAAATGAGTAGAATTATATGTATAGAGTTAAAAAATGGGGAGGCCGCACACTCTCCAAGGAGAGTGGCGTATTCAAAACAGGTTTTTTAGAAGATTACAATGTTTGATTAAAACTTATATGTTGCGATAAGCTCAAGTGCTTGGTTTGCACCTGACCCATCACCATAATCAGTGTTAGAGTAGATCCCAGCAACATCGATACAATCAGTAATTCCGTATCCTAAGATCAGGTCGAATTCAGATCCTTCTTCAACGAATGCTGCAGTCTCTTCATAGTATGAATAATCAGCAACCACAGAAACACCACTAAATTCTGTTGCAGCTTCAACTTTGAAAGCATCACCAACTCCATTAGAACCCAAGCTATTCCACATAGTAGTATAGACAGCGTCATTATCCATAAATCCTGCAGGAGCATCACTTGTATATACATATGCAGCCATAAGGTCAAATCCACCTACTGAACCTGATGCTTTGATACCATATACATCTGATGTATCTGCTCCATCCCAATCAGTATTTATATATTGAGCAGCAACATCTATACCTGCGATCTTTGTACCTGCATCAGCATACACTTGAGTATATTTACCACCATAAGAATCATCATCTATATTGTAGTACCAGATGCTAGCATCAAATGCATCGCTATACGCTGCACCGACTGTCCAGTTGTCTCCATCAAGACTTACAAAGTCCACACCACCGTTAACACCTCTAAATTCTGTAATGTATGAAGCACTTAAAGTAACGTTAGGGATCGATGTGTTCATAATAGTATATGCTTCATATGAACCTATAGCCAATAACCAGTCAAATCCGCTTATCTGTGGAGTGTGCATGAGTTGACGACCAAGTACGAAAGTCGTATCACCATAGGTTGCAGTAATGTTAGCAACATTCAAGAAAGCACCAGTTGTTTTATAAGAGTCTCCCCAACCTTCAAAACCAACAAAAGAGATACTTTCATTCATGAGGTTTGTATATCCAATACCTGAGAGGTTGGCTGTAATGCCATCCATGATCTTGTGTGATGCATCTACAGTGACAGCTGCACCTAATGAACTGGATTCCTTATCAAAAATGCTATTTGCTCCGAAGAAATCATCAGAGTAATAATAAAGTGTAGCTTTACTCTCAACTGTTGTGTTACTGTTACATGCTGCTTCAACAACCGGTGCTTCTACTACTGGCTCTGCTGGTGCTATATCTCCTCCTGCAAATGCCGAACTGACAGCTAATGCTGCGACTAAACTTAATTTTGTCCATTTCATGTTATTTCCTTGTGTTATATTTTGGATAATAAAGTGTAACACAACGTTAACAAAAAATGAACGGATATATGATTATTTTTTAATCAATTGAATATATCTATTTATAATATATAAATAAATTATATTTATTAGAAAAATATAGTTATGGTATAAGATTATAATAATAATTCTGATTTAATGAAACTGTTTTTACTGTTCGATCTATCAGCAAATATACAGATCAATAGCGTGTTTTCAAGTATATTATGAGAAGATATTGAAAAGTGATTGAAGGGGAGTGGACCCGAACACTCTCCGAAGAGAGTGGCGTATTCAAACGGGTTGTAAGAGAATTACAATGTTTGATTAAAACTTGTAAGTTGCGATAAGCTCCATAACTTGCTCATCATCACCTGTACCATAATCAGTAATAGTATAGGCAGCATCTAGAGAGATACAATCAGTAAATCCGTATCCTAAGACAAGGTCAAATTCTGATCCACCTTCTGTACCAATATTTTCATATTCAAAGTCACCATAAGCAACAGATACTGCTATACCGCTGAACTCAGTTGCTGCAGAAACCATAAAGTTATCACCAACTGAGATAGAAGTAGGAGTCATCCACATACTTGTGTAAAGACCATCCCAATCAACAAATCCTGCTGGATTATCATCTACTTTTACATATGCTGCTGTAAGGTCAAATCCAGCTAATGCTGTTTCTGCTTTAACACCATATGCTGTAGAACTATCCGTCAAATCCCAGTCTGTATCTACATATTGACCTGCAACTTTGAATGAACCAAAGTCATAACCAAGATCAGCATATACTTGTGTATAAAGTGCAGCATCTACATTGTAGTACCAAACACTTGCATCAAATGTATCGCTGTATGAAGCACCTACTGTCCAGTTGTCACCATCAAGAGCAGCAAAGTCTGTACCTGAGCCGTTCATTCTATATTCTGCAATGTATGAACCAACTAAAGTAAGGTTTGAGATAGATTTATTTACTACTGTATAAGCTTCAAATGAACCCGGAGCTAGTAACCAATCAAAACTTTGAATCATTGGCGTGTCAAGAAGCTGACGACCAAGAACGAAAGTTGTATCACCATATGCTGCAGTGATGTTAGCAATGTTTAGGAAAGCACCTGTCTCTTGACCTTCGAACTGACCCCAAACATCTGGCTTGTCATAGGAATTTGTAAGGTTAGTAAAACCTACTGCAGTAACGTTAGCAGTTACGTTATCTGTGATTTTATGAGCTACATCTAAAGTAACAGCTGCACCTAATGCACTGCTATCTCCTTTATACCAATCTAAATCACCATAACCATCTGTTGTAAAAGAGTAAAGTACAGCTTTACTATTGATCGTAGTGTTACTGTTACAAGCAGCAGCTTCAACAACCGGCGCTTCAACAACTGGTTCTACTGGAGCAATGTCTCCACCTGCAACTGCTGAGCTAACAGCTAAAGCTGCTACTAAACTTAATTTTGTCCATTTCATGTTTTTCCCTTGTTTTGAATTTTGGATAACAAAGTGTAACATAAGGATTAACAGATGATAAATAGAGAGGTGATTAATTTTTAACCAATTGACTAGATAGAAGTATTTTTAAAGAAATCTCTGACATATTCATAACCAGAGTAGAGTGTCAATGCAACAGCACTCCATAAGAGAAGTTCGGCACCTGGCCATTGCATCAGTAAAAAACCTATGGCTACCATCTGTGCTACGGTTTTGACCTTTCCCATCCATGAGGCCGCGATGTCAAGACCCTGACTGACAGCCGACACCCTAAGTCCAGTGATGAAGAGTTCTCGTGTGAGTATAAGAAAGATGGCCCAAGGAGATGCTGACCCCAGCATCATCAATCCTAGAAATCCTGCCAGCGTCAGCATTTTGTCTGCCAAAGGGTCGAGGATCTTACCCATGGTAGTGATCTGGTTAAAAGTACGTGCTATATAGCCATCAAAGAAGTCTGTAGCAGACGCGACTACGAAGATAAAAGCTGCAAAGTAGTTGAGCCAAGAGGGGTGTATGCCTTGAAAGAGAGATGCATCCTGATTGACCAGAAAAAGGAACATCACTGGAGCAAGAAGAAGGCGGATAAATGCTAAGATATTTGGAATGTTAAATATTTGTGCTTTATTCATTCTCTTGTCCTGAGCTAATCATGTAGGTTAAATTTCTTTGTTACTTTTTTCTTTTTTGTACTGCGACAAAAGAGAAAAAAGTAACCCAAAAAGAAAAAAATGCAAGCGAAGCCAACTGTATACAGCGATTGAGTTGTTCGCTAGATCGAATATTCGTTTATTACTTACTGAATAAAGAATAGATAACTTTAACGGAATGTCGTTCCACCATCGACAACAAGTGTTTGACCTGTGATCCATGATGCTTCGTCTGTACAGAGGAAATAGACAGAACCGGCAAGGTCTTCTGGACTTCCCATTCTGTTGACTGATGAACGTTTAATGGTCTCAGCTTTGACCTCTTCATAGTTTGTAAATGCTTTGAGTGCATCTGTATCGATAGGTCCGCCGGATACAGCATTGACTCTGATACCCATTTCTCCCAGTTCAACAGCAGCATAACGAGCCATAGCTTCAACCGCTGCTTTGTTCGTACCGTGACCTGCATAGTTTTCAATGTAGATAAGGTTACCTGTGGAAGAGAGTGTAACAATGGCACCACCACCTACTTTTTCCATACGTACGGCAGCTTCTTGAGAACCGCGTACAAATGCACCTACGGTTGCAGTATAAATATTTGTTAAACCTTTTGAAGGTCTGAGTTTCATGAATTTACCGTAACCGCCTACGACCGGACGTCCATAGATCATAGCGTTAGAGACAAAGAAATCTACTCTGTCAAAGTCCTTATCGATCGCTTCAAAGAGAGGTTTAAATTCATCAAGTTCTAATATGTTCAGTGGGTATGCTCTTGCCTTCACACCGTATTTGCTCTCAAGGTCTGCAGCGATCTCATCTGCAGCTTCTTTGTTAGAGTTATATGTAAATGCGATATTTACACCGTTTTGAGCAAACTTTTCAGCTACGGCTTTACCAATACCTTTGGTTGCTCCTGTGATGACAAGTGTTTTACCTTTCATTTCTGACATATTTACGCTCCTACTATATTGTATTTTTTCATAACTTCTTCGATCTTTTTCATATTCTTACTGCTTGGGGGTACCAGTGGTAATCTGTATTCGAGTGTATCGATCAGTCCTGCGATGTACATCGCAGCTTTGATAGGGATAGGGTTACTTTCACAGAAAAGCACTTTGTTGATCTCAAAAAGTTTATCATTGATGGCTTTAGATTTTACAAAGTCACCTTCAAGTGCCGCATGAGCAAGCTCTGCTTTCATATCTGGCAAAAGGTTGGAAGTCACAGAAGTGATTCCTTTTCCTCCACTTGCCAAAATAGGAAAATCGATCGCATCATCACCTGAGAAGACATACAAGTCAGGTACTTTTGCCAAAAGTTCAACCGTTCTTTCGATTGATCCTGTCGCTTCTTTGATACCCATGATGTTCTCTACATCATCATAGAGTCTTTTTACTGTATCAGGTAAGATATCTACACCTGTACGTCCGGGCACATTATAGAGCATGAAAGGGACTTTGACCGCAGAAGCAATCGCTTTGTAGTGTTGGTAGAGTCCTTCCTGGCTTGGTTTGTTGTAGTACGGACTCACAGAGAAGATCGCATCAACACCACACTCTTCTGCATGTTTAGCAATATCTATAGCTTCATGTGTTGCATTGCTGCCTGCACCTGCAAGGACTTTGGTTTCAGTACCTTTACAGACTTCAACGGCTATCTCGATACATCTTTTATGCTCATCATGACTTAGTGTCGCACTCTCACCCGTCGTTCCTACAGGACATACCGCATCGATTCCATGTGCAATTTGTCTTTTGATCAGTGTCGCAAAGGTTGCTTCATCCAATGTACCATTTTTAAATGGAGTGATCAGTGCAGTGGTCGCACCCGTAATATAGTTACTCATGTCTACTATCCTAGTTTTTTTTCAAGATCACAGTGGTTGAAAAATTGTGATCAAAATACTTTTTAGCGGCATCGCTAATATCTTTGAGCGTAATTTTATCTAATTTCTCTTCATATTCAAGTAAAGGCTGAATATTTCCCTTCACATAATAGTCTCCATAGAGCCCTGCAACGGAACTTGAACTCTCCAAAGAGTAGATGAATTCTGCTTTTGTATTGATCTTGACCTTATCCAGTTCAGCTTGTGTGACATCACCGTTTTTGATCTTTTCAAGTTCAGCCAGGATCTCTTTTTCCAAATCATCCAAAGAGGCTTGAGGGGAACACATCGCCATGATGAGGAACACACCCGGGTCAGCAAGTTCCATATTGTAGCCATAAACCTGGTTTGCCAGGTGCTTTTCATTCACCAGTGTTTTTTCAAAACGAGAACTTTTCCCGGCACTGAGTATATGGCTGATGGCAGAAAGTACTACCTGGTCATCATCTTCATAGTTTGGGATGGAGTAGGTGATCGCAATCGTATCGACCTGGTTACTCTCTTTATGGAGTACGGCTCTTTTGGCACCATCCACTTTAGGCTCCACAGCGGTGACTTTTGGAATCTCATGTTTATTTTGAATATGCCCGAAATATGTTTCAGTTTCTTTGAATACCTCTTCAGGTGTGATATCTCCAGCCACGACTAAAATGGCATTGCTTGGCTGATAATAACGGTGATAGAACTCTCTGATATCTTCTATCTTCCATGAGAGAATATCTTCCATAAAACCGATCGGAAGCCAGTGGTAAGGATGGTAGGTAAAGTGTGTATTGAAGACCCTGAAGTAAAGATAGCCCATAGGATTGTTATCTGTTCTTAGACGTCTCTCTTCAGCGACCACATCACGCTCTTTTTGAAACTCTTCATCGGTGAGTTTGAGGTTATGCATCAGTTCAGAGAAGAGATCAAGGCTCAGTGCAAGGTTCTTGCTGGCTGTTTTAATAAAATAGTGTGTTTTGTCAAAGCCTGTGGCTGCATTATTGACACCCCCACGACTTTTCACGATCGTGTCAAATTCACCCTCTTTGAGTTTATCTGTAGATTTGAAAGAGAGGTGCTCAAGCATATGGGCCATACCGCTTTTACCCATCACTTCATTTCTGCTTCCTACTTTGTAGTAGATATCTGTGGTGATAACGCCTGAATCGTTATCCATAGGGATGACAACGATCTGCATACCGTTGTCCAATGTTTTTGTAAAATGTTCTGGCAATGAATTGGCCATTGATACTCCTGTTGTGAACATACATCCGATGATACATGTATAAATAAAAAGTTTGAGGCTTTTTAGGCTCATTTGTAATCTGCTCCGATGGCTTCGCTGATATGTTTATAACCATCTTTTTGTAAGAGTTTAATTAAACCTTCATTGATCTCTTGGATAAGTGCCGGACCTCTGTAGACAAGCATGCTGTAGACCTGTACCAAAGAGGCACCGGCTTTGATACGTCTGTAGGCTTCTTCTGCAGAGTCTATACCTCCTACGGAGATGAGTATGGTTTTACCATAGAGCTCTTTACCTATGGCTTTGAAGAGCTGATAGGATTTTTCAGTAAGAAGTGCTCCAGAGATACCACCGAAATCTTTGGCATGCGGTGTTAAAGAGTAGTCTATGGTAGTATTGGTAGCGATAATACCTGCTGCACCTGCTTCTACTGCTGTTTTACATAGTGCAACTGCATCTTCAGGTTCCATATCTGGTGCAATTTTAAGCAGTACAGGCTGAGTGGTGATCTCTTTAGCCATCTTGAAAATAGCATTAATGAACGCTTCATTCTGCAGGTCTCTTAGTCCTGGAGTGTTTGGAGAAGAGATGTTGATCACGATGTAGTCACCATAATCTTTAAAAGCCCTAAAAAGTGTCTCATAGTCATCTAGTGCATCATCTTCTGATGTAAGTTTATTCTTCCCGATGTTGATTCCCATAGGATAATCAAAAAAGTAGAGCTTTTTAAGCTGCTGAAGCATGTAGTGGCTACCTTTGTTGTTAAAGCCCATCGCATTTTGAATGGAGTTGTCTTCAATGAGCCTAAAGAGTCTTGGTTTTGCATTCCCCCCTTGCGGTTTTGGTGTCACAGTACCTATCTCTGTAAAACCAAACCCTAAAGTCGGCATAGCAGTAATGTACTGACCGTTTTTGTCAAATCCTGCACCTAAGCCTACAGGATTTTGAAAAGTACGTCCGAAGATCTCCTGCTGGAGCATAGGGTGAGTAACAAAGTTCTGGTTTTTGACAAAACGCAAGAGAATAGGGCAGTGTGCGATTGCTCTAAGTCCAAGACCTGCAACAGTGTGTGCGGTCTCAGGATCAAGTTTAAAAAGTATTTTTTTGAGGTTTTGGTAAGAAAAAATTGACAAGGGAGACTCCATAATTATAGTGTGCTAATTATAGCGAAATAATCAAAAAAAGTAATGTAGAGAGAGGTTTGCACCCTGCATGGTATCGAGTGGATCCATGGCGGATACTTTATAATAGTGATAGGAAAGATCTACATCGATTGTTGCTGTGGCATAGATCAGGAATCCGAAATTTCCTCCAAAAAAAAACCCGTCATTGTCCAAAAGATCGCTCTCTTCATAGTGAAGATATCCGACAGTGGCACCAAGATACGGTCTTAATTTTGGGGTTCCGAAGAGTTCATCCAGGAGTATTTTATCTATTTCCATTGCAAATGTCTGAAGATCATTATTGCCAGTGAGTGTAAACACAGTACGCCAATCCAGGGTCTGTTTACCATAGCGAAATCCCGCAATCGTTTCATTTTGGCTGGATGTTGTTGATTTCAAATCTATGGAATGCGTGGCTAGGGTCGCTCCGATGAAAGGAAATTGCTCATTCTCCTGCTGTGCAAAAAGCATAGTAGATAAAAAAGTAAAGAGGAGGGTGAATCGTAACATAATTATAAACTCCTTGATAATTTTTGATAGGTCGGACACTCCTGCAGCAAGGTTTGATGTGATCCCCTGCAGATGATCTCTCCTTTTTGGAATACCAAGATGGTATCGGCATCTTCTATGGTACTTAATCTATGCGCGACAGTAAAGGTGATCATTTCTGATTTGAGTTCATGCAGGGCTTGTTGTATCAGTGCTTCACTTTTGTTATCCAGCGCAGAGGTTGCTTCATCCAGTATGAGAATATCCGGGTTCTTATAGAGTGCGCGTGCCAGAGCGATACGCTGTCTTTGCCCTCCTGAGAGGTTGTCACCGCTTTCAGATAAAAGTGTGTGTATCCCCTCATCCAACTGATTGATGAACTCCATCGCATGTGCTTTTTCCAATGCTTTGATCACACGTGTTTCATCTATCTCTTCACCGTAAGCCACATTGGCTGCGATGGAGTCGTTAAAGATATAGATACGCTGTGTCACATAGGCTATCTTTTGATGTAGGGAAGTGAGCGTGAAATCTTTGTTCTCTTTACCGTTGATAAAGATCTTTCCTTCACTAGGGTCATAGAAACGCACCAGCAGGTTGACCAACGAACTTTTACCCGCGCCACTATCACCTACCAATGCAATGGAGTCACCTTTTTGGGCGTGAAGGGTGATATGCTTTAATGCCGGGGTCTCATCGTATTGGAGTGAAACATTTTCTAAGGTGATGGTTTCAATGTTCTCCGTGAGTTCATCCTTCCCTGATATGACAGCAGGCTTGGTATCAAGCAGTTCATGCATACGTGTATTGGCAGTGATGGCATCTTGTGCTTTGTTGTAAAGTGATGAAAGACGTTTTACAGGATCATAAAGCATGAAAAGTGCAGTTGCAAAAGCAAAAAAGGAACCTACGGTCATATGTCCGTCTATGACCTCTTTCCCTCCTATGTAAATGACAATCCCTATAGCCACTGATCCCAGCGTTTCCATCAGCGGTGATGTCAAAGCATTTGTTTTCACCTGTTTCATAAGAAATCTAAAGACGCTTTGATTGTCTTTCTTGAAACGTTCCTCTTCATACATTTGGCTTGAGTTGGACTTGATCACTTCAATGTTGGAAAATATTTCATTGAGTCTTGTTGTCATATCAGCTGTACTCTCTTGAGAAAGTTTGGAGTATTTACGCATTTTTTTAGCAAGTCTAGAGAGAGGAAAGACTGCCAGCGGCATGATCACCAAAAAATAAAAGGCAAGTTTGGGGTTTTGATAAATGACATACCCCGTCAATGCAAGAATGGTCAATGTTTCTCTAATGAGATCAGGAATGATATTGGCAACGACCATTTGGATACGTGCAATGTCATTGGTGACACGAGAGAGTATCTCTCCGGAGTGTGTTTTTCTGAAAAATTCCATATCGAGGTAAGTGAGGTGGGAGACAAGCTGGTCACGCAGTTTCCTTACGACATCCTGTCCGATGTAAGAGGTATAGTAGGTTTGTATGTACCTTCCTAACCCTTTGAGTGCAAAGACACCCACGAGGAAAAACGGCATAAGCAAGAGCATTTCCCTGTCTTTATTGATGAAGACATCATCCAGTACAGGCTTAATGAGCTGTGCTGTTGCCGCAGTACCGACCGCAACAGCGATCATCCCCAGTATGGCAAAGAAAAATTGTCTTTTGTAGCCTGAAAGATAGGGGAGATACTGTCTGAGAAGGTCTTTCATTACGCTTTTTCCCAGAGTGTGCCATCAGGGGTATCCATGATCGATATTCCCAAGGCTGTCAGTTCATCACGGATGGCATCCGAACGTTCAAAGTTTTTCTCTTTTTTTGCCTCTGTACGTTCAGAGAGCAGTGTCTCTATCTGTGTTTTAAGGGTTTCATCCACACCGATCTGAAAATAGGAGAAAGGCTCTTTGCCGCCAAAGCCAAGCAGTGCATCGATAAATTCGATGTTTGCCAAAGTCTCTTTTTTGAGAGCTTTGTCTTTTGGATTGCTATCTAAGGCATCATTGGTTGTAGCGATCATTTCATCGATTACGGCAAGGGCTATGGAGATGTTGAGGTCATCCCCCATCGCATCAAGCAGTGCTTTTTTGAATGTTTTATTGACCGCAGAAGCTTTTCCGGGACTGACACGTTTTTTCAGTCTGTAGAGCTTGTCGAGTCTTTTTTTAGAAGTGAGCAGATCTTCTTCATTGAAATTAAAGTCATTTCTGTAGTGTACAGAGTTGAGGTAGTAGCGCAGCACTTCCCCGTCGTAGACCTTGAGCGCATCCTTGAGAAAGAAACTGTTCCCCAGAGACTTGCTCATCTTTTCTCCATCTATCTGCACAAAACCGTTATGCATCCAGTACTTTGCCAGTTCATGTCCTGTCGCACATCGGCTTTGTGCAGCTTCATTCTCATGGTGAGGGAAAAGCAGGTCAGCACCGCCTGCATGGATGTCAATACTGTACTCTTGCGTACCGTGCTGCTTTGCAAAGTGTTTTTCTATCATCGCTGAACACTCTATATGCCAGCCCGGACGGCCTGAAGAGAAGGGGGTATCAAAACAGATATCCTCACTGCCTTTACACGCTTTCCAGAGTGCAAAATCTTTTGGGTTTCTTTTCTCAGAAGTGTGTGCTACACGGCTCTGGTTGTCCTCATCTTCGCCTACCTGGTGTGATATCTCTCCATAGTGTGCATCTTTGCTTGTATCAAAGTAGACATCACCCGAGGAGATAACATAGGCTATGTCTTTGTCTATGAGGGTTTGTATCATATTCTCTATTGCCTGCAAGGACTCCGTGGCTTTTGGTTCGATATCAGCACGCTCTATGCCGAGGGCTCCCATCTCTTCAAGGTATCGGCCGATGTAAAAAGAGGTGATCTCTTCCATGCTTTTGCCCGTCTCTTCTACTTTTTTGATGATCTTGTCATCGATATCGGTGAAGTTCTTCCCCAGTGTGACTTTGTAGCCAAGGGCTTTGAGCGTGCGTGAGAGAAGGTCAAAAGAGAGGCTACTTCGTGCGTGGCCTAAATGCGCATCGTCATAAACAGTAGGTCCGCAGACATAAATGCTTACTTCTCCTTTACGGATGGGTTCAAAAGAGAGTTTGGTTTTTTGTACGCTGTCATAAATGTGCATAATAATCGCTGGACCTTTGTTTTATGTAGTGTTGTGATTATAGCCAAAAGTTGATTAGAAGAGATTACCCTGAATTGTACAGGATGAAATGTAGGAGATAAAATGATTCGATTTTAATATTTTTTCTTTTTAGCATAAAGGTTAACACAAAATTAACACTACACTTATAAACTTTCCTCATTCAATTTAAAAGGGGAGATATGAAAATCAAATATTCGTTAATCACACTATTGGCATTATCGTCAATCAATGCTGAAGAGATAAATCTGGAAGCAGTCAGTGTTACGGCAACAAAGATTGCAACACCGACAAAGGACGTATCGCAATCGATCGCTGTTGTAGATGAACAAACGATAGAGGACAAGAATATACTCAATATTCAAGAAGCGATAGAAAATATACCAGGAGTCAATGCAGAGTCATCGACCAATTCACCAAGTCCTAGACTGATCATCAGGGGAGCGGGACTGAAGGCCAGATATGGTGTGAGAGAGATCATGGTTATGAAAGACGGTGTACCAATGACAGATCCGGATTCATTTACCAGATTTGATTTTATCGATATGCAGGATGTATCGAGTATAGAGGTTCAAAAGGGACCAGGTTCCATCAATGCGGCAAATACAACAGGCGGTGTAATCCAACTTGTCACAAAGTCTGTTTTTGAAGAGGGTGATGACAGAATTAAAATAGGTGTGGGTGATGACGGACAAAAGAATGTCAACCTCAAAGTACGTGGTCAAATTGGAGAAAACGATTTTGCCTCTTTGACGTTTTCTAAACGTGAAATTGACAATAACTGGAGAGACAACAACGACTTTGATGCAACACAAGTGAGTTTGAAACATGGGCATATCTTTGAAGATGAGTCTACTTTAGAGACAGAGTTTTCTTATACAGAGTCAAATATGAATATCCCAACCGATATGAATGCTACTGAATTTGCAATCTTCCAAGAAACAGGTGAACAGCATAATACAAGTTCACAGTGGCAACATAGTGCCAGAGATTCTAAAATCTTTGCCATCAATACCAAGTATGAAAAAGAGATCGGTGATCTACTATTAAAACCAAGATTTTACTTTAATACATGGGATCATTTTCACCCTGTAACCGGTTTGATCAATGACAGTGATGACAACAGTGTGTATGGAACGGATTTGGAACTTAATTATACGCATAAAGTATTCGATAAGGAAGCAACGCTTGTAGCGGGGGTAACCTATAAAACGGATATTACGAATGATGCAAAGAAGTATGAATATGCAGACTATACAACGCAGACAGTTACTCTTCCTTATTTTCCTTTTTCCCGTGAAGAAATTGTGCAAACAACATCAAACGAGAAAGGTGCTTTAGCACAAATTGAAGATAGTACTACGACACTTTATGGCATCTACCTGATGGAAACCTTCTCTCCAACTGAGGATTTCACCATAGATATGAGTACAAGAGTCGATAAGTTAAGTATAGATATCAGCGGAAACGAGATCACGGCTTATGATTATGGAGCAAAAAATTATGTACCGGGTGCAGGGCTTTACGAAATAGACAAGACCTACAATCTCTTCTCCGCAAAAATTGGAGCGATATATAGGTTAACGGATTCGACAAATATGTATGCAACCATTGCAACGGCAAATCAGGCACCTACGGGGAGTGAGATCGAAGCAGCACAAGATCAAGGCATTTCACTTGATAAAAGTACCAATGTGAACTATGAGGTCGGTCTTAAAAGCAGGATGAATAATCTATCACTTGATGTGGCGATCTATCAAAATGATGTGAGGGATGAGATCATCAAAACGACAGATGCAGACGGTAATGTGATTTATGATAATGCGGGGAAAACGCAAAAAAGAGGGTTAGAGTTCAATGGAGTCTACAGGGTTTCAAACGAATTAGACATAGGTGGTTCGTATGCCTACAGTGATTTTGAATTTGTTACATATGAAGAGCAGGTAGGTTACGGTGGTGGTGCAACATGGGTATCAAGAGATGGTAACGCTTTGCCTTATATCCCTAAAAACCAATACTCTCTGTTTGCAGCCTATAGAATGGAAAACGGTTTCAAAGCAAGAGTCACGACAAAAGGTTGGGGAAGTTACTATATGGACAATGCAAATACCCAAAAGTATGAAGGGTATGATTTTGTCACCGATTTGATGCTAGGGTATGAGTATCAAGCACATAATATACAGTTGAATGTAAGAAACTTGACAGATGAATATTATGCAATGCAAGCGTCAAAAGATGCAAACGGAAATGTCTCATATAAAGCAGCTGCACCTCAGAGTTTTATGGTGACGTATAGTTATACATTTTAAAGGATAGTGTATGGTAGAGTTCAAAGAAACTAGAGATAGAAACGATATATACGGCATGCCTGTATTGGGGTTTATGTTTAAAAACCAGACATTTTTGACAGGGTTGAAGATGGCAGTGCTTGCTCTATTCATCTATGGTGTCTACATGGGGTTCGTTGTTCCAGGTCATGAGAATATCTTTACGACCTATCTTTTCTGGGGACTCTTTTGGCCTGTTTTTATGGTCATTACCCTTGCCACGTTTGGCAAGATCTTCTGCGGTATTTGCCCGCACGGATTTGTAGGGAAATACCTCACGAAATTCGGTCTTAAAAAAGAGATGCCGAAGTTTTTGAGAAACAGGTATATCGGTATTTTGCTTCTCTTCTTTGGATGGTGGGGTATCTACTATTTTGTACCTGGTTTCTGGAGAGTACCGCTTACAACAGCTTGGCTTTTTCTTGGACTTACATTGATCGCATTTGTGATGTATTATCTCTATAAAGATATGAGTTACTGTAAATATATCTGTCCTATCGGGACCTTGACAAGAGTGTACGGAAAGGTCTCTTTTGCAGAACTAGGTACGTATAAAGAGGACTGTAACAGTTGTAAAACCTATGAGTGTGCCTCGGCATGTTCGTATAATCTCAAGCCATACGCCTTTGATAACAAGAACTCGATGGATGACTGTACGCTCTGTATGGACTGCAGCAGTGCCTGTGACTCCGTAGCTTTTAGGTTTACAAAGCCTTCCAGATCTCTTTTTGAGAAGTTTAAGTTCAACAAATCAGAGATTTGGGCACTGATCCTCATCACTGCAGCGATCACCATTACGATGAACTTTCACCATGCCTTGAGCCGTACTGCCATAGCTGATACCTTCATCTGGTCTCAGTCAGCAGCCTATGTGCAGCAGTATGTAGATTTTGGCAGATTTGATGCAGTAGGTCTTTTTGCCATGTTCTATGCAACGGTATTTTCAATCGGAATCGTCTACATCGGTATGTTTGTGGCCTCTAAGATCTTAAAAGCATCGTTTGAAAAGACTTTTTATACTTTAGGGTATGCGTTTGTACCTCTCTTCATCATCGGAGGTTTGGCACACTTGATACACAGTATTTTTACACATCACTATGCAGATATAGGAAATGCCTTTATTTACGGGTTTGGTCTGGATGCTGGACCGGTTGAGAATTTGGCTTCTAGAAGAGATGCTTGGTTAAGAGTTTTTGATGTGATCCCGTATCTCGCAGCTATCTGGGCATACCTGATTCTTGCAAAGAGAATAAAGTTCTTTGAATCATCTAAAATGAAGAAGGTCTTAGCCTTTGTGTTCGCCTCTTCACTTATCACATTTTATCTGTCATTGAACCTCTACAGAGTGTATGCTTTTGCAACATACGGTGCGGCGAAGAGTGGTCATCATGGCAGTCATGGGAACCACGGTGCAGCTAAAGAGATCGATACGAAAAAACCTGTGATGAAATGTGAAGCGGGTAAATGCGGTGCTGCAATGAAAAAGCAGTAGTTTTATATACTTTAACAAAAAAGTAAAAGAGTTTTTTCTTTTACTTTTTTTTACTTAGCGAATATACTCCAGAAGATAGTCATTAACTCCATACAGCAAGATAGAAAAAAACAACACACTTATGATCCAATAAAGTGATCTTTTTGATCGAATGATCTCCATAAACTTATCTGTACCCACCTCTTTTACCGTCAGTATAAAAAGTACCCATCCTCCGATACTTCCGGCCAAAGCTAGTCCGGATGCACCAAGAGGGTGCATGAGTATCAGTGATGCTGTTACTGAAGTGACAAGAGAATAGACAGCGATCTTGGCTGCTTTGAGATGCCTGTGTGAAGCATAAAGAAAAAGAGAAAAAAGTTTTGCCAGTCCAAAAGGAAGCAGACCTACCATATACATTTGAAGTACTTGAACTGTTTCAACTGTCTGAACTACTGTGAACTTTCCTCTTTCAAAGAGAAGCCAGATGATAGGTTCAGCCAGCAAGATACCACCAACCATAGCCCCGCCTAACAAAAATGCAAGTAACCAAAAGGCCTGGTTGAGATTTTTATATGCGTCTGTTTCATTGTTGTTTTTCAGCGCTTTGGAAACAGCAGGAAAAAGTACCGTGGCAGTGGCGATGGCAAAGATGGCAAGCGGAAGCTGGAAGACACGATTGGCATAAAAGAGGTAGGAGACGGAACCTGTCACAAGGAATGTTGCCAAAAGCGTGTCGATGAAC